>NZ_CBVY010000002.1:301837-316248 GCF_000513435.1 Halorubrum sp. AJ67 | reverse complement strand
CGTCGGCACCGTCCTCGGCGAACCCGAGCGCGATGGCGCGGCCGATTCCCCTCGTGCCGCCGATGACAACGGCGGTCTTTCCCTCGACACTCACGGACGGCATGCTATCTGTAGGCATACGCGACCGTTCCGTCGCCGGTGATTTATACGTGGTGGAACGCCGCGTTCGGTGGCCCAACGTCCGAGACGTGTCTCACTCGACGACCGCGTCGAGGCGTTCCGCCAGTTGGTCTCCGATGGTGGACATCCCGGCGTCACCCGGATGGAGGAGGTCAGCGGTCAACCCGGTGGGATCGAGGAGGTCCGGGCCGTCGACGACGGACAGGTTCTCGTGCGGAGACGCGGCGGCGACCTCGCGGAGCGCCGTCCGGTACGCCGCGGCGTGTTCGGCGTCGCCGGCGGCCGTGAGGTCGTCGTGATACGGGAACAGCGTGACGCAGACGACGGGCGTGTCCGGGTGTGCGCCGGCGACGGTGTCGACGAAGGTCTCGGCGCGCTCGCGGAACGTCTCCGGGGCGAACCCGCCGGTGTTGGCCATGTTGACCGAGAGCCCGAGCGTCGCGACGTCCCAGTCGTCGCGGCCGGCGACGTGTTCGGCCATCGCTTCCTCGCAGTACGCGGAGCCCGAACACCCGAGATTCAGCGCGTCGTAGCCCAGTCGGCGGGCGACGTGAGTGACGTAGTCGGTGTGGAGCGCCGACGCCGCCGCACCTTCCGTGATGGAGGTTCCGTACGCGAGATAGCGCGTGTCGGGCAGTTCTCTCTCGTGCGGTGGTCGGCAGGCCCCGGAGACGTCGTGAAGTGCGACCCCCGTTCGGCGTTCGAAGCGGATTCGACAGACGCGCCGATCGAAGCGACCGGCCCGCGTCCCCGGCGAAAGGTCCGCGAGGCGGTCCGGAACGCCGAGCGTCAGCGTTTCGGGCTCCGGCCCGATCTCGGTCGGTTCCCACGGCTGGAAGACACCCCAGAAGACCCGCACGTGCGTCTCCTCGGCGGCCGAGACGGTCACCTCGACGTCGGTGTCGTCACTCCCCGGAACGAAGCGGATCTCGCTCCCCGTCGGGCACCGGACGCGCTCGCGGGCCGTTTCGTTTAGCTCCGCGCCGACCGCCGCGGGGACCCGACAGAGGCGTTCCCCCTCCTCGGTCCACTCCGCTGGAACGGTCTCCGTAACGTTGTGTAACGAGACGGACGGATACGCCGGCGATTTCATATACACGCCATCAGCGGTCAACGGTATGATACTGTCGGAGCGCGGTCGCTTCACACCGGTCGCGACCGTTGTATCTGCTCCGATACCGAGTGAGAATTACGCGGGCAACGGCATAGAATAATAGCATTAATAATTAAATAATAGTACTCCGTTAGTGTGAATGGAGTGATCACACTCCATGAGAGAACCTAGCACTAGCCGCAAGAGCAGTCGACGAACCGTTCTGAAAGCGCTCGGCGCGTTCGGTGTCGCGGCGGCCGCGAGACCCACCGCGGCCCAAGCCGCCGACGCGGACGCGAGCTACCGCGAGGCGCTACAGGCGGAACTCACGGCATCGAGCAGACAGCAAAAACAACTCCCCGAGGGGTCGTACGTCTACGGCTCCACCGAAGCGGAAGCAACCGACGCCTTCTCGCTGGTCGGCGGCGGTTCGGCGACAGCCTTCGACGTGGACAGCGACAGCGTCCCACACACGCGAGCAGAACGCCTCGACGTCCCCGAGACGGACGACTCGACGGCGGTCGCGTACCGCGGACCGGTGACCGAACACAGCATCGAACCCGGCGACCGGCTTCTCGGTGTCGCGTGGATCCGTAGCGACGACGGTGCCGAAGCGAGCGCGCGGTTCGGATACCTTGATGCCGACGGGCAGCCGGTCGGCGAGAACTTCGTCCAGCGGGGCGACAACGTCGACGCCTCCGAGGAGTGGCTGCGGTACTTCTTCCCCGTCGAGGTCGGTGACGCGCCCGCCGCCGGCGACACCCTCGCGCTGGAACTGCAGGTCGGCTCCGCGGAGCAGACCATCGAGGTCGGCGGCGTCGCACTCCTCGACTACGCCGACACCGGTGTCGGACTCGGCACGCTCCCGCCGTACCACTACGACGGCCGGAGTCCGGACGCCGACTGGCGCGAGGATGCCCAAGCACGCATTGAGGAGCACCGGACGACGGACATCGAGGTCGAGGTACGGAACCCCGGCGGCCAGCCCATGAACGGGGCGTCCGTCAATGTCGAGATGGTCGAACACCAGTTCGACTTCGGGAGCGCCGTCTCGGTCGAACACGTCACCGGCGACAGCGAAGACGACCGGATCTATCGGGAGACGTTCAGCGAGAACTTCAACAAGGCCGTCGTCGAGAACGGCCTCAAGTTCCCCGCGTGGGAGGGCGAATGGGACATGGATAGGGAAGACATTCGGGCGACCCTCGACTGGCTGAACGAGCGTGATGTTCCGACTCGCGGCCACTACCTCCTCTGGGAGGAGTACCAGACTGACGGCGGCGGCGGGATGAACATCCAAGACGCAGAGGAGAAGTCCGCCGAGGAGATTCAGGCGGAGATCACCGAGAAGATCGCCGAACACGCCGCCGAGTTCGAGGGCGAGGTCACGGAGTGGGACGTACACAACCACCCCGTCTGGCAGTCCAACTTCCGGGACGACCCCGACCTCGGCTGGGAGGCCGTCGACGAGTGGTGGCAGGCGGCCGACGACGTCACGGACACCGAGCTGTACACCAACGAGATGGGGGCTATCGGTGGCCAGTGGCAGCGCGATCAGTATCTCGACTACATCGAACACCTCGTCGAGAACGACTACCCGATCGACGGTATCGGGTTCATGGGCCACCACCAGCAGCAGTACAATCAGATACTCGATATCGCGGACATGGAAGCCGGCTTCGACCAGTTCGCGGAGTTCGGACTCCCGTTGCTGATTACGGAGTTCGACATCGAGATATTCGACCGCCGGAACGCACAGGACGTCGCGGTACAGACGGACTACACGCGGGATTTCCTGACGATGGCGTTCAGCAAGGAGGCGGTCGAGGGCGTCCTCTCGTGGGGGTTCTGGGAAGACGACCACTGGCGGCCGACCGGCGCGTACTTCGATTCCGACTGGACGCTCCGAGAGAACGGCGAGCAGTACTTCGACCTCGTCTTCGGAGAGTGGTGGACCGAGGAGTCCGGCGAGACCGACGGCGATGGGACGTACGCCACGGGAGGATTCAAAGGCGAGTACCGAATCACGGCCGAGAAGGGCGCGCTCTCGGAGACGGTCGAGGCGACCGTCGACGACGAGACCGAGACCGTCGTCGTCGAACTGTCCCCGCCCGGAAACGGCGGGGGCAAGGGGCGCGGAAACGGGAACCGCAGAGGCGGTTCCCCGCAAGGTAATGTGAGGTAATCGGGAATCGGAACACAGACGAGAGTGGGAGCGATATCGCCGGACGAACCCTCCCGACGGCCGCCCTCGACACCGTGCGTCTCCGGTCAGTTCGTGCGGACGGTGACGAATCCGGAGAAGTTGAGGATGAGCTGTTGGGTGGTGTCGCCGAACATCGCTTTTCCGGTCGGAGACCGTCTTCGTCCCGTCGTGTACACGTGGTCACAGCCGCGCTCCTCCGCGAGCTCGATGATGCGACCCGCGTCTATCTCCTCGGTCACGTCCGTGACGACGCTGTACTCGACGTCGAAGTCGGCGAGCGGCTCGCGCGCGATGTCGTCGACGAACTGCTTTGCGACGGTCTGTGCGTCCTCGTCGCCGTAGTCTTTGTGTTCCACACGTCCGATCTTGTCGAGCGACTCCTGTGACTCCTCGAACTCCTCCGGCGTCAGCGGGAAGTACAACACCAGTTCGGCGTCCGCCCCGACGGCGTACGCGGCGGCTTCTCGGAGCAAGTCGCTGCTGTGGTCCGGGTCGTCGATGGCTACGAATGCGTCCTCCATGGCTGTCTTCACGAACCCGTCCCGTATAAAACTCGTCTCTCGAAAGGGAACCGGCCGGAAATGGGACAAACGAGGCCGGTTATCTATCGGACGGTGCCTGCGAGACGGACACGATCGGTTCAGTAGTTGTCGTAGACGGTCTTCTCGATCGTGTAGAACTCTAACCCCTCGTCGCCCTGTTCGCGCCAGGTCTCCGACGAGGAGCGCTTGAACCCGCCGAAGGGAACGTGGAGTTCGAGCCCCGTGGTCTTCTCGTTGACCTTCACGACGCCCGCCTCCGCGTCGTCGATGAACCGCTTGGCTTCGGTGTGGTCGTCGGTGACCACGCTGGCCGAGAGCCCGTACTCCACGTCGTTGGCGACGTGAAGCCCCTCGTCGAAGTCGCTGACCTCGATGACGGCGATCACCGGGCCGAACACCTCTTCGCAGGCGATCGTGTCGTCGTTGTCGACGTCGGTCAGGACGGTCGGCTCGACGAAGTGGCCGGTCTCGACCGCGTCGCCGGTCGGCTGCCCGCCCCCCGCCGCGACCGTCGCGCCCTCGTCGCGGGCGATGTCGACGTACTCCAGCGTCGACTCCAGCTCGTCGGCGCTGACCTGCGGGCCCATCTCGTGGTCCAGCCCCGGGCCGATGTCGATGGCCTCGGCGGCGGCGACGAGCTCGTCGACGAACTCGTCGTACACGTCCTCGTGGACGATAGCGCGGGAACACGCCGTACACGACTGACCGGTCGTGCCGAAGCCGCCGGTCGCGACGATCTCGGCCGCCTCCGCGGGATCGGCCGAGTCGGCGACCAGCGTCGGGTTCTTCCCGCCCATCTCCGTCTGGACCCGTTTCCCGGCGTCCGTGGCCTGATCGTAGACCATCTCGCCGACCTGCCCGCTGCCGGTGAAAGAGACCACGTCGGTCCCCTCGCTCGTGATGAACTCGCTACCAACCGAGCTGCCCGGCCCGGTGACGACGTTGAGCACGCCGTCGGGGAGCCCGGCCTCGTCTAAGGCCTCCGTGACCGCGAGGACGACGCCCGGAGCGGCGCTCGCCGGTTTGATGACCACCGAGTTGCCCGCCGCGAGGGCGGGAGCGAGCTTCCACACGGGGATGGCGATGGGGTAGTTCCACGGCGTGATCAGCGCCGCGACGCCGACCGGCTCCTTGCGCGTGTACAGCGTCGTGTCACGGCTGCTCGACCCTTTCACCGTCCCGCCGAGGTCCGAGGCCTTCCCCGCGAAGTAGTGGAAGATGTCTATCGCGCGCTGTACCTCGCCGGCCGCCTCGGGACGGGCCTTCCCCTCCTCCTCGACGAGCAGTTCGGTGATCTCGTCTTTCCGATCGGCGAGGCTCGTCCCCGCCCGCCGGAGAATCCGTCCGCGCTCCGGACCGGGCGTGTCCCCCCACTCGTCCTGTGCGGCGGCCGCCGCCTCGACCGCTTCGGCGGCGTCCGCCGCGCTGGACTGCTGGTAGCTCGCTACCGTCTCGTCGGGGGCTGCGGGATTGTGAACGTCGAACGTCTCTCCCGTCTCCGAGGAGGTCCACTCTCCGCCGACGTAGTTATGATTAAGCTCTGGCACGTTTCCATGTGCGTGGTTGACCCATACTATTCTTACGGTTCTAACGGGTCGGCGGGTGTCAGCTGAACGGAGGAATTCCGTTCTCGCGCAGCGGCGTGCGTCGTCCAATACACTTTTCTCAATCGCCGTGAACGTGCTGCCATGTCCGCTTCCGACTACCTTGCGAGCGTGAGGGATCGAGACTGGCAGCAGTTGGAGTCCGGGACGCTCCGCGTCGCGATGATCAGTCTCGGGTGGTGGACCCGCGAGCAGGCGATTCCCGCGGTCGAAGACGCGGAGTTCTGTGAGACGACCGTCCTCGTCAGCAGTAGCCGCAAGAAGGCGACCGCGGCCGGCGAGGGGATTCCGTCAGTCGAGACCGCACTCACCTACGAGGAGTTCACGGACGGGGAAGCGACCGACGAGTACGACGCGGTGTACGTCTGTACGCCGAACGCGCTACACCTCCCGTACGCCGAAGCCGCGGCGGAACACGGGAAGGCGGTCCTCTGTGAAAAGCCCGTAGAGGCGACCCGCGAACGCGCCGAACGGCTCGTCGAGGCCACCGAAGACGTCCCGCTGATGGTCGCCTATCGGATGCAGACCGACCCGCAGGTCCGGCGGATGCGCGAACTGATCGCGGAGGGGGCCATCGGCGACCCCGTGGGAGTTCACGGGAGCATGAGCCAGCAGATGCTCGAAACGGTCTCCGGCGACGCCGAGCAGTGGCGTCTCGACCCGGACCTCGTCGGATACGGAGCGAGCGTGATGGATCTCGGGATTTATCCGCTCAACACCGCGCGCTTCGTCCTCGACGCCGACCCCGTCAGCGTGACCGCCCAGATGCGGTCCGTCGACGAGGCGTTCCGCGACGTGCCCGACCAACACGCCGCGTTCACCGTTCGGTTCGACGACGGGACCCAGGCGGCCTGTACCGCCGGCCAACACGCCGCGTACACGGGTCACCTCCGCGTCGTCGGCACTGACGGCGAACTGATTCTCGAACCGGCTTTCCTCGGACAGCCCGAACAGACGCTCCGACTCCACAGGGACGGGCGACGCTTGGAGGTCGCCGACGGCCGGCAGGACGTGATGCGAGACGAGATGACCGAGGAGTTCGACTACTTCGCCGACCGCGTGCTTCGCGAGGCCCCCATCGGCCCCGACGGCGACCACGCGCTCGTCGATATGCGAACCCTCGAAGCGATCTACGACGCCGCGGAGACCGGGGACACCGTTCGGGTGTGAGCTACGCGGGATCCGCCGTTCCCTGCGCGTCCAGAATATCCAACAGTTCGTTTGCGAACTTGACGGTCCGGAGCGGGAGTCCGTAGCGCTCCGTGCTCATGTCGTACTCGCGGAGCTCGTCGACGGTCTCGTCGGTGTGAGGCAGCGTCGTCACCGCCTCGCGGACGTCGATCGCTAGCGTTCCGTCGTCCGTGTCGAGCCACGGCTGGGTCCGCTGTTTCTGGTCGTACTCGATCGAGTGCGTCGAGTCGCCGATCGCCGTAATCACGTCGTCGATCGTGCCGATATCGACGCGATCGTCGCCCGCCTCCGAGACGAGGGTCAGCCGCCCGTCGTCGCAGTCTGGGACGTACCGTGTCATGGATTGCCGTTACGGCGTGCGGGTAATAATCCTGTTGTCGCCCGGAGTCGAGAACGGCGGGAGGCTCTCGGGCGAAGCGAGCGCGTCGCGTTCCGGACGCGCTACTTCATCACGCTCGGATCCTCCTCAGCGCCGTCGAGGGGCTCGCTGTTCCAGTAGCGGTGGTTCGGGTCCTCGCGGAAGCACGCCGCCTTGCCGTCGGCGTCGTCGACATCCCGGAGGCTCGGCTTCTCCTCGCGGCACGCCTCGCGAGCGACCGGACACCGCGTGTGGAACCGACAGCCCGACGGCGGGTCGACGGGATCGGGCACGTCGACCTCGCGGAGCGGCGGCCCGGAGTCGTCCATCTCGTCGAGGTCGAGGTTCGGCGTCGCCCACCGAAGCACCTCGGTGTAGGGATGGCGCGGATCGTGGATGAGTCGCTCCGCGGACGCGATCTCGACGATCTCCCCGAGGTACATCACGGCGATGCGGCCGTCCCCGTGTTCGGCGAAATACCGCGCGTTCGAGAGGTCGTGGGAGATGAACAGGAACGACGTCTCGAACTCGGTCTGGAGCTCCAGCATGAGGTCCATGATCTCGATGCGCAGCGAGACGTCGACCGCGCTGATGGCCTCGTCGGCGAGGATCGCCTCCGGGTTCATCAGCAGCGCGCGCGCCAGCGCGACGCGCTGCTTCTCGCCGCCAGAGAGCTGATGGGGGTACCGGTCGAGGAAGTCGTCCGCCGGCGTCATCCCCACGCGTTCGAGCAGCGAGACCATCCGGGCGCGCCGCTCCCCGCGGTCGCTGTCGGGATGGGTGTGCCGGAGCGCCTCCGCGAGGATATCGACGATTCGGCGGTTGGGGTTGAGCGCGCTCCCCGGGTCCTGATGGATGATCTGGAGCGACGACCGGATGTCGTCGTACGGGATCTCCCCGCCGCCGGATTTCGCCTCCCAGACGTCTTGCCCGCGGAACTTCACGGAGCCGCCGGTCGGCTCTTGGAGGCCGATCATCGTCTTCCCGAGCGTCGTCTTCCCGCAGCCGCTCTCGCCGAGCAGGCAGACGAGGTCCTGTTCCTCGATGTCGAGGTCGACGCCGTCGACCGCGCGCACGACCCGAGAGTCGTTGAACAGCCCCTCGACGAACCCCTGTTCCTCCTCGAAGTGGACCTCGACGTCGTCCAGCGACAGCAGCGGCGGTTCGTCGCTGACTCTCCTCCGAGCGCCGGACTCGCTGTCGCCGGGGGACTCGACGGCTTCGACGTCGAGGCTGTCCTCCCCGAAGTTGAGGGGGATCTCCTCGCGGGCCTCGTCCCAGTGGTGGCAGGCCGACCGGTGGTCGGTCCCCTCGTGGGAGACCAGCGGCGGATCGTCAGTCCGACACTCCTCGGTCGCCAGCGGACACCGGGGATGGAACCGACACCCCGACGGGACGTTGATCGGCGCTGGCCCCTCTCCCTCGATGGGCTTCATCTCGGACAGCGGCGCGTCGAGGTTCGGCGTCGCGTTCAACAGCGCTCTCGTGTACGGGTGTGCGGACCGCTGGATGATGTCGTTTCGCGGGCCGATCTCCGCGAACTGGAACGCGTAGATGATCGCCATCCGATCGGCGAGCGACGCGATCAGCGGGAGATCGTGTGTGATAAAGGCGATCGTCAGATCGTACTCGTCTTGGAGCTCTTCGAGTAGCGTGAGGATGGACCGCTGCATCAGCAGGTCGAGCGCAGCGGTCGGCTCGTCCATCACCAGCACCTCCGGGTCGAGCACCATGCTCAACGCGATCAGCGCGCGCTGTTGCATCCCGCCCGAGAGCTCGTGCGGGTACGACCCGAGCACGCGGTCGGGTTCAAGGTAGAGATTTTCGAGGAGTTCGGCCGCGAACTCCATGCCCTCCGAGACGTTCTTGTCATGGGCCTTCAGCGTCTCCTCGAAGTGCGCACCGACCTTCATCGTCGGGTTGAACGAGCTCATCGCACCCTGGAAGACCATCGAGACCGTCTCCCAGCGGAACTGGCGGAGCTCCTCGTCGCTCAGTTCGAGGACGTCGACCGTCTCGCCGTCCTCGGGGTGGTAGTGGATCTTCCCGCTGAGAACGCCCGGATCCGGGATGGAGTCCATGAGCGCGGAGGCGAACATCGACTTCCCGCTGCCGCTCTCCCCCACGATGCCGAGTACCTCGTGGCGCTCGATGCTGACGTTCGCGTCGTCGAGGACGTACGTGCGCCCGTCGTTGAACGTGACGTTCGTGTCCTGTACTTCGATGATCGGATCCTCGACGGCGTCGTCGGTCGACGGCGTCGAAAGTGCGTTTTCAGTAGCCATTTAGATCGGCCCCGTGGTCGTCTCCTCGTCCGGTTCCTCGATCGATTCGGACTCCCCGGAGAGGCGCGTCCGCACCCGGGGGTTGAAGATGCGGTCCATCCCCTGGCTCAGGAGGATGAGTCCGAACGACAGGCCGACGATGGCGACCATCGGCACCATGAGCCAGTGGACCGCGTCCAGCGTGAACAGTCCACCTTGGCTGTACGCGTTGTTCAGCGTGACGCCCCAGTTCTGCCCGCTGTACGGCAACACGCCGATGAAGTACAGGCCGACGGACGCGAAGATCGTGTACCGGGCCGCGAGCACGAAGTTCACCATCACGTACGGCATGATGTTCGGGAGGACGTCCTTCCGGATGATACGGAAGGTACCCGTCCCCATCGTGCGGGAGGCCTCGACGTAGCTCTCCTCGCGGATCGAGAGGACCTGCGAGCGTATCGAGCGACCGAGCCCCGCCCAGTAGTTGATCGTGAGGATGACGCCGAGCAGCAAGGGGTTCTGCGGGTTGATTGCGATCGCGAGCACGATGACCAACGGTAGCCCCGGAATCGCCATGAAGAAGTCGGATATCGACGTGATGACGGTGTCGACGCGGCCGCCCTTGTACCCCGAGACGGTGCCGACGAACAGCGCGAGGCCGGTCGCCCAGACCCCTCCTGCCAGTACCATCAGCAGGATGAACGGCGTCGAGTCGATGATGAGCGCCAGCAGGTCGGTCCCGGACTGGGTCGTCCCGAGCGGGTACTGGAGCGACTGGAACGGCAACAGGAGCCGCTCGGAGGACTGGTTCGGACTGGCGTCCCGCCAGAGACCGAACACGTCTACGAGCGCCATCAGCAGGTAGCCGCTCAGGATGACGATGCCCGCGCGAGTTCGACCGTCCGACCACGCGACGACCGCGGGCTCGCGGATCGATCGCCGATAAAACTCCGCGAACCGGTCGCGACGGCTGATCTCCTCGGTGGAGGCCTCCGCGCGCCAGCCGAGCTCGGCGGATGTCGCGTCGTCGTTCGCGTCAGTAGGCATTCGAATCACCTGCGCTGATGCGCGGGTCGATGAGGCCGTACGTCAGGTCGGCGATGTAGACGGCGACGACGAGCGTCACCGTGATCACGAGGAAACAGCCCATCATGAGGGGGTAATCGTTCGCGTTGAGGGAGTCGATGAGGTAGTAGCCGAGTCCCGGGTACGCGAAGATGTCTTCGAGGACGACGGTCCCGCCGAGCCGGAACCCGAACTGGAGAAGCAGGCCCGTGTACATCGGGAGGATGGCGTTCTTCGCGACGTAGCTGGTCGCGATGCGGCTGTCCGAGAGGCCGCGCAATCTGGCGACCTCGACGAACTCCTCGCCGAGCACTTGAATGCTGTTACCGCGCATGTTGAGCGCTCTCGATCCGATTCCTCCGATCGTGAACGATGCGATCGGTAACGCCGCGTGGTAGAGGACGCTTCGGATGTAGGGGACCGAGAAGCCCGCCTCGACGCTGCGCGCTGACGCGCTCCCCGTCGGGAACCAGCCGAGCTGGTACGCGAGGATGAACACGCCGAGTACGGCGAAGATGTAGTACGGGATCGACATCAGGAAGATGGACACGCCGGTGGTGCCCTTGTCGAACGGCGACCCCTCCCAGTACGCCTGAAGGGCCCCGATACTGACGCCGATGGCGAACATGAGGATGGTCGACGTCACGACGAGGAAGACCGTCCACGGAAGCGCGCGAGCCACTACCGCCGCGACGGGCTCGTTCAACGAGATGGACTGCCCGAAATCCAGCTGTAAAATGCCGACGATGTAGTCGATGTACTGCTGCCAGAGCGGCGCGTCCGGGCGGATGTTCTGTAACGCCTCGATGCGTGCGTTGACCTGTTCGGCCGGAACCCCCCGCTGGAGTAGCGAGATCCGCAACTGGGTGAACGGCCCGCCGGGGAGCAGTCGGATCAGCCCGAACGTGAGCGTTGCGACCGCGAGAATGGTCGCGGGGATGCGGAGCGTCCGTTTGAGGTAGTAGTTCATGTTGGCAAATGTTAGCAGAGACTATCGGCTTGGCTCAGCCCCGATACTGGAGTTCGCCTTCGTGCGGCCACCAGAACTGCGGCCATTTGACCTGGCGGTTGACGCTGTCCTCGCTCGCGACGGTCCACTCGTCGTCGGTCGTCCACGACTGCTCGTACTTGGACACCAGTCCGAGGAACGGCAGCTCGATGTGGTTGTGCCAAGCGGCGCGCTGGACGTACTCGCGGGACGACTCGTCGTCGGGCTGCTGGGCGATCTGATCGACCTCGTCGAGCGGCGTGAGAGTCATTTCGCCGCCGTCCGGACCGGGGATCGTCTGCTCGGACTGAGCGGGCCCACGGTAGTTGTGACCGCCGCCGATCTCCGGCTCCCAGAGCTGGTACCGCAGCGGGAAGTACGGGAACGCCGAGCGCGACCCTCCGGGCAGCCAGTAGAGGCTGCTCATCGCGAAGTCGCTGTCGGAGTACTGCGTGAACCAGTCGTTGGTCGGCAGGGTACTGATCGAGAAGTCGAACCCGAAGTCGTTGAGCTGACTGACGACCGTCTGCGTCATGGTCGTCCAGTCGTTCCAGCCCGCCGGCGAGTAGTAGTCCCCGCTGATGGTATTCCCGTTCTCGTCCTGCCAAGTCCCGTCCGACTTACTGTAGCCGGCGTCTTCGAGCAGCTGCGTTGCTTCCTCGGTCTGGCTCGCGTCGGCCCCGTACGTCTCGAAGTCCTCCTGCCAGTCGTCGAGCCAGTACTCCTGATCCTCCGGCGCGATACCGCACGGGACCGGTGCCACGAACTTCGACCGCGGACCCGCGTTCTCGACGAGCGACTGGCGGTTGATGACGTGAGCAGTCGCCTGTCGCACTTCTCGCTTTCCGAAGTGCTGGTCGTCGTGGTTGAACACGATGCCGTATCCCCACTTCGCGGGGATGTTGACCTCGACGACGTTGTCGGCGAACTGCTCGACGATCTCCGGCGGCGCGAACGCGCTCATCGCGCCGTCGATGTGGTCGCCGGCGATAAGCGCCTGATACTGCGCGTCGGCCCCGCCGGTGTTCTCGATGAGATGCCGCCGGAAATTGATGTTGTCGGCGTTGTAGAACTCGGGGTTGCGCTCGAACTCGAACGCCTGCTGGTCCTTGCTGACGAACGACCACATGCCGCTCGCGACCGGGTCCTCCCACGCCCACCGGAGGAACTCCTGAGCGTCTTGATCGAGGAACTGCTCGTGGGTTTCGGCCTTCACGTCCACGAGGAAGTTCGTGAGTTCGAACTGGATGATACGCGGGTTCGTCTCGCCGGACAGGAGAAGGCGTGCCGTATTGTCGTCGACGATCTCGTAGTCGTCGAGGTACCCCCAGATCGAGCTCCCGGTCTTCTCCGCGAGCTGGAGCTGGACGTCGAGGTCTTCGGTCGTCCAGTCGTCACCGTTGTCCCACGAGAGATCCTCGCGAAAGGTGAGCGTGACTTCCTCGCTCTCGATTTCGAGGTTTTCGAGGGCACCGAGCAGGAACTCGTCCTCGTTGAACGAGTACTTCAGGAACGGCGCGAACACCGCTCTTCCGGCCGGCCACCGATAGTTCTGGACCGCCGAGGTGTTGAAGTGGAGGTCGGCCGGGTTGCCGTTGTACGCGTCGTTGTACGTGGCGTCATAGATCGAGTCGCCGCTGTCCGTGTTGCCCGATGTCTCTCCGGTATCTCCGCCGTCACCGCCGCCGCCGCTACAGCCGGCGAGCGCGGCGAGGCCGGACGCCCCGGCGACAGAGACTATCTTTCGTCGACTCACCGCTTGGTCGTAGGGGTCCCCCTCGTGATTAGCTGCCATAGCGTAGCTACTGTTAACGTAATAGGGCATAAACATTGGGGAAGAATATTATACACATTGAGACCCGTTTGAGACGTTCTATCTCCAAAATAGACCCGCGGACTCCGCGTCGTCGAGGAGCAATAGCGCCACAGATCCGAGTGTACCCTGCCTGAGAACGTGCCCGACCACTACCATTATGTCCGCCGAATGTTCAGCTTACGATAATGGATCACTACGACGACTGCTGGCTCAGGTACGATGATATTGAGGTCGGCGGGCGTCGAGAGGCGTATCGTGCCCGAGTGAGTCACGTATACGTCTCAGAGAAGTCGCCGGAGTGTAGCGCCGTCCGTGACGAACTCCGTCGGGCGATCCCGTCGCTTCTCGATCGGGAGCCGCACCTCTGGCAACACCCGCCGACGACGGTCGACGGGTTCCTCGCCGTCGGCACGCCGGACGACATGGCGATGATCGCCGACTCGGTTCCCCCCGAGGACGTCAACAGCCTCGATGACGGCGGATACCTCGTGCGCTCGGTGACGTGGAACGGCGCTGACTGTATCGTCGTCACCGCGCCGACCGACCGGGGGCTCGTCTACGGGACCTTCCACCTCCTCCGCCTGCTGCGTACCCGGGAACCGATCGACGACCTCGACGTCCGCGAGGAGCCGGCGTCCGCACACCGCGTGATCGACCAGTGGGACACGCCGTTCCACCGGTCGGTCGAGCGCGGGTACGGCGGCGAGTCGGTCTTCGACTGGGAGCGGCTGCCCGACCTCCGAGACCGCTACGAGGACTACGCCCGCCTGCTCGCGTCGGTGGGGGTCAACGGCATCGTGCTCAACAACGTCAACACGATCAAGCCCGACCGCGGGAGCGCCAACGCCGCCTTCGACGCGTTCGAGGGGTGGCAGCTCCTCGAATCCAAACGCCTCGAAGACCTCACCGGGCTGGCGTCGGTGTTCCGGCGGTACGGAATTCGGACGTACCTCTCGGTGAACTTCGCGGCACCGATGCTGGTCGGCGACCTCGACACCGCCGATCCGCTCGACGACGGTGTCCGCGAGTGGTGGCGGCGAAAGGCCGACGAGATATACGACCTGATCCCGGACTTCGGCGGGTTCCTCGTGAAGGCCGACTCGGAGGGCCAGCCCGGTCCCCACGACTACGGCCGCGACCACGTCGACGGTGCGAACGCCATCG
>NZ_CBVY010000002.1:299522-301607 GCF_000513435.1 Halorubrum sp. AJ67 | reverse complement strand
TCTGGTGGCGGGCGTTCGTCTACGGCTCCCACGAGGACCGCGCGGTTCAGGCCTACAAGACGTTCGAACCACTGGACGGCGAGTTCGCGGACAACGTCACCGTTCAGGTGAAGAACGGCCCGATCGACTTTCAGCCCCGCGAGCCGGCGTCGACGCTGTTCGGCGCGATGTCCGAGACGGATCTCGGGCTCGAACTCCAAGTCACTCAGGAGTACACCGGTCAGGGGGTCCACGTGACCTACCACCTACCGATGTGGAAGGAAATCTTGGAGTTCGACACGTACGCCGACGGCGAGGGGTCGCCCGTGGGCGCGCAGTTCCGCGGCGACGGCGAGGGGATCGTCGGCGTCGGAAACGTCGGCGAGGACCACAGCTGGACCGGGCACTACCTCGCGCAGGCGAACCTCTACGCGTTCGGGCGTATCGCTTGGAACCCCGATGCGGACGCGAGCGCAGTGACCGAGGAGTGGGTCGAGCAGACGTTCGGCACCGACGAGGCGGTGGTCGACACGGTCACCGAGATTCTGCTGTCGTCGTGGGAGGCCTCCGTCGACTACGAGACGGGCGGGCTCGGCCTGCTACACATGATGCACAACGGCGAGGAGTACTTAGAGAACCACTACTACCCGTCTCCGGGGGAGTGGCCCGGCTACCACGGGGTAAGCGAGGACGGCGTCGGCGTCGACCGCACCGGACACCGGCAGCGGCTACGCCGAGCAGTACACCGACCCGGTGGCCGAGCGGTTCGCTGACGTCGAGACGTGCCCGGAAGAGTTCCTCCTGTTCTTCCACCACGTCCCGTGGGAGCACGAACTCGCGGACGGCACGACGGTCGTCCAGCGGCTCTACGACAACTGCTTCGCGGGCGTCGAGGAAGCGCGACGGCTCCGCGACCTGTGGGAGTCCCTCGACGGACAGATCGACGAGCGGCGCTTCCGGCACGTCGCCGAGCGCTTCGACGAACAGGTCGCGCAGGCGGCGCGCTGGCGGGACGTGCTCACGGCGTACTTCTACGACCACGCGGGCATCCCCGACGAGCGCGGCCGCGTGCCCGGTGACGACGAGGACTGATCGCCGGCCAGCGCCGTCGAATCGCCCCGCTCACCGCTGGGTTTTTCATGTCCGTCCGCCACCCTCGCACCATGTCGAAGACATCGACGCTGCTCGACCTCGTCTGCGCGCACCGCCGCCAGATGAAGGTCGCTCTCGCCGTCCTCATCGCGTGCGGACTGTTGCTCGCGTTCTCCGCGGTCTTCGTCCGTCCCGGCGACGACGCGTGGCCGATTCTCGTTATCGACGCCGTGCTCGTCGTCGGGGGGTTCGTCGCCTTTGCGTCGACGTACTGGTACTGTACGAAGCGCGAGATGGGCGAGTGACCCAGTGAGTCACGGGCCGGCGAGGAACGTAACGGTCTCCTCGGCCAGTTCTCGGACCGTCTCGTCGTCGTCCTCGGCGGCGACCGTACGCAACTCGTCGACCACGTCGGGGTCTCCGCGGCGACCGAGCGCCCGTATCGAGCGCGCACGAACGGACCGGTCGTAGTGGTCGAGACAGTCCCGAAGCCGGTCGACGGCGGGCGCGACGACCTCCGGGTCGGCCGCCGCCAGTTCGCCGAGCGCGTCGACGGCACCGCCAACGATCTCAGGATCGTCGTCGTCGAGGAGCGCCGCGAGCGGGTCGACGGCGTCGAACGCGGATTCCGGCGTCGTCTCGGTGACCGCGACCGCGACGTTGACGAGCATGCGCCGCGCGGAAGCGCGTCGCTCGCGCTCCCCGCGTTCGTGCTCCGCGATCGTCTCCAGAGTGCCGGGATGGTCGACGAACTCTCCGATATCCGCAAACTCGGCCGGCTCGGTGGCCTGTACTCCGGAAACCAGCGTGCGGACGTGCGGCGCAACGAGGTCAGGATGGTTGACGACGACCTTCCCGAGCAGCGACGCCGCGGTCAACTGGACGTCGACGACGTCCGCGCCGGCGGCGCTCGCGACGGCCCCGAGACGCCCGTCGAGAGCCGTCGGGTCGGCGTCGACGACGGCATCGAGCGTGGCGATCGCGCGCAACGCGATCGGTGAGTTGCTGTCGCCC
>NZ_CBVY010000002.1:295714-299028 GCF_000513435.1 Halorubrum sp. AJ67 | reverse complement strand
GCAGACGTCGACCGCCGCGCTGCTGGACGAGCGGGTTCGACGATTCGAGCGCGGCCCGGATCTCGGTCGCGTCGACGTCCCCGGGCGAGACCGTCTCTGGGGTCACGCCGTCGAGGGGCTTCGAAGAGTTCGTGGACATACGCGGAGCAAAGACACCTTCATGTAAATACGTGTGGGTCAACAGAACAAGTGTTGACCGCCGGATAAGCGGGTTACGGGCGGGTTACGGCCGTTTGAGCGCGCCACCCTCGTCGAAGAGACTGTGACTGTCCTTCGGCTCTCCGGGGTGTTCCCGCGCGGCTTCGGGATTGAACTCGACGCCGAGTCCGGGCTCGTCGGGTACTTCGATGGCCCCGTCGGAGACCTCCAAGCTCGTCTCGACGACCTCCTCGCCCCACGGCACGTCGCGGCTCATGTGTTCGAGCACTTCGAGATTCTCCAGACCGGCACAGAGATGGACCGACGCGGCCGTCGAGACGCCCGCGTTGGGGTTGTGCGGCGCGATGGTCATGTACCGGTTCTTGGCCATCGCCGCGGCGTGTTGCGCCTCCTGGAGGCTGCCGTAGTTGGTGACGTCGGGCTGGATGATGTCGCAGGCCTGCTGCCGGATCACGTCGGCCATCGTCTCGTTGTTGTAGATGCGCTCGCCGGTCGCGACGGGCATGTTCACCTTGTCCGTCACGTCGGCCATCACCTCGCGGTCTTCCAACTCGACCGGCTCTTCGAGGAACATGATATCGTACTCCTCTAAGGCGTTCGCGACCTCGATGGCCCCGCGGCGGGTGAAGCGACCGTGACAGTCGAGCGCAATGCCGACGTCCCAGCCGACGGCGTCGCGGACGGCTTCGAGCAGCTCCGCGACCTCACCGATCTGGTCGTCGGTCAGCGAGTGTTCGTAATGGGCGAAGGGGTCGCACTTCAGGGCGGGATACTCCTGCTCTTCGACGGCCTTCTTCGCGTGGTGCGCGTAGTTTTCGGGGGTGCGCTCGCCGATGTGCCAGCCGTTGGCGTAGACGGGGATCTCGTCGTGGACCTTCCCGCCGAGCAGCTTCCAGACCGGCTCGTCGTGGTACTTCCCGGCGATGTCCCACAGCGCGATGTCGAAGGCCGCCGCGACCGCGTTGATGAGCTTCCCGCCGCGCCACGCGAACGGGTACCGGGTGAGCCGGCGGTTGATCTTCTTGCGGTTCAGCGGGTCCTCGCCGATGACGTAGTGTTTGTGCGACTGCGCAACCTCTTCGAGGACGGTGGTGAGCCCCTCAGCGCCGAGGGCCTCGCCGACCCCGGTGATCCCCTCGTCGGTCTTCACCCGAACGAAGAACCAGTTGCGCCAGTCGGCGTCGACGACGTACGTCTCGACTTCAGTAACTTCCATGGGCACGCTACCATTCTGAGACATCCGATATACAATCGTCGATTCTTTTCAACCTCCTGAGACTGACCGGTACGCCCCGGAGCCGGCGAACGCACCGACCAGCGGTGCGGCTCCGAATCGGAGCGATCGGCTCACGTCGTGTGCGTCAGCGATACTCTTTTAATGGCGTCCGGTCATTCTCGGGTATGCGGTATTATCGACTCCCCGGCGGAAAGCACAGCGTGGGGTCCGACTCGCTCGTCGTCGTCGCCGACGGTGACGCGTACGACCTGTCGGCGGCGTCCGACGACCTCGGGTCGTTCTCGCAGCTCGCCCGCGCCGCGAACGCGTGTGACAAGTCCGTCGACGCCATCGCTCGCGACCGGATCCCCGACGCGGATCGGGTGGACCTCGATCTCGACGACGTGCTCCTGCCGGTGACTCCCGACGAGGTGTGGGCCGCGGGCGTCACGTACCAGATCAGCGAACAGGCGCGCGAGGCCGAGAGCGGCAAACCCGAGGTGTATATCGACGTCTACGACAGCGAGCGACCGGAGCTGTTCCTGAAGGCGACGCCGTCGCGGACGGTCGGCCCCAACGACGCCGTCGGGATCCGCGGCGACTCCACGTGGGACGTGCCGGAGCCGGAGCTCGGCGTCGTGCTCCACCACGAGGAGGTCGTCGGGTACACGATCGGCAACGACGTGTCGAGCCGGTCCATCGAAGGTGAGAACCCGCTGTACCTCCCGCAGGCGAAGGTGTACGACAGGTGCTGCGCGGTCGGGCCGTGCGTGGCGACCCCGGGAGTCATCGACGACCCCCACGACCTCGAGATGACGCTCACCATCGAGCGCGACGACGAGATCGTCTTCGAGGACTCGACGTCGACGAGCGAAATGGCGACCACCTGCGAGAAGCTCGTCTCGTACCTCCGGCGGCACAACGACCTCCCGGAGACCGTCATCCTCCTGACCGGCACCGCCTTGGTCCCGCCGGAATCGTTCACGCTCGCCGAGGGCGACCAGATCGCGATCGACATCGAAGCGATCGGACAGCTGGTCAACGACACCGTCACCGTCTGACGGTCCCTCGAACCACGTCCCGAGTCACGCATCGTCAGCGTCCTACCGAGTGACGCGTCGTCCGCGCCCCTCCCGGATCACGTGTCGGTGTCGACCCTCCGGATTACGTGTCGGTGTCGACCTGCGTCTCAGTGAAGTACGTCCGTCCGTTTTCGGGAACCTCCTTCGTCCACGTGACCTCGAACGTCGCAGTGTCAGCGATCGCCGCGGCGGAGTGGCCGACGCGGAACTCGTAGGGGCCGCTTTCGACGGCGAGGTCCATGTCGCGGTCGTGGTACGCGAGCTGGGTGGCGTCGACCTCGAAGGCGACGCGCGCGGTCTCGCCCGGATCGAGGGCGACGCGCTCGAACCCGACGAGCTCTTCGACCGGACGGGCCTGATCGGGGTTCCCCGCGCTGGCGTACAGCTGGACCACGTCGCGTCCGGCGGCCTCGCCGACGTTCTCGACGGTCACCTCGGCGGTGATCGTCCCCGCGGGGGGCAGTTCGGTCGCCGACAGCGAGAGGTCGCCGTACTCGAACTCGGTGTAGCTGAGCCCGTGGCCGAACGGGAACAGCGGGTCGGTCGCCGTGTAGACGTACTCCTCGTCCGCGGTGTTGGGCTTCCGGCTGTAGTGAACCGGGAGCTGTCCGGCCGACCGCGGAATCGACACCGGAAGGTGACCGGCGGGATTGTACTCGCCGAACAGCACGGACGCGACGCCCTCGCCGCCGCGCTCGCCGGGGAGCCACGCCTGTACGACCGCCGGGACCGACTCCGCGATCGACTCGATCGAGTGCGGCTTCCCGCTCACCACGACGACCACGACAGGGGTGTCCGTCTCGTGGACGCGTTCGACGAGGTCGCGCTGGACGCCCGGGAGCCCGAGGTCGACCACG
>NZ_CBVY010000002.1:285052-295497 GCF_000513435.1 Halorubrum sp. AJ67 | reverse complement strand
GTCTCGGGGCCGGTTGTCGTACAGCCTCGCTCGTAGGTCACGTCGAAGCCGTGATCGGCCGCGCGCTCGCGGACCGCGTCGAGCGGCGTCGTGGCGTCGAGCTCGACCTCCGCCTCGGGGTAGTGGGCGGGATAGGCGTAATCGCCCATCAGCTCCTGTGCGTCGTCCGCCTTCGGTCCGAGGACCGCGACGGAGTCGGTCTCCTCGCCGACGAGGGGAAGCAGGTCGCCCTCGTTTTTCAGCAGGGTCATCGACTCCCGTGCCGCGCGCTCGGTGAGTTCGCGGGCCTCGTCCGTACCGTACGGCTCGTCGGCCGCCTCGGGGTCGACGGTCGCGTCGTCGAGTACCCCCGCGTCGGCCTTCGCGCGGAGGACGCGCCGCACCGCGGCGTCGAGCGTCGCCTCGGAGAGTTCGCCGGCCTCGACCGCGTCGACGAGGTGGTCGCCGTAACAGTCGGTGTAGGGCAGTTCCACGTCGATGCCGGCTTCGAGCGCGGTCGTCCCGGCCTCGCGCTCGTCGGCGGCGACGCCGTGTTCGCTCCGGAGGAACTCGATGCTGTAGTAGTCGGAGACGACGGTGCCCTCGAACCCCCACTCACCCCGGAGAACGTCGGTCAGCAGCCACTCGTCGCTCGCGCTGGGGACGCCGTCGATGTCGTGATACGCGTTCATCACGGACTCCGCGTCCGCGGTGCGAACCGCGGCTTCGAACGGGAACAAGTGCGTCTCGCGCAGCTCGCGGCGGCCAATGTTGACCGAGCTCCGGTTTTTCCCGCCGTCGCCCGCGCCGTGACCCGCGAAGTGTTTCAGCGTCGCCGTCACGCCGTCACCGCCGTCCTGTAGTCCCTCGACGTAGCCGCACGCCATCGACGCGACGAGGTACGGGTCCTCGCCGAACGTCTCCTCGACGCGCCCCCATCGGAGGTCACGGGCGATGTCGAGGACGGGCGAGAGCGCGTGTGCGGTGCCGATCGCTTCGAGCTGACCGCGAACGATGTCCGTGACGGATTCGAGGAGCTCCGGCGACCACGTGCTCGCCATTCCGATCATCTGCGGGAACGTCGTGCCTGCGGGCCCCATATACCCGCTCAGACACTCCTCGTGCGGGATCGCCGGGATCCCGAGTCGGGTCTGCTCGCGAAGGTACTCTTGGAGTTCGTTCGTCCGCTCGGCGGCCGCCTTCGGCGGAAGACTACCCTCTCCGCCGATCCGCGTGAGATGGCCGATCCCGTTCGAAAGGTGCTCGTCGACGGCGGCCTCGTCGATCTCGCCGTCCTCTGTCAGGATCCGGTCGGCGTTCACGGAGCCGAGCTGCGCTGCCTTTTCGGCGACCGTCATCCGGTCGAGGAGCTCGTCGACGCGTCGGTCGGTCGATGTCTCGGAGACACCGCCGTCTGAACCAGTTCGCATTATCACCTCCCTCTCGATCCCAGTTATTAATGATTCGGGTGTCGGCGCGTGTTTACGGCAACGAATCGCCGGTATCGGAACACGCTGACGACGACCGCCTTGTTCTCAATATCAGAATATACGACTCGATCATTGTATAAAACACCGCCCGAATATCTGTGGTTGAATATGTCAAACACTCCAAATCGGTGTTTTCACACCGATGTTTCAAATATACGATATTTGGACGAGGGTTCTGTAATAGAGAACAGGGCGGGTTCGGAGAGATCGGTCTGGAGAGGCACCGATGGAGTAATCGCCTCGCCCGAGAGAGGCCACCGAGGTAGTTTTAAATAACGGCGTCGGCAGGTGTAGACCATGGACAATCGGCCCGAGCAGCCGGCGTACCAGCGGGAAGGCGCTCCGACGGACGAGCGGATCGATGATCTCCTCGACCGGATGACGCTGGCGGAGAAGGCCGGACAGGTGACCGGAACGTGGGCGGGCACGCTCCGCGAGACGCACGACCTCGACGACGTGAAGGAAGCGATCGATGACGGCCACCTCGGGTTCGCAGCGCCGTTCGGCTGGGGCGGCGCGCTCGCGACGACTCCCGAGGACGCCGTGTCCGCAGTCGAGGAACTCCAGACGTACGCCCGGGAGGAGACCCGGCTCGGGATCCCGTTGCTGTTCAGCGTCGACGCGGTCCACGGACACGCGTACGTCTCGGGCGCGACGGTGTTCCCGAACGGTCTCGGGGCGGCGGCGACGTGGGATCCGGAGGGGGTCGAAGCCGCGGCCGCCGTGACGGCGCGAGAGGTGCGCGCAACCGGTGCCCATCAGAACTACGGGCCGACGGTCGACGTGGGACGCGACGCGCGGTGGGGGCGCGTCTTCGAGACGTTCGGAGAGAGCCCGCACCTCGTCGGAGCGCTCGCCGCCGCGAAGGTTCGAGGGTATCAGGGGAAAGGTTCCGACGATCCCGACGGTCCCGCCATCCCCACCGACCGCGTCGTCGCGACGGCCAAGCACTTCCCGGCGTACGGGGAACCGGAGCGCGGTGAAGACGCCTCCCCAGTCGATGTCTCCGAGTACAAGCTTCGGAACACGTTCGTCCGCCCGTTCGAGCGCGTTCTCGACGCGGGCGTCGCGTCGGTCATGCCGTCGTACAACTCGATCAACGGCGAGCCCTCCCACGGCTCCGCTGCGTACCTCGACCGGCTGCTCCGGGACGAGCTGGGATTCGACGGGCACGTCGTCTCCGATTGGAACGGGATCCGACACCTCCACGAGGACCACCGCACCGCCGTCGACCACGCCGACGGCGTCCGACAGGCACGGACCGCGGGCGTCGACGTGGCGTCGGTCGGTCACACGCCTCACGCCGACCGCGTCGTCGAACTGATCGAAGACGACAGGCTCGACGAGGCGACACTCGAACGGGCGGTACGGCGTGTCCTCCGGCTAAAGTTCGACCTCGGGCTGTTCGATGAGGAGCCCGAGGACGCGGCCGACGAGACCGACGCCGTCGAGACGTTGGGCGCGCCGGCCCACCGCGAGCGGGCCCTCGAAACCGCACGTGACAGCATGACGCTGTTGCAAAACGACGGGCTGCTACCGCTCTCCGGCGACGAGGACGTGTTCGTGGGCGGCCCGAACGCCGACGACCTCGTCAACCAGCTGGGCGGCTGGAGCGTCGGGCGCGACGAGGGGGTTCCCGGGAAGACGATCCGGGAAGCCGTCGCAGACGCGACCACCGGGACCGTATCGTACGCGCCGGGGACGACTATGAACGAGGCCATCGACATCGACGAGGCGGTCCGGGCGGCGCGAGACGCGGACGTGGCCGTGCTCGCGCTCGGCGAGGGGTGGTACATCCACGAGTTCGGGCCGGAAGCGCAGGCCGGATCCGAGACGGGCGAGTGGCCCACCAGAAGCGACCTCCGGCTTCCCGAGTCGCAGCGGGAACTCGTCCGCCGAGTACACGAGACGGAAACGCCGGTCGTCGGCGTCCTCGTGACCGGGCGACCGCTGATCGTCGACTGGATGGCCGAACACGTGCCGGCCATCCTCATGGCGTACTTTCCGGGAACGGAGGGCGGCGTCGCGGTCGCGGAGACGCTGTTCGGAGACAACGATCCGAGCGGTCGGCTCCCGATCTCGGTGCCGCGCGACGAGGGCGACCTCCCGCAACACCACGACGCGCTCGCGCATCCGACGCCCATCGGGGCGGACGAACACCCGGATTCGTACGATCCCCTGTTCGAGTTCGGCCACGGACTCAGCTACACGACGTTCGAAACGACGGACCTGAGCGCGAGCGTCGCGGCCCGGCCGGGCGGGAGCGGAGAGGACGACGCACCGACGGACCGGACGGTCCGGGTCTCGGTCGAAGTGTTCAACGTTGGCGACCGTGCCGGCACGGAGACGGTACAAGTGTACGCCCGACAGCGACACGCGTCTCGCGTCCGGCCCGTTCGGTCGCTCGTCGGGTTCGAGCGCGTGACCCTCGCCGCGGGCGAGAGCGAGCGCGTCGAGGTGTCGGTCTCCGTGGAGCGACTCGGCTTCCATAAGCCCCGAGAGGGGCACGTCGTCGAATCCGGGCCGTACCGATTCGACGTGGCCGGTGCGTCAACGACACTCGAACTGTGACGACACCGTGGGTTTCCCCATCGTCTGTTCTGATATTATGAACGCTGCTGGAATTACAAATGTAGTAGTGTAATTCCTACTGCTCCGGTTGCTTCTCGGCTTCAAGAGACAGAGAACGAAGCCCGCCTGCGAGTCGGTCTACGACCGGGCCGATCAGTCGATATTCTCGACGTAGGTGTACTCCTCGGAGAGCGCGGCGGCGTCCTCCGGCAGGAGCGCGGCGACGAGGTGGTCGGCGTGCGTCCGGAAGTAGTCGACGACGCGTGCGATTCGGTCCGAATCGATCGCCTCAAGCGAGTCGAGCAGGACGAACGGGACCGTCTCGTGAACGTCGTGGACGAGATAGCCCGCGAGCGCGAACACGAGCCCCGTTACTCTCGCTCGCTCTCAGAGAGATGGTCCACCGTGTCCTCGTAGGCCGTGCCGTCGGGCGACGAGCGGACGATGTGAAGGTCGAACCGAGTCCGGGTGACCTTGCGACGCCCCTCTCGGACCCGGGTCTCTCGACGCTCGATCCAGATCCGATCGAGGTTCTCGTAGTCGAGGATGTCGAGGACGGTCTCCATGTGTTCGTTGAACTCCTCGACGGCGTTCTCCTCAATGCGGTCGACGCGCGTCCGGAGTTCCGTCAGCCGGTCGGCGATCTCCTCGCGCTCCGCCTCCAGCTCCTCGCGCCGCTCGATCGCGCTCTCGCGCTCTTCGATCTCGGCTTCGATCTCGTCGATCTCGGCTTCGATCCGCTCGATACGGAGTTCGATCCCGTTCGCCTCGCGGTGGAGTTCTAACGCCTCGTCGTAGCCGTCAACGTCGATTGACTCCGCTTCCTCCTCCAACTCCTCGATTTCCGTCTGTTTTGACTCGACTCGCTCTTCCAGATCAGCAATTCGGGATTCCGTCGATTCGATCTCCGTCCCGACCGCGTCGAGCCGATCCTCAGCGCGCTCGATCTCGCGCCGGGCCTCGCGGATCGACGACTGCTGGTCGGTGAGTTCCTGAATTTCCGCGCGGATCTCGTTGCGTTCGTCGAGCTTGTCGGAGCGAAGCTCTCGAAGCCGGTCGAGGGTCGATTCGATCTGCTCGCCTTCGACTTCGGACCCACAGGTCCAACAGACCGTCTGATCGCCCGCGGTCAGCGCATCGGTCGGGTCGTCTCCCGACGGTTCCTCGCCGATGTCGATCCCCGAACCGTCGACTATGTCTTCGTTGAACCCGATCACGCTCCCGAGTTCGCTGACGTCGTCGTCGAGGGACCGCTTCCGGCGACGCAGCTCGTCGATCCGGCCCGCGAGCCGGTCCAGGTTCTCGTCCGGCTCCTCCGCCTCCTCGACGGTCTCACGGAGTTCCTCACGCTCCGATTTCAGCTCCGCGAGCGTCGAGCGCTCGGTTTCGAGGTCGAACTGGAGGTCGTCGAGGGCCGACCGAGCGTCGCGCACGCGCTGGAACGCCTCCTCCATTTCCTGTTTTCGCGTCCGGCTCTCCTCGACGCCGGCGTCGAGGTCGTCGAGTTCCTCACGGACCGATTCGAGTTCCTCTTGTGCCGCCTCCAGTTCCTCGACCTTTTCGCGGCGGTCCGCTTCGAGATCGGTGAGGTCGCGTTCGAGGCTATCGAGCGTCTCGATTTCGGACGCCAACTCGTCGCGTTCGCGCTGGCACTCGCGTATCTCCGCGTCGATCGCGTCCGTGTCGATCGGTCGCATGATGATCTCGCGGAGGTCGTCGCCGCGCGCCACCGCCCGACGCGCCTCATTGTCTTCCAGCAGGAACGCGAACAGGTCGGCCAGTTCCGGGTCGTCGAGGTAGGGGTCACCGCCGAACGCCACCGAGTCGCCGCGGCGCTGGAGCGTTCGCGTGTACGTCTCGTCGTCGAGCGTGAGAGTCACTGTACCCTCCTCGGCGTCGCCTTTCAGCGAACTCTGGCGGCTGCCGAGCCCGGCCATCAACGCCTGTAAAAAGGAGGTCCGGTTCGTCGCGTTGCGGCCGGTCAGGATCGAGACGCCGTCGGAGAGCGTTACCGACGCTTCGTCGATACCACCGATATTTCGGACATCGACTTGGACGGCAGGTTTCGAGATCTGAGCCATCGATATGGTTTAAGCATAGGGTTTAAAGTATTAAATCTACTGTTCCATGTAGTGGTTATGTTCACTTCTGAAACTGCTTCGTTCAAGCAGTGTCGCCGAGAGCATCAGCGCGTGCCGGAGAACACGATATCTCTCTGTAGGTCACCGAGGAGGTGAGAGCACTCGATTCGAGGCCGTCGGTATCATCAGGAAAAGACACCCGCGATTTAGCCACAAAGGTTGAAGGAAGCGAGGCCGATCTTAAGTGATTCATGCCAAAAACGACTATCACAGGGGACCTATAGACCAGATCTACTGTGATTTGTAGCGGAAAGACAATACTGCGGCTGTTACTGAAGCTTGGAACTCGGATCTATCTGGTATTACTATCATTTTTAAATACAATATTGAATTTTGATATGATAGGTCTGATGAGTTCGAATGACTCTCTTAAAATCGTACTTTCAGACAGATTCTCGCCTGAAGCAGCTGTTCGGTGAGAGCTACTTGTAGGTCGGGTATTTTGAGGGTGAAGAGGCTATCAAGGGCGGAATCGCCGCTAACGGGGCGAACACGACCGCCGAAGCCCCAGCCTCGTCGGCCTCCCTCCGCGTTGCTCCGGTCGGCCGACTCCAGCGAGAATCGAAGATTCTCTGGCAGCCGGCGGCAGAGCCGCCGGCGACCTCACGCGTGTTGGCTCGCCGCCTGTCGGCCGCTCGCAGGCGCGCGCCACCGCAATCTGGCGGATCGATCGCTAAGTCACCTGTACTGAGCAATCGAGAGAGTAGCACTATCAACTGCTGAGAGTTCAACAAAGTCCCGATCCGAACAGTACCATTCGATAGAGAGGGTATGCTCATTCCAACCCACAGTGATATCGAGATACACTTCAGTAATTCTAAATATGAACGTGGAGAGGGACTGGAGACCGAGGAACCCGACGGTCACCGTCGTGGTTCAGGCCCAGTACGCATCACCCGGTTGCGTTTCGAAGACGGCTCGGTTGAGGATGTCGACAGCCTTCTCTAATCCCTCTCGACCGGACGTGAGCGAGTCTTCGTGTTCGATGGAAAGCGCGCCCTCGTAGCCGACCATCCGGAGCGTCGAGACCACGTCCTTCCAGTGACTCTCTCCGTGGCCGTAACCGATCGAGCGGAACAGCCACGACCGGTTCTGCTCGTCCGTGTAAGGATTCGTGTCGAGGTATCCCTGTATCCGAGCGTTGTGTTCGTACAGGCCGGTGTCCTTAGCGTGGAAGTGATGGATAGCACCGCGCTCGCCGAGGTAGCGGATCGCCTCGGTGACATCGATCCCCTGCCAGTAGAGGTGTGAGGGATCGAAGTTTGCCCCGATCCGCTCGTTGGTCGCTTCGCGGAGCCGGAGCAGGCTCGTCGGCTCGTAGGCCAGCATATTCGGGTGCATCTCGATGCCGATATTCACCCCGTGGTCGGCGGCGTGTTCGGCCAAGGCAGTCCACGTCGGCACCGCGACCTCCCCCCACTGATACTCCAGCGCCTCGGCGTGTTCCGGCGGCCACGGTGCGGTGATCCAGTTCGGAACCTCACCGCTCGGGCTCCCTGCGGGTAGCCCTGAGAAGGTGTTCACGGTGTCGACGCCCAACTGGCCGGCGAGCCGCACGGCCTCCCTGATCTCGGTCGCTGCCCGCTCGGCCCGGTCGTCGTCCGGATGGAGCGGGTTGTTGTGTGTCGAGAGCGCGCTGATCTCGAGGTCGTGTTCGGCAACGAGATCGAGCAGCTCTCGCTGTGCCGCCTCGTCGTCGAGGTACTCCTCCCGTGAGAGGTGGCTATCCCCCACGAACCCCCCGCAGCCGAGTTCGATCGTTCCGACCCCGATGCCGGAGAGGTATTCGAGCGTCTGATCTAGCGGTTCGTCGCCCAACGCGACCGTGAGGACTCCAACGTCCATGATCGACGGATCACTCCGCCGAGAGATAAAACTATGGTCGGCGTGCGCGGCTAGTCCCCGCGCCACGTGGGGCAACACCCTATCACAATGGGTCAATAGACAGCCCCATGGGCCGACTGACGGTCTCGCCACGCCCGCCGATCCGCGGCCTCACTGGCCGGTATTGTTCTGTACTGGATCTGGTCTACGGCGGAAGCGTTTACATATCCCAAATGAGCGCTGCGATCGGACGAGCTGTTCGAATAGAATTACATATGTAGTACTGTAATGGAGTCGGGGTACCCCACAATATAATGATTATTATAAATGTATTCTGTGGTAGAAATTTACATATCGAAAACGCGTTCGGTCCTCACGGGCCGAGCAGCGACTCCAGCGAATCGACGGCGGTCAGCAGATCCTCGGTGACCTCGCGTTCCAGCTGTGAAACCCCGACGCGGTACTTCGGACCGCCGACACTCAACCCGCCGACGATATTACCGTCGGTGCCCCGGACGGGTGCGCCGATCGCGACCAGATCCGGCGCGAACTCGCCGTCGACGAGAGCGTATCCCTGCGATCCGATCTCGTCTAACGAGTCGAACAGTCGGTCGCGATCCGTGATCGTCTCGTCCGACTCGCGGGGAAGCCCCCACTCGTCGACGATGGCTTCCACCCGATCCCTGTCCAGTTCGGCGAGGATCGCCTTTCCCGCGGCGGTGTTGTGGAGGTGGTACTCCGACCGGTAGCGAACGTCCGTCTCGTCGTCCCCGTCGTCGGAGGACCCGTAGCAGGCGAGTAGTCGGCCGTGTTCAAAGACCGTGAAGTTCGCCTCTTGGCCGGTTTTTCGCGCCAGCCGGTCGACGACCGCCTCGACGTCGTCGCCGGTCGGGTACCGGTGTCGCGCGCGCTCGCCCAGCAGGGCGACTCTGAAGCTGACTCGGTAGGTATCGCTCTCCTTCACGAGGTAGCGACTGTCCACGAGCGTGTTGAGGTGGCTACAGATCGAACTCTTCGAGCTGTCGACCATCGTGTCGAGTTCGGCGGGCGTGAGTCCGTCGTGTTCCAAGATAAGCCGGAGGATCTCGAGAGAGGTACGCGTCGTCTTGAGTCGTCGCCCGGTTGCGTCTCCGATCATACGTGATCGTGTCTGCCGTCCGTAATAACAATTTTCATAATGTGAATCACCGCCCCGGTCCACGTCGGCTGCGAAGGATCGTTCGCACGCCGTTCAGATGGCCCGTGACCGCTTCACCCACCCGATTCGAGTGATCGCCTCTGCCCCGAGTTCCCCCAGTAAACTCGCGGCCTCCAAGTCGTACTCGTCGAAGGCGTCGACGACGACATCACCGGCGCTGAGGACGCCGTGACTCCCGATCGGGACGTACAGCCCCGACTGGAGGGCTCCGCGGCTGTGGTCGTCTTCCGTCTGATCGTGGTTCGCGTGGATGACCGGTTCCCCGGTTCGATACGTCCGCGCGGCCGGCGTGTCCTCCGTGACGGTGTAGTTCGGTCGGTCGCCGGCTCGCTCCAGGCACTCCTCGGTGGCCACCGTCGTCTGGAGGACGTTCCGGTTTTCGTCGACGAGGCGGACGGTCGTGTTCACGAGTCCGAGGACGTTCTTCGCGGCGTCCGCCAGAATCTCCGCGACCTCGTCTTTCGAGCTCGCGCTCCGGAGCTCTTGGCTCGTTCGACGCAGGATCTCGATCCGCTGCTCCTGCCGTTTCATATCCGTCACGTCCCTCACGACGCCCTGTAACGCGACAGTTGCTCCCTCCTCGACGAGGGGCTCACAGCAGAGTCGTATCGTTCGTTCCGTCGTCCGATCGCTGGCGTAGCCGACGCCGAGAGAGAACGATTCACCGCGCTCGATGGCGGCCACGAGGCCGTCGAGGACCGCTTGCCGATCCGTCTCCGCGTATCGCCCCACGACGTCCGAAACCGTCGGTGTCTCCTCGGTCTCGAAGCCGTGGATCCGCTTCGCCTCGTCGCTCCACCAGAGCTCCGACCGCGGCACGTCGTACGACCACATCCCGATGCCCGTGAGCCGTTGGAGGCTCCCGAGCACCTCCGGCAGCCGTCCCTCGAACGCGTCCGGGACGGACTGCGAGACCTCGGTCCGATTCCAGTCCGGTGAGTCGACCATGAATAGCGTCGTGTAACGAGGAGACCGTAATAAATCTACATGTGAACCCCGCTCGCGGGAACCGGTGGATCGACCCGAATGTTCATTATGTTCTGTGCTGTCGGTAGGTCTGTACTCATGCCACGCAAACACACGCCACAGCGACTCGGACACACAGTCGGACGCACACTTCCCCGTCGGTTGCCCCGTCCGCGGGTGGAACGATGAGCATCTACATCGTCGGGACGCTCGACACGAAGGGCGAGGAGATCGGCTTCGCCCGCGACGTGATCGAATCGCAGGGGATCGACGTCC
>NZ_CBVY010000002.1:272131-284326 GCF_000513435.1 Halorubrum sp. AJ67 | reverse complement strand
GCCGCGATCGTCACCCGAGCACACGAGGCGGGGCGGCTCGACGGCGTCCTCGGGCTCGGCGGCTCCGGCAACACGTCGATGGCGACGGCGGCGATGCGCGCGCTCCCGGTCGGCGTCCCGAAGTTCATGGTCTCGACGGTCGCGTCGGGTGACACGGAGCCGTACGTGGGTCACGCCGACATCGCGATGATGTACTCCGTCGCCGATATCGAGGGGCTCAACCAGCTCTCGCGAACCGTGATCGCCAACGCCGCGCTCGCGGTGGTGGGCATGATCTCCCGGGATCCCGACGTCGAGACCGAGGAGAAGCCGACGATCGGCATCACGATGTTCGGCGTGACGACGCCCTCCGTCCAGACCGCGCGCGAGTGGCTCGAAGCGCAGGGGTACGAGACGATCGTCTTCCACGCGACCGGAACGGGGGGCCGCGCGATGGAGTCGCTGGTCGAGGAGGGCGTCATCGACGCGGTGCTCGACGTCACGACCACGGAATGGGCGGACGAGCTCGTCGGCGGCGTCCTCTCGGCCGGACCGGAACGACTCGAGGCGGCGGGGAACGCCGGTGTCCCGCAGGTAGTCTCGACCGGCGCGCTCGACATGGTCAACTTCGGTCCGGAGTCGTCCGTTCCCGAGGAGTTCGCGGACCGTCACTTCCACGTCCACAATCCGCAGGTGACGCTGATGCGGACCACTCCCGAGGAGAACGCCGAGCTTGGCCGAATCATCGCGGAGAAACTTAACGCGGCGACCGGTCCGGTGACGGTCGCGCTCCCGCTCGGCGGCGTCTCCATGCTCGACGCGCCGGGCGAGGAGTTCCACGATCCCGAGGCCGACGCGGCGCTCTTCGACGCACTCCGCGACCACCTCGACGACGACGTGGAGCTGATCGAGATGGACGCGAACATCAACGACGAGGAGTTCGCGCTGGCGCTCGCAAAGCGGATCGACCGGTACATGTGAACCCCGTCTCGGTGTCGTGACCGGTTACCACCCAAACATTTAATTACTGGTTGGTACCATGTGACTACGAACGTTCCGAAAATCCATGATGAATACGCAATCACAGACCGACAGCACGAGGCGACGCTATCTGAAAGCAATCGGCGCGACTGGCCTCGCGGCCGGCTTCGCCGGCTGTACGGGCGGTAACGGGGGTGACGGTGGCGACGGCGAATACGCGCCCATCGGGAACTTCCCCCCGGAGGGCGACACGGTGTCGATCGGATTCAACGGACCGACCTCCGGCGCGCTGGGGCCCGACGGACAGGACCAAGAGGCGGGCTTCGACCTCGCGGTCCAGCACCTCAACAACGGCGGCGGTCTCGTCGACTACTGGGACCGACTGAGCGGCGACGGCATCATGGGCTACGAGGTCGAGCCCACGAGGGCGGACACGGCCGGCAGCGCCGACACCGCACAGGACAACATCGAGCGGATGATCCAGCAGGACAACATCCAGTTCTGGACCGGCGGCATGTCCAGTACGGTGACGATGGCCATGCAAAACGTCGCGCAACGGGAGAAGATCCCGTTCATGGGTGGCAACTCCACGTCCGCCAGCATCTCGGGAGAGAACTGCTCGCGGTACTACTTCCACCCGACGTTCCACGCGGAGATTATCGGAATGGCGATGGGCGACGCCGCGCCCTCCGTCCTCGGTGAGGATCGCTCGCTGTTCCACATCTACATGGACTACTCGTACGGGCAGTCCAACCGGGACGCCGCCCGCAAGTATCTCACGGAGAACGGCCCCTGGGAGCACGCCGGACAGGCCGCCATCGCGGAGGGAGAGAACGACCACAGCTCGCAGATTCAGGCGCTCGAAGAGTCCGGTGCCGACACGCTGTACTTCTCCAGCTTCGGCAACTTCGCCGCCAGCGGGCTCGCACAGCTGAACGACGCCGGACTGACCGACGACATCGACGTCATCATCCCGCACGTCAGCGCGTTCACGCTCGACCCGCTCGGTGCCGACGCGGAGGGCGTCCTCGGCATGGAGCCGTGGAACCCCGCCGCCGACAACGAGCCGAGCCAGGTGTTCATCGATTCGTACCGAGACGAGTACGACGAGACGCCAAATCAGAGCTCGCTGCACACCTACGAGTCGATGATGGTCTACGCCGCCGCCGTCGAGGAGGCGGGCACGTTCCACCCGCCGACCGTGGTCCGCACGCTCGAGGAGTTCGAGTGGAGCCTCGCGTGGGGAGACTCGGTGTTCCGCGAGGCCGATCACCAGGTCGAGCGCCCGTGGTACCTCGTGCAGGGTGTCGGCGACGACCGAGCCGAGGAGCTCGGTATCCGCACGGAGGTCGTCGAGACGACCGATCCGCTGATCTACGGCTCCGACGCGTTCCCGGCAACGGAGTGCGCGATGGGCGACAACGAGTACGGCGACGAGTAGCTCCGCCCGCGGTCGGGAGAGTCGGGATCGCACCGCCTTCCGTCACCCGACTTTTGTCCCAGTACGTCGCTCGCTCGCTGAGCGGGACCCAGAGAGCGCACATCGATTCCACGTGGAGAGTCACCAAAGCACAAGATTAACATAGTGAAAAATTACAATAATCGTACACTCCATGAAACAGCAAACACCGTCTGATCCGAGGTGGCTGGGATGACTCTCGACGCAGCCGTCGGATTCGTATTCATCGCCTTGAGCGTCGCATCCCTGTATCTGCTGGTCGCCATCGGCCTGTCAATCGTGTTCGGGTCGCTTAAATACGTGAACATGGCTCATGGCGTCCTCTATCTCGGCGGCGCGTACATCGGACTCCTCATCGCGTCCGAAGAGGAGTACGGCGGGCTCCTCTCCGACTACGGGGCGGTCGGCCTCGACTGGGGGTTCGTGCCGGCGTTAATCTTGACGCCGATCGTCATCTTCGCCGTCGGCGTCGCCATGGAACGGCTGCTCGCGAAGCCGTTCTACGACCGCGATCTGCTCGACCAGCTGTTGGTCACGTTCGGCGTCCTGATCGCCGCCCAGGAGCTTGTCGCCATCGTCTTCGGTCGGACGGGGACGATATTTCCCCGACCCGAATGGCTCTCGGGCGCGATCTCGCTTCCCGTAATCGGAACGCCGCCCGGGCTGGCCGCGGCGTCGACGATACGAGTGCTGGTCGTGACGCTCACGCTGGTGCTCATCGGGATCATCTTCGCGTTCTTCAAGTACACCGACTACGGGCTCGCGGTGCGGGCCGGGACCGAAGACTCCGAGATGGCCGAAATGCTGGGAATCCGGGTCGGTCGCCCATTCCTGCTTATCTTCGCGATTGGGGCCGCGTACGCGGGACTCGCCGGCGTGCTCGGCGGATCGCTGTTCAGTGTCACCACCGGGATCGGGATGGAGATCATCATTCCGTCGCTGGTGATCGTTATCATGGGCGGCGTCGGAAGCCTTCGCGGAACGGTCGTCGGCTCGCTGCTCGCCGGGCTTGCGTTCGCGCTGGCGACGGTGGTCGCGCCGAGCATGACCCAAGCGATCATCTACCTGCTGGCTATCGTCGTGTTGACAATTAGACCGAGCGGTATCTACCCCTCTGCGAGGATCGGACAATGAGTACTGATAACGCCCAACCCGACGTCGAGGACGAATCGTCGCTGATCAGCGTGGACGCGTGGGACCGGATCAAACACACCGAGCGGTTCATCTTCCTGATCTCGGTGGGGTTCGTTCTCACGTTCTCGTACCTGTTCAGTCGCGCACCCGTCATCTCGGACGTGACACAAGGGTACCACGGGCTCACGGTGACCATCCTCATCTGGTCTATCTTCGCGCTCGGGTTCAACCTCCTGTTGGGACAGACCGGGCTCCTCTCGTTCGGACACGCGATGTTCTTCGGGACCGCGAGCTACGCGACCGCGCTGTTCTCGATCCACGTGTTCAACGAGCCGCTCACGATCGTCGTCGTCGGAGTGCTGTCCGCACTCGCCCTCGGAGCGGTGGCGGCGCTCATCCTCCTCCGGCTCCACACGGTGTACTTCGCCATCGTCGCGCTGGCGATCGGCCAGTTCCTGTACTTCCTCGCGAACAACCCGCTCGAAGGGATCACACGGGGGATAAACGGGCTCTCAGTGGAGCGAGCGCCGCTTCTCGGCATCGTCGATCTCAACCACCGGTACGGAGGGATTCTCGGGGAGTTCGTCGTGGACAACCTGTACCTCTTCGTCGGCGTCTTCTTCGTCGGCGTCGTCGTGTTCATCACCCGGATTCGCAAATCGCCCTACGGCCTGATCTTCAAGGCGATCCGCGAGAACGAGACCCGAGCGTCCTTCGTGGGGCTCGACGTCTGGCGCTACAAGTTCGCCGCGTTCCTCCTCTCGGCGGGAATATCGGGGCTCGCCGGCTCGCTTTTGGCGGTCAACACGCAGTTCGCCGGTGTCGAACGCCTGTACTGGTCGATCAGCGGGGACGTGGTCGTGATGGCGGTCCTCGGCGGTCTCGGTACGCTCGCCGGCCCGGTCATCGGCACGTTCGTGTGGTTCTACTTCAAGGGGATTGTCAACGGGTTCCCCACGCTCGGAAACTACTGGCTGCTCATGTTGGCGGTCTCGTTCACTGCGGTCGTGTGGGCGTACCCCGACGGAATCTGGGGAATGATCACGAGCCTCACGGCGGAGCTCCGGGAGCCGAAGACGCTCGCTGCGAAGGTGAAAGCCCGAGTGACGGGTGGCTCAGCTACCGAGGAGTCCGACGGGGGTGAGCGGTAATGGCGCTGCTCGAAACAGACGAGTTGACGAAGGAGTTCGGCGGCCTTACGGCGCTCAAAGACGTCGACATCGCCGTCGAGGAGGGCGAGCTGGTGTCGCTCATCGGTCCCAACGGCGCGGGGAAGTCGACGCTCATCAACACGATCACGGGGCGGCTCACGCCGACCGAAGGAACGGTGACGTACGCGGGCACCGAACTCGTCGGGATGGAGCCCTTCGAGATCGCTCAACTGGGCGTGGGACGGACGTTCCAGACGGCGTCGATCCTGCCCGAACTCACCGTCCGCGAGAACGTTCAGGTCGCGGCGTTCGCGGCCGAACACGGCTCCTTCCGGATCAATTTCCTCAGCCGCCGGGACTCCTTCGACGAGGTTCAACGGTTGACGGACGACATCCTCGACACAATCGAACTCGACGACAAGTCGGAGACGAAGGCCGCGTCGCTCCCGTATGGCGACAAGCGACGGCTAGAAGTCGCCATCGGACTCGCGACCGATCCGGACCTGCTGTTCATGGACGAGCCGACGGCGGGGATGTCGCCGGCGGAAACCGAGATGACCGTCGATCTCATCGAAAACCTTCAGTCGGAGTGGGGAATAACGATCTTCTTGGTCGAACACGACATGGACATCGTCTTCAACATCTCCGACCGGATCTTCACGCTTCACCAAGGCGAGCTCATCGCGAAGGGGACACCCGACGAGATCAGGGACCATCCGGCGGTTCGCGAGGCCTACCTCGGGGGTGAAGAGCAATGAGTCTGCTCGAACTCGAGGACGTCCACGCCCACTACGGACCGAGTCACATCCTCCGGGGCGTCTCGATATCCATCGACGAGGGAGAGGTCGTTACCCTTCTCGGACGCAACGGAGCCGGAAAGACGACGACCGTGCGCAGCATCGCCGGGACGGAGCCGCCACAGATTCGGTCGGGAGCTATCAGGTTCGACGGAACCGACATCACCGACTGGCCGGCCGACGACATCGCCATGGGTGGGATCGGCGTCGTCCCCGAGGGGCGGCGGCTGTTCACCGAGCTGACCGTCGAGGAGAATCTCGAGCTGTCGACCATCACGCGGAGCTGGTGGAACACCATCCGACGACGCGGGCTCGGAGGAGGCGAGAGCACCATGGAAATCGGCGAGCTCTACGACCTGTTCCCGCGCTTAGAGGAGCGGCGGGAACAGCAGGCGGGGACGCTCTCTGGCGGCGAACAGCAGATGCTGTCGATCGCGCGGACCCTCCGGCTGCCGGACCTCGACCTCCTCCTGTTAGACGAGCCCACCGAGGGGCTGGCCCCGCAGATCGTCACCGCGGTCGGTGACGCCGTCGAAGAGATCGCAGACAGGGGGTTGACGGTGCTGCTCATCGAACAGAACGTCCGCGAGGCGCTCCGGATCGCGGACCGCGGACACGTCCTCGACCAGGGAGATATCGTGTATCAGGGGACCACCGAGGACCTCGAAAACGAGGACCTCGACGAGTACCTCGTCGTCTGATCGTCGCGGCCGACACGGGTCGGTCCAATTCGGCTCCAGACGGCGGTTAACGGCCGACACTATTATCTCCGCGACGCCGAAGAGTGTTATTGGATGACGAAACGAAATCGACGACAGTTCCTCGCGGCGGCCTCGGCGTCCGCGCTTGCTTTCACTGCGGGCTGTCAGCGGCTGTCGCCGTCCGCGTCGGGGAGCCATCCCGTCACGGAACCGATCGAGTCGTGGGCGACGTTTCGCGGCGACCGACACAACACCGGCTACACGGGCGACGACTCCGACATCGGCACCGACCCGTCGCCGGCGTGGACGTACGAGGCGGACGGTCCGTTCTGGGGGAGTCCGGTGGTCGCCGACGGGACCGTGTTCATCGGGAGCGCCGATAACGCACTGTACGCGCTCGACGCCGAGACGGGCGACGAGGAGTGGACGTTTGCGGCCGACCACCGGATCGAGGCGACGCCGGCGTACAGCGACGGAACGGTCTACGTCGGATCGTACGACAAGCGCCTGTACGCCGTCGACGCGGCGGCGGGAACCGAGCGCTGGTCGCGCTCGTTCGACGGGCTGATCCGCGGCAGTCCGACGCCGTGGGACGGGTCGATCATCGTGGGCGTCGGCTGTCACAACCTCGCGTGCGCGTGGTACGCCGACGAAGAAGGGGCCCCCGAGAACGGGTGGATCTACTCGCTCGACGCGGCGACCGGAGAGACCGACTGGCGGGTCGACGTGGGTACGGAAGTCGTGAGCACCCCGGCCGTGGCCGACGACACCGTCTACGTCGGCGACTCCGACGGCATCCTCCACGCGCTGGATCCCGCCTCGGGGGACACGCGCTGGACCTACGAAACCCGCGACATGATCTGGTCGAGTCCCGCGGTCGCGTACGGAACGGTGTTCATCACCGACTGGAACGGGAACGTCCACGCCGTCGACGCCGAAACCGGCGATGAGGCGTGGCTCGCCGACACGGCCGGGCGCTACATCTCCGGTTCCGTCGCCGTCGACGAAGAAGGCGTCTACGTCGGCCACACGCCGTACAACACTCTCGACGACCCGACCACGAACTACGCGAAGGTGTTCCGGTTCGACCGCCGAACTGGCGAGGAGGACTGGGCCTTCGAGACGTCGGCGCTGGAGATCGGAAGCAGCCCGGTCGTGACGACCGACCGCGTCTACATCGGAAGCCACCGACAGACGGAGGAGGGAGACAGCACCGTCGGCATCCACGCGCTCACGACAGACGGCGAGGAGGAGTGGTTCGTCGAGATCGGCGGTCGGGGCGTCGGTTCCAGCCCGGCGCTCGTCGACGGACGGCTGTACTTCGGCGGAACCGACGCGACCGTGTACGCGATGGAGTGAACCGGACGCGACGCCGCGGCGGGCGAACGGAGTCCGTCCGCCGACGGGATCAGAAGTCGATCTCTTTGAACTTGCGCGCCTGATTCTCGATCGCCTCCTCGGTCGCGAGCCGTTCGATGCTCGACGCCCCGAAGAACCCGACGATGCCCTCCGTGTTGTTGAGGACGTACTCGGCGTCGTCGGGCCAGGCGATTGGCCCTCCGTGACAGATGACGTGGACGTCCTCGCGGACGGACTTGGCGGCGTCGTGGTGCGCTTGGACGCGCTCGGACGCCTCGTCCAGATCGAGCGCCGTCTCCGCGCCGATGTCGCCGGAGGTGGTCAGTCCCATGTGCGAGACGATCACGTCAGCGCCCGCCTCCGCCATCGACTCCGCCTGCTCCTCGGTAAATACGTACGGGCAGGTCAGCATTCCCTGATCGCTGGCCTCGCGGATCATCTCTACCTCCTCGTCGTATCCCATTCCGGTCTCCTCGAGGTTCTGTCGGAAGTCGCTGTCCTCGTCGATGAGACCGACGGTCGGAAAGTTCTGTACGCCGGAGAAGCCGCGCCGACGCAGGTCCTCGATGAACACGTCCATCTCACGGAACGGGTCCGTTCCGTTGACGCCCGCGAGTACCGGCGTGTCCTCGACGACCGGAATGACCTCGTGGCCCATCTCCACGACGATTTCGTTTGCGTCCCCGTACGGAAGCAGCCCCGCGAGCGACCCGCGCCCGTTCATCCGGTACCGCCCGGAGTTGTAGATGATGAGGAGGTCGACGCCGCCCCGCTCGGCGAACTTCGCCGAGATCCCCGTCCCCGCACCCGCTCCGATGACCGGCTCGCCCGCTTCGATAGTCGATTCTACCCGTTCGAGTGATTCCGCACGGTCGTATTTCATCGTACGTGACGACACACCGCACATCACTTTAACATTGTGGAAGAAGCGCCGATTACGGCCGTATTCGGGCCTGAGCGGCGGCTATCCGCTGTCGCAGGCCGGCGTCGAAACTCGGATGGTGGCCGGTCGGCCGAGCGCTACCGGCCGCGTCCGCTCCGCGGACTGTCAGTCTTCGGGGAACTCACCCGGCGGGAACACCGTTGCGTCCTCGTCCTCGCGGATCTCGGCCTCCGGACCCGGCGGACCGTACGCCGCGAGGAACCGAAGTGGCTCCCACGACGTGTTGATCGTGCTGTGTTCGACGCCGCTCGGGATATGTACCATCTCGCCCGCTCCGACGGTCCGCTTCTCGTCGGCGATGGTCTGTTCCCCCTCTCCGCTGAGGAAGTACAGGATCTCTTCGGAGTCGGGATGCGTGTGTCGCTCGTGGCCTTTCCCCGGTTCGAGCACCACGACACCGGCGCTGAATTCCGCTGCGCCAGTGACGGACGGAGTGTTCATCCACTTGATCGTCCCCCAGTCGAGCTGGATCGTTTCGACATCGTCCGGACTAACGAACCGCTTTTCAGCTACCATGCTACACACTGCCATTCACAGGTGCCGGTTAAATACGTTGGTGTCAATTGTGCGATCGTACTTAGAGGCGCTGAGTCCATGCGAGGCGAACGACCTGAACCACTCGTTTACCGTTACTGCTTCGACAAAATTAAAATAATTTGGTAAATAAGTATTCAAATAGTTTTTCTTATATATTATTTGTCTGTCGCTATTCAGGTTCCATATCAGTTATTTCTGAACAGAGATCGTGTTTTTGACAAGCTTACTGAAGTAAATATATTAATAAAAAAGGCGCTATAAAATCATATTTATCACGAAAATCAAGAAAAACCGATCTTCTATATCGTTTTGTTAATCGAAAGGTGATTCGGAATCCGACCGGTTTCTGGCTGTCGATCGATTTCGCGATCTCAGTTATACTCGATCGAGCGAACACAATTGAATCCAAATACATAAAAAATCCTATATACATATTAAAGTGGTATTTCTGGCAGCTGAAACAGAACACTAAACTTCAGCAACAGCCACGGTGTTGCTTCTCGCTCCACGAACGCTACGTTGATTTCGTCTAAACAGTCCCTGAAGCGGGTGTTCTCGGCGATAGACGGCTTTGAAACCCCACCGTCACCTTTCAAACCGTATCTGCGCACCACCACGGGAATACTCAAGACAGTGAAATTAGAGTGGGACGATAGCTACTGACCTCCAAGACCAACTCACGCGGCTTTGTTGAAATATTATTCTTCAGACAGTTACTAGCCTGAAACATCCGGTCACTGGAGAGTGCGAATTGATCGCTGAGAATCCTCCTAGTTTGAGACGAACCGACTACGCACTCGCAGGGGCGCTGTCGGCATCGCCGTTATCGATGAGCGGGTAGTCGATGTGAACTTCGATGCGGTCAAATGGGACGACAGGTTGTATCGCGCCGCTGGGGCCGCCCTCTTCGAGCGTAAGGATACCCAGTACTTCCAGCTGCTTCAGGTCAGAGTGGACGTCGGATACGTCTCGCTCAACGAGCCGCGCCGCTTCGCGCATACTTTCGGGAGCTTCCTCGGCGATCGCTCGGATGAGCTCTAAGCGGAGCGGGGTGAGACTGTCGACGAAGTCGTCGTAGGTTCCAAACTGGAGCGTCGCCTTTCCGTCCTGGTCGTCGAGATCGTCGTCCTCGACATCCTGGACGAACTGGAGTGCGTCCTCACGGAGCTGTTCTCGGTCGCCGACGGTGATGTGGAGTGTGGTCATGGTCGGGGTGGCAGTGGGTCGGGTGGTGTTCGATCAGTGTGGTCGGGGTGGGTTGCCGCCGACAGCGTCCCAGTACTCGTCCGCATTCGCCCAGAACTCGACGAGCAGCTCCTCCATCCCAGGGAACTCGACGTCGTCGAGATCGCCAGCTGCGGTGTGATGCTCGTGCCCCTTCGTGTCCTCGTGGGAGTTGTCGTACCGGACGAGCGTGAGATCGTCGAGGGTGCCCAGATGGAGCGTGTACTTCCAGCCCGAGGGGTACGGTCTCGGTGTCGTCAGTCGGTCGAAGCACGACGTTCTCGACGAGGCCGGTTTCGACGTGCGTGTACTGGAAGAGCGGCTCTGCGGGCATCCCTTACGTGTTGGGACACCTCCCAACAACATAAGCGTTGGGCAGAAGTCCAACACCGAACAGAAACACCGCTCGTCCCGCAAAGGCCTCTGATCGGTCTCCCGCACAGATCGAAGCCGAGCCCCGAGTCGCCATTGAACCAGCCGCTGTTACCCGGATGGTGTCTGCGGCACCTCAATAACACACCCTCCCAACCGCATATTTGTACCCAATACGCGATTGGGTCAATGCTGTATTGAGTGTTCTATATGTCACCTACACTGACCGCTTCTCGAAGGGCAGCGCACGTACGCGATCCGTTCCTGACGTCCTGACCGATCGGCTACGACAGCTCGGAGAGCCGCCGCCGCGCGGCCGTCACCGCCTCCATCGCGTCGATCCACTCCCGTGGATCCGTACACCAGATCCGGTCGCCCTCGACGCTCACGCAGAACACCGATTCGCTGGAGGGCGAGAGCGTGACGCGGTCGACCTCGGGACGGTCGCCGAGGTACGCGTCGATGAGCCGCCGGGCCGTCTCTGCCTCGGAGCGGAGCCGGTTCCCCGCGGCGTACTCGATAGCTATCTCCGTCATGCTCACACGTTAGAACTACATGATTAATAACTATCGTTTTCTGGCAGCGATTGCGGCTTTCGATGACAGTCAATTGGTGTTACGACGATCATCGAACAAAAGGCCGTCGAGTTCGCTGGCCGTCGAACTCACCGACCGTCGAACACGACCTCGCCGTCGACGACGGTCAGTCCGACGTCGATGTCGTCGATGGCGTCGGACCGCTCCCACGGTGACGCGTCGAGCGCGACGAAGTCGGCCCGTTTGCCCGGTTCGATCGTGCCGAGGCGGTCCTCGTCGAAGCCGGCGTAGGCGGCACCGCTCGTGTACGCGCGCAGCGCCTCCGTGACGGCGAGTCGCTGAGGCTCGGCCGGGGCGTTGACCGCGTGGTGGACGCCGACGAGCGGGTCCATCGGCATCCCGTCGGAGCCGAACGCGAGCCGGACCCCCGCGTCGAGCATCTCGCGGTAGCGGTTCGTCTCGGCGGTGCGCTCCGGGCCGAGTCGCTCCTCGTAGAGACCGCCCTCGCCCGCCCACTTCAGGAAGTTCGGCTGGACGCTGGCGACGACGCCGGTCTCCGCGAGGCGCTCGATCGCCTCGTCGTCGGCCAGTTCGACGTGTTCGATCCGGTGGCGAGCCTCGCCCGGGTCGGTCTCCGAGGCCTCCTCGTAGGCGTCCAACACCGCCGCGATCGCCTCGTCGCCGATGGCGTGCGCGGTGAACTGGAAGCCGGCGTCGGTCGCCGCCGCCACCGTCTCGCGCAGTTCCTCGGGGGTCGACAACCCACTGTCCGGTCCTCGTCGGGGGGCGTCCGCGTACGGCTCCGAAGAGGACGGGCGGTCCGCCCGCCGAAGCTCCCGTCCGTGTACGACTTGATCGCGCCGGTCCGAACCGTGTCGCTCCCGGCGTTCGTAGCGAGGCCGCTCTCGTCGAGCGCGTCGAGGTGGTCGCTCCAGTAGTTGATCCGGACGCGGGCGGTCAGGTCGCCGGCGGCGTCGAGGTCGCGGTAGACGCGCGGGGCGTGCGAGTTCCGGACCATGTCG
>NZ_CBVY010000002.1:266925-269179 GCF_000513435.1 Halorubrum sp. AJ67 | reverse complement strand
CTTCGAGCGCCCCGACGGCGCTCACGAGGCGGTCGCGGAGCTGGTCGGCGACCGCGTCTACGCGCTCGATGTCGACGACCTCGCCGGTGACCACCTCGCGCCCTACGACATCCGGCGGATCGAGGTGGAGCTGACCGACGCGGAGCGCGAGCGCTACGACGAGAAGCAGGGTACGTTCGTCGAGTACGTCCGCGAGGCCGGGATCACGTTCACCAGCGGGAGCGACTATCAGGAGCTGGTCAAGCGCTCCGGCAACGACCCCGCCGCCCGCGAGGCCCTCCTCGCGAAACAGGACGCCCGGGAGATCATGATGAACGCCGAGCGGAAGGTGGCAAAGCTGGCGGGGATCCTCGACCGCCACCGCGACGACCGCGTGATCGTGTTCACCGGCCACACCGACCTCGTCTACCGGCTCTCGGAGCGGTTCCTGCTGCCCGCGATCACCGCCGAGACGGGCGCGAAGGAGCGCCGCGAGATCCTCGAACGCTTCCGCGATGGGACCTACGGGCGCGTCGTCGCCGCCAACGTCTTAGACGAGGGTGTCGACGTGCCCGACGCCAACGTCGCGGTCGTCCTCTCCGGCTCCGGCAGCGAGCGCGAGTTCACCCAGCGGCTTGGGCGCGTCCTCCGACCGAAGGAGGACGGTGGCCGGGCGACGCTCTACGAACTCGTCAGCGCCGAGACCGCTGAGGAGCGCGTGGCAAGCCGGCGGCGGTGAGCCCGGTCAATCGAAGAGGATATGTATTGACCGACGAGCAACTGCGACAATTGCTTATAAATGACGGTGCGGTGGCGCGTGCCTCCGAGCGGTCGCCTCTGGCGACCGCGAGGAGCACCGCGCGAGGGAGTCAGCGGCGACCAACGGGAGCCGCCGACGAGGCTGCGGAGGTGTGAGGTGCTGTGCGGGCTGGGAATCGAAGGGGCAGTCGCGAGGACAAAGCACGACGAAGTAAGCACCGCAGGGAGTGAGCGAAGCGAACGACCGAGGAGCGCAGCGAGTCGCGCGAGTCCTCGCGGCTGGGGCTTCGGTGGTCGTGTTCTCAGCAGAATCCGCATCGTAGCGAGCGGCTGGGGCTTTAGTGGTGTTCGTTGTTCCGACAGCTATTCTCAGCGAGTCGGCGTATCGAACCGATTAATCGTCGCCGTCGACGTCGAGCGAGCGCTTCTCGCCGAGTTCCTGTTCGAGACTCCCGCGCTCCCAGCTCCTGACGGCGTCGCCCTCGACCTCGGCGCGGAGCTTCTCTTCGAGGAGGTTCACCGCGACGCTGTTCGCGCCTTCGGGGATGATCACGTCGGCGTGTTTCTTCGACGGCTCGATGAACTGCTCGTGCATCGGCTTCACCGTCGAGAGGTACTGGTCGATGACGCCCTCCAGGTCGCGGCCGCGGTCGATCACGTCCCGCCGGATCCGCCGCAAAATGCGCACGTCGGCGTCCGTCTCGACGAACAGCCGGAGGTCCATCATGTCGTTTATCTCCTCGTCGTACAGCGCTAAGATCCCCTCCAACACGATGACGTCGGTCGGCTCGACGGTGATGCGCTCGTCTTTCCGGTTGTGAACCTCGAAGTCGTACTGGGGCATCTGGACGGACTGGCCCTCAAGCAGGGATTCGAGGTGCTCTCGCAGCAGTTCCCACTCGAACGCCGAGGGGTGGTCGTAGTTGACCTCCTGCCGCTCCTCGAAGTCGAGGTGCGAGAGGTCCTCGTAGTAGTTGTCGAGCGGGATTCGAGTGACGCTGTCGCCGAGATCGCGGGTGACGAGCCGGGAGACCGTCGTCTTCCCAGCGCCCGTCCCGCCCGCGATCCCGATCACGAACGAGGGAATGGCCATACCGCCGTTCGAACGTCGGAGGGTTTGAACGCTCCCTTTTCGTCGTCCCGCCCTCCGCATCACTCGCCGCGTTCGACTCGCCGCGTTCAACTCGCCCGTAACTCCCGGAGAACTCCCGGACAACTCACGGACAACTCGGGCAACTCTCTGAAGGTCTCGCGCCGTTTAGTGTGGGAACAAATCGCAAGCGTACGAACGGTACCGGTATAACGGTATCGGGGGCAGCTTTTAGCCGATCGGAGCGAATTCGAGACGTATGCGAACAGACACCACGGTCCGTGACGTGATGCACCGCGAGTTTCTCGGCGTCAGCGAGTCGGACTCGCTCTCGGACGCGGCCGCGCTGCTGGTCGAAGAGGAGACGAACTGCGTGGTCGTCGTGCGCGGCGGCGACCCGGTCGGGCGGCTGGAGTCCCGCGACGC
>NZ_CBVY010000002.1:266034-266905 GCF_000513435.1 Halorubrum sp. AJ67 | reverse complement strand
GTCCGCCCGGTCCGAACGATCGCGCCGTCGCGCACGGCGACGGCCTCGCGGACCGCGTCGCCGCCGTCCTCGGGGTCCGCGAGCGTGTGTACCTCCCCGTTCACGAAGATCCGGTCCGCGGCCTCGGTCATGGGAATTCCGCCGAGACACAGCGTGTTAACCGTTCGGAAAACGGCGATGGCACCGCCGGCCGAGAAACGGCGACCGATTTATTCGCGCCGCCGGCGAACCCTCACGTGTGTACGACCATATCCTCCTCCCGACTGACGGCAGCGTCGGCGTCGACCGCGCGATCGATCACGCGATCGACGCCGCCGCCCGCTACGGCGCGACGCTCCACGTCCTCTACGTCGTCGACGGCGGCGTGGTGAACGCCTACTCCGGCGACGAGTTCGTCGACGGGGCCGAGGGTGCCGAGGAGACGCTCGAAGAGACCGGCCGCGAGGCGATAGACGCCGTCGCCGCGCTCGCGGACGACGCCGGCGTGGAGGCGGTCACCGCGATGCGGTACGGCGCTCCCCACGAGGAGATCCTCCGGTACATCGACGAGGAGGACGTCGACCTCACGGTGATGGGGTCGAAGACGCGGTCCGGCGACTACCGCCGGATGCTCGGCTCCGTCACCGAGCGCGTCTCCCGGCAGTCGACCGCGCCGGTGAGCATCGTGAAGACGACGGTCGAGGCCTGAGTCGCCCGATCGAGCTACAGCCCCTCTCGCACGTCGTCCGCGACCGCCGACAGCGCCGTCTCCGCCGTCGGGACCCGGTCCGCGAGGCTACAGAACCCGTGCGCCATCGCCGGGTAGTGCCGGTGTCGGACGGGCGTTCCCTCGCGCTCGAACCGCTCCGCGAGCGCGACGCCGTCGTCGCGC
>NZ_CBVY010000002.1:258692-260046 GCF_000513435.1 Halorubrum sp. AJ67 | reverse complement strand
CGACCGGGGGGCCGACCGCGTGGCGCTGGAGGCGCTGGCCGACAACGACCGCGCCCGGTCGTTCTACGCGGCGCGCGGCTACGACGCCCACCGCGTCGAACTGACGAAGCCGCTGGGCGACGAGAGCGATGGAGACGGGGCCGATGACGACGCGAGAGACGAAAGCGACTGACCCCGGCCGGGTTCGCGGAAAGCGACACGCACACATAGGAGGACCGAGTACGGCCGCACGCGCCAGGGGAGCATGGGCGGTTCATGCACTCGACTTGTAATCGAGACTTCCGGGGTTCAAATCCCTGCCCTGGCTTGGATCCGCTCCGCGCTCGTTCTCACGGGCGTTTCTTAAGTATCCTCGACGCCCAACGGCGAATATGGACCCGTCGGACCGCGCGCTGCTCGGCGTGGCCGGAATCGTCGGCGCGCTCGTGCTGGCGGTCGCGTTCGCCGGCGGCTACCTCTTCGGCTTCGACGAGTCGGCGGCCCGCCCGATCCGGCTCCTCGCGGTCGAACCCCTCACGTGGATCGTGGTCGCCGCGCTCGTCGTCGCCGTCGTCGGCAACGCCTACATCGAGTGACGGGGCGACGCTCGCGAGAGCGGGCCGGAGGGCTTCACCGCACGACCGTGACCGGCACGGGCGACTTCTGGAACACCGTCTTCGCGACGTTGCCGACGAGCAGGCGGTCCGCGAGCGAACTGTTGTGCGTGCCTAAGACGACCGTGTCGAACCCCTCGGCGTGGTCGATGATACTGCGGGCGGGCCGGCCGACCGCGATGAGCGTCTCGACGGTCTTGTCGTGTTCGGCGGCGATCTCTTGGGCCCGCTTGAACACGGGTTCGGCCGCCTCGCGAACGCCGTCGTCGTCGTCGTCGGACAGGGCGAGCCCGGTCGCCTCGCCCATCATCGGCGAGGCACCGCCGAGGACGTGGATCACGGTTATCTCGGCGTCGTCGTGCGCGTCGAGCGCGTACCGAAGCGCCTGCTCCGCGAGGTCAGATCCGTCCATCGCCACCAAGACGCGTTCGATCATGCCGGCGTTACACGGAGGAGTGTGATAAACGCTCGCACGCGAGGTCCCGAAGTCGCTTCCCGACTGCCGCCCAGCCGTCCACCGCTCAGCCGTCCACCGCTCAGCCTCGTCTCTCAACCGCGCCTCTCAGCCCTCGGCGTTCCCGTCGACATCTTCGATCGCTCGGACGAGCGCGTCGAGCGCAGTCTCGGCCGCGCCGCGCTTCACCGCGTCGCGGTCGCCGTCGAGGACGGCTCGCTCCGTCCGGACGAACGACTCCTCGGTGCCCCACGGCGCGGCGTGCGCGACGCCGAAGTAGACGAGTCCCACTGGCTTCTCGTCGGTC
>NZ_CBVY010000002.1:255298-257808 GCF_000513435.1 Halorubrum sp. AJ67 | reverse complement strand
CTCGTCGGGCTGTTCCGGCTCGCGACCGACGACGACGAAGAGGTAGAACCGAGGGATGCGGACGAGCCCGGCGATTCGGCGTAGGCGGGATCGGAGATCGGACATAAACGAGATCGAGGGTCAGAGACGGAGTCGACGGGGGATCAGTAGCTCCGTTGAAATACTTAAAAGGTGATAGGTTCTGTTCTCTTGTGCGGTCAATACAGTCAAACCACTTAGCGCCGTACATGTGAAATCTGAGTGGCTCATAAATGGTTGCCTGAGCGTAAGGTTGTGGACCGATTTGTCCGTCTATTCATCAACGTACTCGTACCAAGTGCTCAACATCTAATCTTGATTAATTGGATACACAACGATCTCGCCGTTTGGTTCTCTCACAGATACCGTTTGGCCGATATGGTGGAGGAATTCATTAGCCGATATTTGCCCGTTTGAGAGCTTCCTACACCACTTTGTATCGATACAAAAGTAGACCGCACTACCGTTCTTACCTTCTATTCTGAAATCACTACGAACGACAGGGTATGACGAACGATTCACTACAGAACAGAAAGCAGTGGCAATTTGATTGATCGTTCGGCGTTTCAATTCGTCTGATTCACACTCTGCCTCAATGGCGATCTCGAAGATACCTCCGCGAGCAGCCCCATATGCAGCTCCTGTAACAACAATATCGTCTCCGTTCAGCGTATGAGAGAATCCTTCGACAACAGTCCGTAACTCTTGATCAATTGATGGGATATCGTCAATGTCACTGATATCCGGAAGAATCAATCGTATCGCTCCATGGACCACCAAGCCAACGAGTGCAAATAGTAGAACCCCACCGATGTAATCGATTACAAGAAGATTGGTAAAAAGCAGATAGACGGCGATGATATAGAGGACAGATACTGAAAATTGGAAGACAAATATTACCCCCATTACAATCGCCCAATATGTGGACTGGAAGGTCCCCTCCTGGGCCATCTCTAACCACGAATCAGCGGAATACTTGGCTGGCACTTTATTCCTGTAAACCAAGGCCCCAACCCGGTGAATCTCCCGTTGGCTGCTCAGATTAGCTTCTTTTTTGCCATCTGGCCCATATAGGGACTCTGATGTGGAGTGGCGACTGATGACGCCGATTAACCCGATCAAAGCAGGTACCAGTAGAATTTCTCTGCCAAGTTGGTAAAATAGATAGATGAACGATGCAGGTATGAGATAGTATAATTTGTAATTGGGACCAGAGTCAGGAACGAGAGAGGTTAGATCCATTTCCGAAGATATGAGTAGCCGATCTATTAAAATGGTGAGCAAGATGATTGAATATTATTCAGATACGTCTAATGACCTTTTCAGGAAGTCGTAAACATAGTACTATTACATGCGCAGCTCTCATCAACCGGCTGTTTCAGGCGAGAATCTATCTGAAGAAGAGGATTTCAACAAAACCTCTCGTTTATAAATCGCTGATCGATACGAACACCGCCGAAGCCCCAGTCGCGAGGCGGGCGCACGCTCGCTGTGCTCCTCGTCGCTCGCTTCACTCGCTCCTGCGGTGCTTGCTTCGCCCGCGCCCGCCTCGCGACTGCCCCTTCGAGTCCCGCCCAACCGCAACCGCAGCCTCACACCTCCCCAGCCTCGTCGCTGGCGGTCTTCGCTTCGCTCGACCGCCACCGACTCCCTCGCGCGGTGCTCCTCGCGGTCGCCGAGGGCGACCGCTCGGAGGCACGCGCCACCGCACCGCAGATCGGTCGCTGTTCTTCCTGTACTGAGCGATTAAGGGAAGTATCAACTAATAAGAATTTCAACAAAGTCGGATCAGTCGTTCGCGGGGTCCGCCTCGGCCCCCTCGAACGGTCGCTCCTCCTCGGGTCGGTCTCCGGTCAACAGGACGTGGCAGTCGCGACACCGCGCCTCGTAGGACTCCTCCGCGCCGACGAGGATCGTCGGGTCGTCGACGTGGGCCGGCTCGCCCTCGATGAGCCGCTGGTTCCGAGAGGCCGGCTCCCCGCAGACCGAGCAGATCGCCTGTAGCTTGTCAACGTACTCGGCGGTCGCCATCAGCTGCGGCAGCGGCTCGAACGGCTCGCCGCGGAACGTCTGGTCGGTTCCCGAGACGATCACCCTGGTTCCGCGGTCCGCGAGGGTGTTACAGACCTCGATGAGCGCGTCCGAGAAGAAGTTCGCCTCGTCGATCGCGACCACCTCGGCGGGGTCGTCGTCGAGGATGTCGAACGGCCCGTCGCCCTCGTTGTCGACGACGGTCGCCTCCCACTGTCGGCCGGTGTGGCTGCCGATCGTTGCCTCCCCGTAGCGGTCGTCGACCGCGGGCGTGTAGACGGCGACCGACTGACCGGCGATCTCCGAGCGCCGGAGCCGGCGGAGCAGCTCCTCCGTCTTGCCCGAGAACATCGACCCCGAAATGACCTCGATCCAGCCGGATCGAGTGATGGCGTGCATACCCGATCGGGCCGGAGCCAGCGACTAAACCGTTTCTCTCCGGGCGCGGGCGGCGAGCTAGA
>NZ_CBVY010000002.1:248633-250895 GCF_000513435.1 Halorubrum sp. AJ67 | reverse complement strand
CTCGATGCGCTCGCCGAGCGCCGGGACGCGGTCGCGCAGTTCGACGAGGAGGTCGTGGTCCGCCATCCGCCGGAACGCCTCGACGTCTGCCTCCGTCCGATCGAGGTAGCGCTCGCAGGCGCGCTCTAACATTGCGCCCGCGACGCGGGAGACGTGGTGGCGGTAGACGACGGCGTTCATCAGCGAGCGCGCGACGAGGAGGCTCTCCGCGGTGGCGACGTTCCCCTCGTCCAAGACGAGGTCGGCGTCGCTCCGGGACTCAGCCGAACCGTCGCCGCCGACCAGCCGGAGTTCGGTGACGAGCCGACCGGTGTCGACGGTTCCGTACGGGACGCCGGTGTGGTGGGCGTCGCGCACGAGGTAGTCCATGCGGTCCACGTCGAGTTCGCCCGAGACGAGCGGCCCGAGCGCGCCCGCCCCGTCGATCAGGGCGGCGACGCGTTCCGGGTCGAGACCGTTGCGTTCGAGGACCTGACACACCTCGCGGTCCGCGTCGGTGAGCAGCCACCCCACGTCGTCGTGGTCGCGCCCGGTCGCGCGCCGGATGATCCCCTCGGTCTGGTGGCCGTACGGGCCGTGTCCGACGTCGTGGAGCATCGCCGCGGCGCGGACGTGCGCCGCGGTGTCGTCGTCGACGCCGAGCCCCTCCACCGCGCGGCCCGCGAGGTGGTAGACGCCGAGGCTGTGCTCGAACCGCGTGTGGTTCGCGGCGGGGTAGACGAGCCGGACCGTGGACAGCTGTTTGATGTGGCGCAGCCGCTGGAACGCCGGCGTGTCGACCAGTTCGGCGGCGACGTCGCCGAGCCGGACGTGACCGTGGACGCTGTCCTTGATCGCCTTCATTGTCGGCTGATCGCCCGCCGGGGAATTGGTCGTTTCGGCTCGCCGATCGGCCGCCCGGTCTCGCCAACGCGGTCAGTGTCGGGACTCGGCGACGACGACCGCGCCGCGCATCCCGTCGTCCCGGTGGCGTTCGCAGGCGTACTCGTGGATCCCCGGATCCTCGAAGACGCGTTCGAAGGTGTGTTCGTCCTCCTGATATTCGGGGGAGTCGGCGGCCTCGACGGCGACGAGGTCGCTCTCGAACGACCCGTCCTCGGCGACGACGCTGTGTTCGCCCGCGCCGGGGACCCAGCGCCACCTGACGGTCGTGCCGGGCGTCACGCGGAGCGCGGGGGTGTCGTAGACGGGCGCAGTCTCCCACTCCTCGGCCTCCGGATCGTATCCACCGGGACCGCCAACGCGGACGCTGACCGCGTCCCGTCGGAGCGGGTTCGCGGTCTCCGAAACGTTCGGCGTTCGAGCGAACCAGTCGCCGTAGTCGACCGGCGTCGTGTCGTACTCCGTGACATACGACTCGATCTCCGGGCCGACGACGATCGCCCCCTGCTCGCCGATCGTCTGATGGGGACGGCAGGAGTATCGGGTGACCCCCTCGTCGGCCTCGGTGAGGGTGACGGCGTACTCGTGGGTCGCCTCGTCGGTGAGTTCCGACTCGATCGCCGCGGGACCGTCGTACGTCACCACGTCGTGGACGCCGCTCTCACCGGTCCACTCCCAGCGGACCGTCGTGTCGTAGTCGACCCACACCGCCGCGGGGTCGAACCGGAACCCGTCGCCGTCGCCGACCGGGATTACAACCTCGTCCTCTCCCCGTCGGTCGACCGTCCCGGCGTAATCGGTCCCGCCGTCGAACCAGTGGCCGTACTCCGGCTCCGGCACGTCCGTCGTGTCGGTGAACCCGTCGCCGGAGTCAGTGTTGCCGCCGCCAATCGGATCGAGCGAGCCGAGACAGCCGGCGAGCGCTCCGAGCGTTCCGCCCGCCGCCAGCGCCAGCGCGCGGCGACGGGAGGTGGAGGGCGTTCGTGACATCGGCCGGGATCACTCGTCGACGACGTCGATCCCGAACCGCTCTTCGAGCGCGCGCACGACCGACCCGCCCACGTTCGCGGTCGCGGCCCGGCCGTCCTCGACCGCGAGGAGATCGTCCTCGTCGACCTCCAGCTCGGCCGCCACCTCCTCGACGGTCAGCCCGGCGTCCTGTCGCGCCTCGGTGACGACGTCGCCGTAGCCGGAGACGAGGTACGGGAGCCGATCGGACTCGTAGCTCGTCCCCTCCTCCTCCCAGCGCTTCGAGTCGCCGGTCGCGGAGTCGTACATCTTCGCCTGCTTCCGGGCCAGCTCCTTGTTCCGGCTCTCGGTCGGACTCGACCCGGACCCGGCCCCACCGGGGCTGCCGCCCGTGTTTCCGCCGCGAGAGTC
>NZ_CBVY010000002.1:245588-247434 GCF_000513435.1 Halorubrum sp. AJ67 | reverse complement strand
GTCCCTTCGAGATACATACCGGAGGCTCGCCAGCCGAGGGTAAAACGTCACGGGGACGCCCCGTCCGCTCAGAACTCGTCGAGCGTCGTCGGCATCGCGCCGCGCACCTCGGTCACGAGACCGTCGGAGTCGAGTCCGAGGACGTCCCCGGCCGCCCGGCCGACGCGGTCGGTCGCCGGTTCGGGGGCGTACACGCCGAGCCGCCACTGGTTCCGCTGTGCGGTCCGGAGCGCGGAGACGAGCGGCGACTGCCGCCACAAGCGCCGGATCTCGCCGTTGACGGTGACGCGCGCGGTCGACTCCCCGCATCGTCGGCTCGGGCGGCACGTCTAAGATTACGTGGTCGCGCGCGACGCCCGCCTCCTCGGCTATCTCGCGTTCGAGCGCCGCCTCCGCGGCGTGGTCCGCCTCGTGGACCCGGTCGGGAACGTCGTCGTACTCGGCCCACACGGCCAGCTTGTAGAGGTCGCGCTCGTCGTACCGCCGGGAGAGCCCGGCGGTCTCCCGGCAGTCCCGGATCGCCGCGAGGAAGTCGTGGTCGTCCATCCGCCGGAGCTCGGCCGCGGTCGTCGCGGTCGCGTCGAGGAGGTCGCTCGCGGCCCGGCGCAACATCGCCTTCGAGATCCGCGCCACGTGATGGGTGTAGACGACCGGGTTCATCAGCGCCCGGGCGAGCAGCAGGCTCTCGGCGGTCTGGACGTTCCCCTCGTCCAAGACGAGCTGGGGGCCGTCGCGGTCCGGCTCGTCTCCGTCCGGGATGTCGTCCCGTTCGACGAACGTCAGCTCCCGGACGAACCGCTCGGTGTCGATGGTGCCGTACGGGACGCCCGTGTGGTAGGCGTCGCGCACGAGGTAGTCCATGCGGTCCACGTCGAGTTCGCCCGAGACGAGGCCGGCGTACGGTCCCTCGCCGGCGACGATCTCCGCGATCCGGTCCGGGTCGAGGTCGTGGTCGCGCAGGGCCTCGCCGACCGCGCCGGTCGCGAGCAGCTCGCCGACATCGTCGTGGTACTTACCGGTCCGCCGGTGCGTGAGCGATTCGAGGTTGTGGCTGAACGGGCCGTGACCGGTGTCGTGGAGCATCGCCGCCGCCTCGATGCGGTCGGCGCGTTTCCCCTCGATCCCGAGGTGGTCGAGCGCACGGCTCGCGAGGTGGTAGACGCCGAGGCTGTGTTCGAACCGCGTGTGGTTCGCGGAGGGGTAGACGAGCTGGACCGTCCCGAGCTGTTTCACGTGGCGGAGGCGCTGGACGGCGGGGGTGTCGACGAGGTCGGCGGCGACCCCGTCGATCTCGATGTGGTCGTGGACGGTATCCTTGACCGTGATCATGCGTCCGCCTTCGGCGGCACGAGATAAAAGGCTGTGAGTGTCGATCGGGACGCGGCGATACCGCGAGCCACGGATCGGCGGTGCAATTTATATCCCGATCGGACGAAGCATCGCACATGTACGACGTGTTGCTCGGAATTGGACTCGACGACGAGGCGAGAGCGACCGCACAGGCGGCGGCGGTGACGGACCTTCCGGCCGCTGCCGACGAGGTGACCGCGCACCTCTGTCACGTCTTCCGAGACAACCCGGAGGGCGCGTCGGTCCACCAGCTCGGAACCGTGCGGCGCGCCCGCGCGGTGTTGGAAGACGCCGGTGTCGAGTGCGTCCACTACGAGGCCAGCGGCGACCCCGCCGACGAGCTGCTCGCGGCCGCGGCCGACGTCGACGCCGACGCGATCTGCGTGTCGGGTCGGAAGCGGAGTCCGACCGGGAAGGCCGTCTTCGGCAGCACCACGCAGGCGCTCGTGTTGAACGCGGAGCGGCCCGTGTTGACGGTTCCGGGACCCGAGAGGGA
>NZ_CBVY010000002.1:235604-239670 GCF_000513435.1 Halorubrum sp. AJ67 | reverse complement strand
TCTCCCCGGGATCGAGGAGGCGGTCGTGATCGGCGTCCCGAGCGAGCGGTGGGGGACGGTCGGGAAGGCGGTCCTCGTCGGCGACGAGTCGCTGACCCTCGACGATGTCGAGTCGCACCTCGCCTCGCGGGTCGCCCGCTACGCGGTCCCGAAGGAACTCGCGTTCGTCGACGAGATGCCGACCTCGGGGCCCTCGAAGATCGACCGCGCGGCGCTGAAAGAGCGGTTCGGCGGGTAGGGCGGAGCGGTCGGGTCGCGTTCGTCCGCGACCCCCGACGGCCGCCGAAACGCCTCGGAACCGTCGACGGCCGCCGAGACCGTCGGTGACCGCCCGCGCTCGCCATAATTCTACAGGAACAACCATTATATACCCGCGGAATAAGGACGGAGCATGCTCGACGTCACGATGGATATGGAGCAGTTCGACTGCCCGTTCATCGACACCTCCGCCGACCACGACGTCGCCTTCTCCGCGATGCACTGGCAGCTCGACACGGCCGCCGAGCAGCTGGAGACGCGGCTGCTCGTGGAGTCGCCGGACCGGTACGAGCTGGGCGAGGGGCTCTCGGCGCTCCGCGACCACGAGAACATGGCCGAGTACCGCCTGTTCTCGAAGCAGGACGGGACCGCCATCATCCGCACCGTCATCGAGGAGACGAACGCCATGTCGACGATAACCGACCACGGCGGCTACATCACCGGCCCGTTCCGCATCGCCGACGGCTCCGAGCGCTGGCAGGTCGGCTTCGACGACGAGGCGACGACGGAGGACGCGCTCCACGACCTGGAGAAGGGCAACGAGTTCGTCGTCGAGGACCGCTCCGAGCTGTCGATGGAGGCGCTGTTCGACACGATGCGGAACGCGAACGCGGCCTCGACGATGCTGGGGGCGTGCCGCGACCTGACCGACGTCGAGCGGGAGACCATCGAGACGGCCGCGGACGAGGGGTACTTCGAGTCGCCGCGCGAGGCGACGCTGTCGACGCTGGCCGACGAGTTCGACGTCTCGACGGCCGCCGTCTCGAAGAACATGCGCCGCGGCGAAAAGAAGCTCCTCCGCAGCGTCGTCGAGGCGCTCGACCGACTGGAGTAGCCCCGACGCGAGAGACCCCGCGGTCGCGGAACGGATATTCGGCGCTTCAGCCCCGGAAATAAGCGTAATCCGGAGATTTCACGTGGGCTGTTAACATCTTAACTCGGCCCTTCATTGTGGTGTCCGTTCTCGGATCGTGTATGCGAGACGACCACACACGGCGATCGTACCTGCGACGAACCAGCGCCGCGGTCGGCGCAGCCGGACTCACCGGGCTCGCCGGCTGTTCCGGCGGCGGAGACGGCTCGGACGGCTCGGACGGCTCCGACGGGGGAGACGGGATGGACGGGGGAGACGGCGGGGATGGCGGCGACGGCGACCTCTCCGGCGAGACGATCCGGATCGGCGCGCTCCAGCCGACATCCGGCGACCTCCAGTACTACGGACAGATCAGCCTGCGCGGGTTCTACTCCGGGCTGGCGTACAAACACGACCTCGACCCAATCCAAGAGGCGACGCCGGGGACGTACACGGTCGAGCCGGACGGCGGCCCGACCTACGAGATCATCGTCGAGGACACCGGATTCAGCCCGGACACGGCCCAGAGCGTCGCGACCGACCTCGTGGTCGACGACGAGGTCGACGTGCTGTTCGGCGGCACGTCCTCCGACAGCGCGCGCCGCGTGATCGACACGGTCGTCGACGAGACGGACGTTCCCTACCTGATCGGGCCGGCCGCCGACGCCGGCATCACGGTCAGCGACGAGTTCTGTCATCCGCTGGCGTTCCGCGCGAGCGAACACACCGCGATGGACGCCCGCGCCGGCGGGACGTACGTCGCCGAGAACTTCGACATCAACACGGTGGCGATCTTCGCGTCCGACAACGCGTTCGGACAGAGCGTCGCGAGCAACTACGCCGAGGTGTTGGAGGCCAACGGCGTCGACGTCCTCGAACCGCGGTTCGTCGAGGTCGGCTACTCCGAGTTCGACGGGCTCTTCGAACAGGCCGTCTCCGACGGCGCGTCGGGCGTCGTCGGCGGCTTCACGGCGTCGACGCTGCCCCAGTTCCTCACGTCGGCGATCTCGTACGACGTCCAGGTGTTCGGCGGGTTCGCGGCGCTCCTGACTACGCAGCTCATCGGCGGCACCATCCAGTCGGAACTTGGCGAGGACTTCACCGCGCAGGACATCAAAGACGCCGGTCTCGGGCCGTTCACCAGTCGCTACCACTGGAACCAGTACGAGAACCCCATCAATGAGGAGTTCCGGCAGATGCACATCGACGCGTACGGGATCGTCCCCGACCTGTTCAGCTCCGGGACGTTCACGGCCGCGTCGGCGCTCTCGCAGGCGGTCTCGGAGGCCGGATCGACCGACGGGGCCGACGTCGCCGACGCGCTGCGCGGGATGACGGTCGCGGACACGCCGAAGGGGGCGGACGGGTACACGTTCCAGGAACACAACAACCAGGCCGCCTCGCAGATGACCGTCGCGTGGCCCGTCCCGACCAGCGACGAGTACGCCGACACGTGGGACGCGCCGATCATGCCCGGCGAACCGGAACAGCGGCTCGACGCCGAGGACGTGATGGTCCCCGAAGAGGACGCGAGCTGCTCGCTGTAATGCTGTTAGAGACCGAGGGGCTCACGAAGCGGTTCGGCGGCATCACCGCCGTCGACGGTGTCGACTTCGCCTTAGAGGCCGGCGAGCTCTGCTCGATCATCGGCCCGAACGGCGCGGGGAAGACGACGTTCTTCAACCTGCTCACGGGCGTGTTGGAGCCGTCCGACGGACGCATCCGGTTCGACCCGCCCGACCGCGCCGACAGCGACGCGTCGGTCGACATCACGGCGGCCTCGCCGGACGAGACGGCGCTCGCGGGGATCCACCGGTCGTACCAGATCACGAACCTCTTTCCGACGCTGTCGGTGCTGGAGAACGTCCGCGTCGCGGCGCAGGCGAGCCGCGGGAACGACTCTTGGAAGCTGTGGCGCAACGTGACCGAGTTCGAGGACCACTACGCCGAGGCGACCCGGATCCTCGAACGGATCGGGCTGGCGGGCGATGCCGAGACCGTCACGGAGAACCTGAGCCACGGCGAGAAGCGCAGCCTCGAGATCGGCGTCGCGCTCGCGGGGGACCCGGACCTCCTCCTGCTCGACGAGCCGACGGCCGGCGTGTCGAGCGAGGGCGTCGAGGAGGTCGTCGCGCTGATCGAGGACGTGGCGGCGGACCACTCGGTGATGCTCATCGAACACAACATGGAGGTGGTGATGGACATCTCCGACCGGATCGCGGTCCTCCACCGCGGGGAGCTGATCGCCGACGGACCGCCCGAAGACGTGCGCGGCGACGAGGTCGTTCAGGAGGCGTACCTCGGCGGCTACGGCCGCGAGGGGTCCGAAGACGGATTCGCCGAGAGCGAGACCGCGACCGACGACGGGGACGCCGCCGCCGACGGCGGCCGTCGCGTCCGCGCCGGGGGTGAACCGCGGTGACGATCCTCGAACTGGACGGCGTCCACACCTACTACGGCGAGAGCCACATCCTCCAGGGGCTGTCCCTGTCGGTCGAGGAGGGAGAGATCGTCGCCTTAGTCGGGCGGAACGGCGTCGGGAAGACGACGACGCTCCGCACCGCGCTCGGGCTGACGCCGCCGCGCGAGGGGACGGTCCGGTTCCACGGGACGGACGTGACGGGGATGGAGCCGCACGCGATCGCCGCCCGCGGGATGGGATGGGTTCCCGAGGAGCGGCGCGTGTTCTCGCACCTCACGGTCGAAGAGAATCTCCGCGTCGCCGCGCACTCCGCGGCCGATCCGGACGCGCGGGTCGCGGAGGCGTACGAGCTGTTCCCGGCGCTCGACCGCTTCAGCGACAAGGAGGCGGGCGACCTGAGCGGCGGGCAACAGCAGATGCTCGCCATCGCCCGCGGCATGGCCGGCGACAACGACCTGCTGCTCGTCGACGAGCCGAGCGAGGGGCTCGCGCCGCAGATCGTCGAGGATGTCGTCGAGGCGCTGCGTGCGGCC
>NZ_CBVY010000002.1:232569-235584 GCF_000513435.1 Halorubrum sp. AJ67 | reverse complement strand
CCGCGTGCTCGCCGAGGGGATCGGCAAGGGCGCGGTGTACTTCACCATCGCCGTCGGGCTGACGCTCGTCTTCGGGCTGATGGGCGTGCTCAACTTCGCGCACGGCGCGGTCGCGATGGTCGGCGCGTACCTCGGCGGCCTCGTCTTGGTCCTCGTCGTCGGCGCGAACACCGGCTCGCTCGCGACGATACTCGTCTTCTTCGTCGCGCTGGCGGTGGTGTTCGCGGTCACCACCGCCGCCGGCAGCGCGATGGAGGTGACGCTCATCCGACCGATCTACGACCGGACGCCGACCTACCAGATCCTCTTGACCTTCGGCGTCTCGCTGGTCATCGAGGAGATCGCCCGCATCGTCCTGACGCTCCGCGGGATCCAGCCGGACCCGCAGTGGCAGGCACCGATGGCCACCGCCCCGGACGTGCTGTTGGGTCGGACCGAACTGCTCGGGATCGGCGTCAGGCGGCTCTACCTCTTCGAGATAGCGATCGGCGCGCTCGTCGCGGTCGCGGTCTGGGCCTTCCTGACGAAGACGCTGTACGGCCTGTACATCCGCGCCGGCAGCGAGGACACCGAGATGGTTCAGGCGCTCGGCGTCGACGTGCGGCGGGCGTTCACCGTCGTGTTCGGCGTCGGGACCGGCCTCGCGGCGGTCGGCGGCGTCCTGCTGATGTGGGACCCGATCTGGGGACCGAGCGTCCTGTTGAGCATCGACGTCCTGTTGTACGCGTTCGTCGTCGTCATCATCGGCGGGCTGGGGAGCTTCACCGGGACGCTCGCCGCGGCGGGCATCGTCGGGGTCGTCGACTCGGTGACGACGTGGCTGTTCACCACCGGAATCGTCACCTTCCCCGGCCTCTCCGAGGTGACCATCTTCCTCCTGCTCGTGGTGATGCTGATCATCCGCCCGCAGGGGCTCTACGGCGTCGAGGAGGTGGGGGGCCATTAGCGACCCCGACTCTCCCGCCGAGACGAACGCCGATGCCGAGGAGAACGCCGACGGCGAGACGAGCGCTGACGCCGAGGAGAACCCAGATTCCGGAGCCAGCGCCGACCTCGCGGCCCGCGGCGACCGCGGCCTCCGCGAGTACCTCCGGGACCACGTCGTTCACGCGGCCGTGATCGTCGGCTTCCTGCTGTACCCGCTCGTCTACGAGGCGCTGCTCGCGACCCCGGCCGCGCCGTTCGCGGAGACGTTCCTCCCGGCGATCACGTTCATGGTCGTGGTGTTGTACATGGGGCTGTTCGCGATGAGCTTCGACTTCGTCAGCGGGTACACCGGTTACCTCTCGTTCGGTCACGCGGCGTTCTTCGGGACCGGCGGCTACTTCGTCGTCCTCGCCGCGAACGGACAGGTGCCGGGGGTCCCCGGCGGGACGCCGTTCATGATAACCCTGCTTCTGGGCGCGGTGTTGGCTGGGGTACTCGCGCTCGTCATCGGGTCGGTGTCGTTCCGGCTCACCGGCGTCTACTTCGCGATGATCACGCTCGGGTTCGCGCAGGTGATCTACGAGCTGATCCGGTCGTGGGGGTACGTCTCGACGAACCCGACGGAGGGCGCGACCGTCAGCGGCGACGCGCTCGCGATCGGCGTCCCCTACGTCGATCGGCTCAGCCTCGACGTGGGACGGCTCACGGGCGAGAGCGTCGAGAACCTGCTCGGACTCGGGATCGACCTGTCCGCGACGGTGGTCTCGTACTACGCGCTCGGGATCGTCGTCGTGGTCTGCTACTTCGCGATGCAGCGGATCGTCCACTCGCCGTTCGGGCGCGTGATGATCGCGATCCGCGAAAACGAGGAGCGGGCCCGCGCCGTCGGCTACGCGACCTACCGGTTCAAGCTGGCCGCGTTCGCCATCAGCGGGTTCTTCGGGGCGATCGCGGGCGGGATCTTCGCCGCCTACTCGCGGTCGGTCGCGCCCGACAGCACGTTCTACTTCCTCGTCACCGCCGACGCGCTGATCACGACGATCGTCGGCGGGTTCGGCACCCTCGCGGGACCGGTGTACGGGACCCTGTTCAACCAGGGGCTCGAAGACGTGCTCTCCACCGAGAGCGGCGGGATCGCGACGCTGCTGCGCGAGGGACTGCCCGCGGGCGTCCTCGAAGCCGAACTCTTCGGGGTCAGCGTGGAGCTGTTCGTCAACACCGCGGTCGACGGACGCGCCCCGCTGTACCTCGGGATCGTCTTCGTGCTGTTCGTGCTGTTCGTCCCGAACGGCATCCTCGGGACGCTGCGCGACCGGCTCGGCGGCACCGTCGGGAAGCGGCTCCCGGACCACCTGCGGCGCTACCTCCGGTAGCGTCGCGGGCCCGCGGCGATCAGCGACTCACCGACACATGACACGCGCCACGCGACGAGACGGACCGAACCGAACCGCCCGAGCGATCGAGAACCGCGCCGGAGCGAACCGATGACCGTCGGGATCACGGGGATGGGGACGTACGTCCCGGACGAGACAGTTAGCGGCGAGGCCATCGCGGCCGAGAGCGGGATCCCGGAGGAGGTGGTCGTCGAGAAGATGGGCGTCCGGGAGAAACACGTCTGTCCGCCCGACGGCGACCACGCGACCGACATGTCGGTCGAGGCGGCGGAGGCCGCGCTCGCGGACGCGGGCGTCGAGCCGGCCGATCTCGACCTGATTGTCTACCACGGCTCGGAGTACAAAGACCACATCGTCTGGTCGGCGGCCGCGGCGATCGCAGACCGGCTCGGCGCGACGAACGCGTACGCGACCGAGAGCTACACGCTGTGTGCGGGCGCGCCGATCGCGTTGCGGCAGGCGCGCGCGCAGTTGGAGACCGAACCGATCGAGACCGCGCTGCTCGTCGCCGCCAGCCGCGAGGAGGACCTCGTCGACTACGCGAACGAGGACAGCTCGTTCATGTTCAACTTCGGCAGCGGCGCGAGCGCGTTCGTCGTCGAGGCGGCGGACGGCGATCCGGCCGACCCGGACGACGGCGAGGGGACCGCCGCGGACCCCTTTGAGGGCCGATCCCGGGCGATCGTCGAGGCGA
>NZ_CBVY010000002.1:230543-231841 GCF_000513435.1 Halorubrum sp. AJ67 | reverse complement strand
CGTGGTGATGCCCGCGGGCGGGTCGAAGCGCCCGCCGAGCGGGGAGACGGTGCGCGAGGGGCTCCACACGCTCGACGTCCCCGACCCCGACGGGATGAAAGAGCGGCTCGCGCCCGTCTCGCTGCCGGCGTACCTCTCCGTCGCCGACGAGGCGCTGGACCGCTCCGGGTTCGACCGCGACGACCTCGACTACGTCGCGCTCACCCACATGAAGCGCTCGTTCCACGAGCGCGTCCTCGACGAACTCGGACTCGACCCCGCGAGCGACGGCTACTACCTCGACGAGTTCGGCCACGTCCAGAGCGTCGATCAGGCGCTCGCGCTGGCGCGCGGCGTCGAGACCGACCGCATCGAAGCCGGCGACCTCGTCTGCCTGCTCGCGGCCGGAACCGGCTACACTTGGTCCGCCACCGTGCTCCGCTGGCTCGGCTGACCGTTTATGAATAGCCGATGAGTCGTCGACGGCGAACCACTCCGAAGCCCCAGCCGCTCGGCTGTACGATGCTGTGATTGCTTATAAATCAGTTATCGACGCGAACCACTCCGAAGCCCCAGCCGCGAGGACTCGCGCGACTCGCTGCGGTCCTCAGTCGCTCGCGGTGCTCGCTCCTTGCGGTCCTTGCTTCGCCGTGCTTCGTCCTCGCGGCTGCCCCTTCGAGTCCCACCCGACCCCGACCGCACAGCCCCGCACCTCACGCCTCCCCAGCCTCGTCAGTCGCCGTCGCTCCGCTCCGGCGACTGACTCCCTCGCACGGCGCTCCTCGCGCCCTGTCGGGCGCTCGGAGGCGCGCGCCACCGCTAACTGTCGTGCGTTTATATCCTCTGTCGGCCGGCCGGTCGCCTTCGGCGGTCGGTCAGTCACCGCCTCCGTGCGGGACCGACAACACCGTCGCCTCCCCGGAAAGGACCCGCTCGTCGCGCTCGGGGACGGTCGCGGTCGTCTCGACGGCGAGCCGGTCGCCGCCGAGGTCGTCCGTGACGCGGACGGTCGCCTCGACCGTCTCGCCCGGAAAGACGGGGTTCTCGAACGAGAGGTCCTGCGAGAGGTAGACGATGTCGCCCGAGAGCCGTGCGAGCGCCCCGGAGACGACCGCGACCGAGAGGATCCCGTGCGCGACGCGGCCGCCGAACATCGTCTCGGCGGCGTACTCGTCGTCCACGTGAATCGGGTTCTCGTCGCCGGAGAGCGCGGCGAACGTCTCTATCGCCTCGTCGGTGATCGATACCGCGTGGGTCGCCGTCTCGCCGACCGTCGCGACTGGCATACCGATCGGTCGCGCCGCCGGGGTCTCAACCCC
>NZ_CBVY010000002.1:228888-229523 GCF_000513435.1 Halorubrum sp. AJ67 | reverse complement strand
CGACGAGCGTCACGTCGACGCCGCGGATCGCGAGGTCCCTCGCGATCCCCGTCCCGGTCGCGCCGCCGCCGATCACGAGGACCGTCGGACCGTCGCTCACGCGCCCGTCACCCCGGTCGAATCGGCGGGTCGGTCCGCCGCGGAACGCTGTCGGTTCGGGTCGCTATAGAACATGCGATTGATACGCGCTCCGGCCACTTGAGGGCGTCGTCGGATTAACCAAGGATACGTACTCAAGAGCGTCCTGCGGCCGCAATTCGTCGCTTTTGACGCCCCGCTCAGCGCGAGTCGCCCGCGTCGGCCGGGCAGGTGTCGACGCCGAGCAGGCTGTACATGCCGCAGGTCCCGGTCGCGGCGGTCGCGAGCATCATGAGCGCGACGACGCCCAGCACCGGGGCCGCGAGGGCGGGAAGAGGGCCGACGCTCGCGAGGGTCGCTATCGAGGCGACACCGGCGACGGCACCGATACCGGTTCTGACCCGCTTGTCCGTCGCACCGACGTTCTGGTACATACAACACAATACGACGCACAACCGTATGAACCTTTCCACCCCAGCCGAACCCGTCCGCGCCATCCGGGTTCGCCGGCTCACTCGAAATCGCCGAGGTCGGCCTGTACTGACTCGGCGCTCGCG
>NZ_CBVY010000002.1:227117-228154 GCF_000513435.1 Halorubrum sp. AJ67 | reverse complement strand
CCCAGTCCGCCCGACAGCGACGCTCGGCGCGCGATCGCCTTGTCGGCGAGGCGGGCCGCGGCCGCGCCGTGGACTGCCCCGTACCGGTCGCGGAACTCGCTTCTGGCCGCCTCGTAGTCGACGACGGGGTACGGGTACTCCTCCCCGATCCGGACGCCGACCTCACGCTGGACGGAGAGGGGGGTCTTCTCGGGGGCGTCGAGGTGCGCCGCGGGGAGCGGGTCGAGTTCGGGGACCCACCGCGTGACGAACTCGCCGTCGGGGTCCTGATCGCGGACCTGCTTGCGGGGATCGTACAGCCGCAGGCCGGGGCGACCGACCAACCCGCACTGCGACTGCCACTGGGTGTAGTTGATCGCGGGGTCGCCGTCGATCAGGTGTCGGTAGAAGTGGTCCGCCCCGATCCGCCACGGCTGCTGGAGTATCTGGAAGTAGCAGCTCGCGCACAGCGCCCGCATCCGGAAGTTGAGCCACCCCGTCTCGCGCAGGCAGCGCATGCTGGCGTCGACCATCGGGAACCCCGTCTCGCCGCGCTTCCACGCCGCGACGAGGTCGGGGTCGTGCCGATCGCGGTTGAACCCGCGGTAGACGGGATTGACGGCCTCGTCGAGCCACCCCGGCCAGTCCAGCAGCTTCTGGGTGTAGTGGCAGTTCCAGAACAGCCGGGAGACGAACATCGACTTCCCGCGCCCGTCCGGCGCGCGCTCGTCGACGTGCCGGTGGACCTCGCGGACCGAGAGACAGCCGAACCGCAGGTACGGCGAGAGGCCGCTCGTCCCCTCGCGGGCGTCGACCGGCGAGGAGATCGATCCCGGGTAGTCGGCGATGCGCTCGGTGAACGCGCGGAGCTTCTCCCGCGCCGGACCGCGACCGCCGGTCGGGACGCGGGTCTTCGCGGACGCGACGCAGTACGCCTCGCTCACGCGCTCGGGGTCGATCCCGGTGTCGAGTCCGTCGACCGCGACCGACCGGGGGTCCCAGTCGAACGGGTCGTCCGCGAGCCACGATTCGACGCGATCGCTCCACCCGTCTCGGGG
>NZ_CBVY010000002.1:221330-226357 GCF_000513435.1 Halorubrum sp. AJ67 | reverse complement strand
GGCAGCAGGCGGTCGGACTCCACCGCGGCCGCCGCCACCGCCGGGTTGTCCGCGATCCGCAGGTCCTTGCGGTGCCAGACGACGGTCCCCGGCGACTCCGACTCGGTCGCGGCTGCCGCGACGGCTTCCCGGTCCGGCGTGGTCGGGAGCGGAGCGTCGTCCGGCGAACCCATCTCGTCGTGGCCTTCGGCGCGTCCGACAAAGGGTCTGTCGGCGGTCGTCGGACCGCCCTCGACGGTTCTCCGGGAAACGTTCGGGACGGTTCCGACGCCCGATTCACGTAGTCGCCGAACCTAGCCGAGACTCTTGACGCTGGGCTCAGTTGGTCGAAAAACGGTCCAGACAGCAGAGGCGAAACAAGCGTGTTGTGCCGCATCAACGCTGCTGCGTCGACTCGTACGGGTGAGAAGGACGAGGTTAGCTTTCTGTAGCGGGAGCCGAAGTCTCGGCCTGCTCGTACTTGGTCTCGAACTCCTGGATGAGCTGGCCCATCTTGGCGTACCAGTCGTTGAGCATCCGCTGCATCTCGTCGGTGATCTTCGACGGGTCCGTCGGCGAGTAGACGTGGTAGTAACCGCCCTGATCGTAGTTGATCTGCTCCTTCTCGATGAACCCCGTCTGGAGTAGGCGCTGGACGGCCCGATACGCGGTCGAGCGCTCTCGATCCACGCGCTCGGCGAGTTCATCAACGGTCAGCGGTTCCCCTGACTCGACGAGCACCTGGTAGCACTCTCTGTCGAGATCCTTGAGCCCGTGGAAGCACTCCAACAGCCCCTCACACGCCATGTCCTGACGGAGCTGTTCAGCCATCGAATCTGGCATTGTAATCGATCCTACGTAAGTCCGCAGGCGTTAAAAGATTTTTGTACAGATTGTACAATTTTGTGGCAAACCGAGTAAGTGCGAGAGAACAGTACGAGGACCGCATTCGGTCCACTGAGAGTATGGAGTAAATCGACGAACCGATCGAATAGCGGATTGACGCGTAACAGATTAGTCTGCGGCTGTAGTCGCCTGACGACGGGTTGTACGGAGTGAGGCAACCGTCGTGTAGAGGATCGCGAAGGCGACGACGACTGCCGCGCCGATGACGAGCACCAGTCCGACCAGTTCGAGCGTCGAGTTACCGAGGTAGGACCCGACCTCGCCGATACCCACCGCGACGGCACCGATCAACAGCATCCCGCCGAAGTAAATCTTGATGCCGTCAGCGTCGACGACGGCAGTCGCAGCAGACCCGATACGCGCCCCGAGCGCGCTGCCGAACAGCAGCGGAGCGACGATACCGAGGTTCACGCCGCCGCCCTGTCCGTAGAGGTAACTCCCGAGGCCACCGGAGAAGACGATCTCGAAGAGGTCGGTGCCGACGGCGACGGGCACCGGGACGCCGATCGCGTAGATCATCGCCGGCATCCGGATGAACCCGCCACCGACGCCGAGGAAGCCCGATAGGAGGCCGGTCGCGAAGGCGACGGCGGTGATGACCCACGCGGAGACGGGGACGTCACCGCGAAGCGTCACCATCGGCGGAACTCGGACGGTCTGCTGAATCGTCTTGGCGACTTCGGGAATCTCGTACTCGCTGAGGTCCTGATCGGCCGCCTCGTGGTCGGTCCCACTCCCGCCATCACCGTTCAACGCATCGCGGGTCACCATCGCGCCGACACCGCCGAGCAGAACGACGTAGGCGACACTGATGATTCCGCCAGCGAGCCCAAGAGATTCGAGGTAGTAGACGCTCGCGCGACCAACTTCGATGCCGATCGTCGTCCCCGTGATCATGATCGCGCCGAGTTTGTAGTCGACCTGGCCGAGGTCGTGGTGTTTGAGGGTCGCGATGACGGCCGTCCCGAAGACGAACGCCATCCCGCTGCCGACCGCGACGGGAGCCGGATAGTCCAGCATCAGCAAGGCAGGGGTGACGAGGAAGGACCCGCCCATGCCGAAGAACCCGAACAGGACTCCGACGACGAGGCCGAACCCGACGAACAGTGCCACAGCATCTCGGGGCTGGTCCCCAAGATCCCGAGCCCGTCAAGTAGGCTACTGAGCACTCGCTTCACCTCCGACCAAGAGTTTCATGAGATACGGACCGAAGAGCCGTTCGAGACCACCGTAGCCGACGTACAGCACGATCGCTTCCAGTAGAATCGTGCCGATTAGCAAGGCCGTCTCCGGGTCCCACGTGGGAATCTCTAGTCCAGCCATCGATCCTCCCTCCGACTTCCCAATACGGTAATTCGCTGTTGGCACATTTCTGCTCAATTCCTCCTACCTCCTTCGTGCCTATAACGGTTTTGGGGTTACTATACAATACTATATTCCGGTAACCTCGGTTGGAGTACTGATAACTTACAGAAAACGTATGACTCTCCGGCAGGTCCGAAATTGAGCGGTGTACGTCTCGAGAGTAGACTACCACCTCAGGTTCCCCAAAACGGTGTTGTCCCTGCTCAGCGAAGGTGTCGACATGAGGGCCCTATGCGCGACTGATCTTTCGGCCGCGAGCGAGGCTGCGATAGAGAACGAGACCTGTCTCACGTGCCTGGCCCGTATTGGTGTCGACACGATCCATCTCGTGACAGTCGTCCCGGCGAACGTCCACTCCGGGATGCCCGGCGTGAACTTCGAGGAGCGGCGTCGACAAGGACTGGACCAATATCGCCAGGTGATCGAAGCCGCAGGGTTCGACGTCGAGACGCACGTCGTTCGCGGAACTCCCTATCGACGAATCAATGGCATCGCCGAAACCGTACACGCCGATCTGTCTGTCGTCGGATCGAGAGGGCAGAGTCCACTGAAGAACCGCATTATCGGTTCGACCGCACGGAACCTCGCACGGACGACCGTCGTGCCGTTATTGGTCAATCGCGTCGAGCGGGCAACAGACGAGCCCGATGTCCTCAGAGAACATCTCTTTCAGCGGATTCTCTTCGCGACGGATTTCTCGGAGAACGCCGACCGAGCGTTCGACGCCTTCTCATACCTCCGTCACGCGACCGAGGAAGCAACGCTCGTTCACGTTCGGTCGCCGAAAGACGAGGGCGTCGACGATGTCAGTCCACGAGAACAGTTGGCCGATCACGCGAGTACACTCGAAAACTGGGATATCGAGACACGGATCGAGGTCCGACAAGGAGACCCAGCTGCTGAGATCCTTTCCGTCGAAGCGGAGGTAACGCCGTCGACGATCCTCGTCGGGTCGAAGGGGCGAAGTCGTATTCGCCGGCTCCTGTTGGGTAGTGTCTCTGAAGAGATCGTCGCACGGGCGACGGGAAACGTCTTCCTCGTCCCGCCGCCCCGAGCAGTCTGAGAAAAACAGGCGACTACAACAGCAGAAGGCTAGCGGCGTACGCGACACCGAAAGAGATCACGAACGACCCCACCCACGCTCCTACAGTCAAGAGTATTTTCCGACCGTCGACGGCGTTCCACCCGCCGACGGCCGCGCCGCTTCCGATGATCGCACTGACGACGATTTCGTTAAACGAGACTGGCACACCCAACAGGACGGCCAGCTGTGCGATCAGAAACGACGGGACGAGCGCGGAGATAGCGCGTCGCGGCCCGAGCGACGAGTAGTCCTGCGCGAGCGACTTGATCATCCGGGGAGCGCCCGTCCACGAACCCGCAAGCATCCCCAAGCCACCACCGACCAGCACCACGACTGTCGACACCATCTCAATCCCCCCTAGGAGTGGGATCAGGGGCCCGACTGCGAGTCCGACCTGACTGCCGCCCGCGGAGAACGCAACGAGTGAGCCGAGAGTGAGCAGCACGCGCTCTAGCCCTCCATGTTGGTCGCGACCGACGTCCCACCAGACGACGGCAGCGACAGCCACGGCGACACCACCAGTCACGACGAGCGCCGACGCACGGCCGTCGACTGCCAGTATCTGCTGTCCGGCTTCCCGAAGGGTTCCTGTGGAATTCTCCCCACCGAGGAAGCTGAACTCGATGTTCACGAGAACAGCGGTGACGAGCCCGACGAGAACGGGGATACTGTATCGTTCAGGGACGTCAGGCCGCGGGAGCAGACTCGCAATTGCGTACGCGATCCCGCCACCCACGAACGGCGTCAGCACCCAGACGACCGCGATCTGCTGATACTTCGCCCAGACCGGCGTCCCGCCGAGAGCGAGGCCGACGCCGATGACGGCACCGGTCACGGTGAATGCGGTCGCAATCGGGTACCCGGTGATGATGCCGACGGCCATCAGGCCAGCCCCCAGCACTAACACGAGGATAACGCCAGCAACGGGCATGCTCATCCCACCGACGAGTCCATTTCCGACAGCTTCCGAGACGTTTCCGCCCTGCGTGACAGCGCCGGCGAACCCGAAAACTCCGACCAGTAGCGCGGCTCGCATCGTCCCGATGGCGTTTGCCCCGACGGCGGGGGCGAACGGGGTTGCACCGCTCGATCCAGCGCCGATGACCCACGCCATGAACAGACTGGCGAGCGCTGCCCCGATGAAGAGGGCGATGAGAGCGGGGTCCATTGAGAGGGGAAGAAGTTAGTCGCCGCCCGCTGGGGCGGTGTCACGTGCCTGACCATGGCTGCGCCAGTAGCCCTGAGCGTACGCGCCGAGGAACATCCCGGCGAGCGCCCAGAGGATAGTGACGTTGCCGACGCCGAGGCTCGCGTACGCTGCCCCGGGACAGATTCCGGAGAGTCCCCAGCCAACGCCGAAGATGGCTCCGCCGACGAGGACGTTCCGGTCGAACGGCTTCAGCCGCCGCTCGTAGGGGTTACCGGTGAGCGGCGCGGCATCTCGAATCCGGGGGAGCAGCGCGAACGCGACCCCGGAGACGATAGCGGCACCGAACATCACGAACGGCAGGCCAAGGTCGTCGAACTGGAGGAAGTTCAGCACGACCTCCGGGCGCGCCATGTGGCTGAACCCGAGTCCGAACCCGAAGATCAGGCCGCCAATGAAGATCAGCGGCTTGAACAGCGGATGTCGGTCCTCGCTCACGCGTCGCTCCCTCCGGTCGCTCCCGTTCGCGCGTTCCGAGACGCTCCC
>NZ_CBVY010000002.1:219269-220260 GCF_000513435.1 Halorubrum sp. AJ67 | reverse complement strand
CGTCTCGCACATCACGGGCTCACCCCCAGTGCGCCGACGACTTGTGCCGTCCCGATCGCCACCGTCAGGAACGTCAGGACGCCGACGAGGGAGGTCTTCGACGCCGAGCCGACGCCACAGACTCCGTGACCGGACGTACAGCCCTTGCCGACGCGGGTCCCGACCCCGACGAGGATGCCGCCGAGGAACAGCCGCCACGGCTGGACATCCGTCGTCCAGAGCGTGACGCCGGCGACTTCGTACAACTGTCCGGTGGTCCCGGGTTCGTACAGGGAGCTCGTGACCGCTCCGGACTGGAACGTCGCGGCGAAGGCCAGCCCGCCGAGGATGATGCCGGCCGTGAACACGAGCCGCCAGTCCCGCGAGGCGACGTACTGCTGGAACCGCGACTGACCGGAGACGTACGACAGCGTCGACTCGAGGAACGTGCTCGCCCCGGCGGGGATGCCCGTTCCGAGGTAGATGACGACGGTGCCGAGCCCGACGAGTAGCCCACCGACGGCGTACCGGCTGATCCCGTTGGGGAACAGCTCGGCGATGAGTTGGAGCGGGACTGGATCAATCACCATTGGCGTCGTTAGTCACCCGCGAGCGACTCCTGGCTCGCCGCGCAGTTGTTGGGGCCGAGTTCGAGCGTGAACGCTTCCTCGTCGTCGACGGCGTTCTGCCCGAGGTTCGTCGCGATGATGTCCTCGTAGTTGGCCGGCCGCGGCGGCATGTCCGAGAGGATCAGGTCGACGAACTCCTGTTCGTCCATCGTGAGCGCGTCCATCTCCTCGACGAGGTCGCCGATAGGGGCCGTGTAGGTCCCGTCCGCGGCTGGCTCGGCGGCGTCGCTGAAGTGTGCGCCCCCGATCAGCGTGTCGTCGGGCAGCGTCAGCACGCGCTCTTGGAGGGACTCATAGAGTATGCGGGCCGCATCCGGCGCGCCGTCGTCGCCCTCTTCGAGGTCGGGGCGAGCGACGCTCTCGACGAACAACGCCGTCCACCG
>NZ_CBVY010000002.1:211132-219015 GCF_000513435.1 Halorubrum sp. AJ67 | reverse complement strand
CCTAATCCCCTGTGTGCCTTGCCTCCCACGACTGACGCTCTCGACGAACAGCCCGTCACCGGTCGCGAGCAGGCTGCCGTCGACGAGATACGAGGTCATCCCGGTGGTGTGGCCGGGCGTGTAGACGGCCTCGATTGTGGCGTCGCCGACCCGGAAGGTGTCACCGTCCTCGGCCGCGGTCAGCTCGTCCGCGTACGTGACGCCGCGGTCGACGGCCGCCTCGGGGATGACGCCCTCGACACCCTCGTCGTCGAGGGCACGCACGCCCGAGATGTGGTCGGCGTGGACGTGGGTGTCCAGCGCGTACTGGAGGTCGACACCGAGGTCTTCAGCATCGTCCAGGTAGCGGTCGGTGAACGCGCGCAGCGGGTCGATGATCGCGGCTTCGCCGTCGTCGTAGAGAAGGTAGCCGAGACAGCCCGAGGAGGGGCGCTGGTACTGGAGGAGCGTGCCCGCGCCGTCGTAGTCGGTGACTTCGACGGTCTCGTAGATGCTCGCCCAGCCGTTCATCCCGTCTTCGAGGTGGTCGATGTCGTAGCCCCGCTCCGCGAGCGTGCCCGCGACGTACTCGCTGGCTCCGCCCTTCGCACACAGGACGGTCACTTCGCGATCGTCGGGGATCTGGTCGAGGACGTCGTCGTCGATCTCGTCGTCGAGGAACTCGAAGTACGGGACGTTGATCGACGTGACGTTCTCGCCGTCGATACGCCACTCCTCGTAATCGGATCGCATGCGGGCGTCGAGGAGCGTCATATCCTCGCCAGCGTCGATGCGGTCTTTCAGCGTTTCCGGCTCGACCGACGCGACTTCGACGTCAGGAGTCGGGAAGTCGTCAGCGTTCATGTTGTACAGTCGCTCCTACCGGCCGGATACACAAAAGGATTCTCATAGTATTCCCCTAACTAAACAATACTGCTTGAGGAAGGAAAACCAAAAATCTCTAATTAAGCCGCATATGGATTAATGATGCCATTTATAGGATTCTCGTCCCCAATTAGTAATTTGTAGCAGACACAATAATCAACAATCTTTTAGTCGGGCGGGAGGTATTGTGCGATAGCTCCAATACAGACGGAGCAGATAACCAATGAGTGCTGAATACGACATCGCGGAGACGCTCGACGTGAAAGGCGCATCGTGCCCGATGCCTGTGGTGAAGACGAAAGGCGCTATCGACGACCTCGCGGCCGGCGAGGTCCTCGAAGTGTTGGCCACCGATCCGGGCAGCATGAGCGACATCGACGGCTGGGCGGCCGGCACTGAGGGCGTCGAGCTCGTTGATCAGGAAGAGGGCGACGACGTGTACAAACACTACGTGCGCAAGACGGAGTAACGATGAGCACGGACACACCCGACGCGTCGGCCGATGACGCGCCCTCGCGTGCGGAGCTGGCCGCCCGCGTCGACGAACTGGAGGACGCGCTCGCAGAAGCCACCAGTGACGACGACGGCAAGAAGATGAGCATCATCGCGACGAAGGGGACGCTGGACATGGCGTATCCCCCACTCATCCTCGCCAGCACCGCCGCCGCCTTCGGCTACGAGGTGACCGTCTTCCACACGTTCTGGGGGCTGGAGATCCTCCACGAGGAGCGCTCGAAGAACCTCAAGCTCAGCTCCGTCGGCAACCCCAACATGCCCGTGCCGAACGCCGTCGCGGCGCTCCCGGGCATGGACCGCGTGACGACGAAGATGATGGAGAAGAAAATCGCGGATAACGACACTGCCACCATCGAGGAGCTCATCGAGACGAGCCTCGACATGGGCGTGGAGTTCCAGGCCTGTCAGATGACCATCGACCTGATGGATTACGACGAAAGCGAATTCTACGACGGCGTCACCACGGGCGTCGGCGCGGCGACAGCCCTCCAAGACATGGCCGACGCCGACATCCAGCTCCTGGTCTAATCACAGAGGCACGAGGCGGAAGCCCACGACTTCAGTCGTGGGAGGAAGCCGACAAAATGCTACACAGTCCACACAGTACAATTGTACAGCCTGGAATCGAAGATATAGAACGCTATCGGCGACCATTGGCGGCAGGAGCTGCGATTCGCGGTGCCCGTCTCGCGGACGCGCATCTCCCGCGGCGCGCTCGATGACGCCGGCTTCGAGGAGGGCGTCGACTACAAGTACGAGGGGCTGGGCGAGGAGGAACACGGCTCCGGCGACATCGATCAGAAGATCCGGTCGCTGGAGCTGCTCGGCGACTTCCTCGACCGCCGGATCGGCGCGGAACGGGCCGCCGTCGGCTCACCGGACGACTGACGGAGCGGTGCGGACCCCGTCAGCCGGTGAGGAGTTCGATCAGGCCCAGAAACACCATCCCGATCCCGACAACGCGCGTAAGGTCGACCTTCCACTCGGCGGGTTCGACTTCCGACCACGACCGCTTGCTCCCGATCGAGTCGATCCGTTCTTCGAACCGCGCGAACTCGTACGGCCAGATGGCGTGCGGGATCCCGACCGCGAGCAGGAGGAGGGCGAGACCGAGGTACACGTCGGCGCTTCGGTTCGGGGTAGAAATAGGTTTTCTGCCCGGGCTCGGAGAATGAGGTTCCACCGAAGGAGAGAGTCGTCCGTGCCCGAACCGGATCCGGCGCGGCCGCCGTGTGCGGCGAATCGGAGCGCTCGCCCCCTATCTTATTTACCGTGGCTCCGAATTCGATGGATACGCGGCACATGAGTCCACACCCAGACGCGATCCGCGTTCTCCACGTCGACGACGATCCGGACCTCGCGGAGCTCGCCGCGACCTACCTCGAACGCGAGGACGACCGGATCGACGTCGAGACCGCGACGGACGCGACCGAGGGTCTCGACCGCGTCGCCGACGGCGACGTCGACTGCGTGGTCTCCGACTACAACATGCCCGGTCGGAACGGAATCGAGTTCCTCGAAACCGTCCGCGAGGAACGACCGGAGCTCCCCTTCATCCTCTACACGGGCAAGGGCAGCGAGGAGGTCGCCAGCGACGCGATCGCGTCCGGGGTCACGGACTACCTCCAGAAGGAGAGCGGGACCGGGCAGTACGCCGTCCTCGCGAACCGGGTCACGAACGCGGTCGAACAGTACCGGACGGGCCAGCGGGCCGCCGAACTCGACCGGATCCGCACGCTCGCCAGCGAGATCAACAAGGCGATCGTGCGCGCCGACTCGCGGGCCGCGGTCGAGCGCCGCGTCTGCGAGATCATCAGCGACTCCGATCCCTACCGCTTCGCGTGGATCGGCGAGGTCGACGCCGAAACGAACCGAGTCGAACCCCACGTGTCCGCGGGCGTCGAGCGCGGCTACCTAGACGGGATCACGATCACGACCGACGAGCGCCCGACCGGACGGGGACCCGCCGGCACGGCGATACGCGAACGGCGGGTCGCCGTCTCGCAGGACGTCGCCGAGGATCCCGACTTCGAACCGTGGCAGTCAGCGGCGGTCGAACGGGGGTTTCGGTCGGTGGCCGCACTTCCGCTTGAGTATCAGGACACGCTGTACGGCGCGCTCGCCGTCTACGCCGACCGCCCGAACGCCTTCGACGCGACCGAACGCGACCTGCTCGACGAACTCGGCGACGACATCGCTCACGTCATCCACTCGTTCGAGGTCCGAGAGAGCCTCCGCGAGGAGCGCGACTTCATCGAACAGGCACTCGACGCACTCAACGACATCTTCTACGTCATCGACGCCGACGGGACGTTCCGTCGGTGGAACGACCACCTCGCGGAGACCACCGGCTACATGGACGAGGAACTCGGGGAGATACGGGCGACCGACCTCTTCCCGGAGGAGAATCGGGACCGGATCTCCGCTGCGATAGAGGACGTGTTCGAGACGAGCGGAACGACCGACGAATCCGCGCTGCTGACGGCGGACGGCGAACGCATCCCTTACGAGTTCACCGGATCGCGACTGACCGACCGCGACGGCGATCTGATCGGACTCATCGGAATCGGCCGAGATCTCACGGAGCGCAAACGGCGCGAGCGACGGTTGGCGCGGCTCGTCGACAACCTGCCGGGGATGGTCTATCGATGTGCGAACGAGCCCGGGTGGCCCATGGAGGACGTCAGGGGAGAGGTGACGGAGCTGACGGGGTATCATCCCTCCGACTTGGAGGGCCACGCGGGCGTGTACGGCGACCGGGTCGTCCATCCCGACGACCGAGAGGCGGTGTGGGAGTCGATACAGGACGCGGTCGACGAGCGCGAGCCGTTCGAGATCACCTACCGGATCCGCACCGAGGCCGGGGAGACGAAGTGGGTCTGGGAACGCGGTCAGGGGGTGTATTCCGCCGACGGCGACGTGGGGGCGTTAGAGGGGTTCGTGACCGACATTACCAGACAGGAGGAACACAAGCGGGCCATCAACGCGTTACACGGGACCGCGCGGTCGGTAATGCGGGCCGAGACGGCCGATCGGGCCGCCGAAATCGCCGTCGACACCGTCAACGACGTCCTCGACATGCCGGCGTGCGCCGTCCACCTCTACGACGAGGGCGACCACGCGTTAGTCCCGGTCGCGTGGACGGACCTGACCGAGGAACTCGTCGGCGAACCGCCGGTGTTCGAACTCGGTGAGGGGCTCGCAGGCAGGGCGTTCGAGTCGGGGGAGCCGGTGATCTACGGCGACCTCTCGGAGGTTTCGGAGCCGTTCAACCCGGACACGCCGATCCGGAGCGAGATCATCCTCCCGCTCGACGACCACGGCGTGCTCCTGATCGGGTCGACCGAACGCGACGCGTTCGACGACGTCGACGTGTCGCTCGCGGAGACCGTCGCGGCGCACACGACGACCGCGCTCGACCGCATCGAGCGCGAACGGGAACTCGAGCGCCAGAACGCGCGGTTAGACGAGTTCGCCAGTATCGTCTCCCACGACCTGCGGAACCCCCTGAACGCGGCCGAGGGACACCTCGACCTGGCCCGGTCGGAGCGCGACGACGAACACTTCGACGCGGTCGCGAGGGCGCACGGCCGGATCGGGTCGCTCGTCGACGATATCCTGACGCTCGCGCGCGAGGGCGCGACGGTGACCGAGTCCGAACCCGTCGAGTTGGCCGATCTCGTCGGGGACTGCTGGGAGAACGTCGACACCGGCGGGGCGACGCTCGCGATCGACGTCGACTCCGCCGTCATCGCGGATCGGAGCCGGCTCGCACAGCTGTTCGAGAACCTGATCCGGAACAGCGTCGAGCATAGCTTGACGGGCAGCCGGACTCCGTCCGGCGACAGCGTGGAACGCGGTTCCACGAGCAGTCGGGCAGGGCCCGACGATAGTGTAGAACACGGCGGCGACGACCTGACAGTCACGGTCGGCGACTTGGAGACCGGATTCTACGTGGCGGACGACGGTCCCGGAATCCCCGAGGACGAGCGCGAGCGGATCTTCGACGCCGGGTACTCGACGCGCGACGACGGGACCGGGTTCGGGCTCGCTATCGTCAAGGAGGTCGCCGAGGCGCACGGCTGTGACGTCCGAGTCACCGAGAGCGAGGCCGGCGGTGCGCGCTTCGAAGTCACGGGGTTCGAGCCGGTCGAGTAGCGTCGCGTTCCCGCGATTCGATTCTTTCTGTGTCGAAAAATATCGGAAACGCGGTGTCTTCGGGGAGCGTTGCGCGCGTCGTCGCGCGGGGCGTCGTCTACTCGCTCGTCCGGGGTCCTACTCGCCCGTCTCGATCGGCGCGCCGACGAGGTTGCCCCACTCGGTCCACGAGCCGTCGTAGTTGCGGACGTCGTCGTAGCCGAGCAGCTCGTGCAGGAGGAACCACTCGATCGACGAGCGCTCGCCGACGCGGCAGTAGGTGATCGTCGACTCGTCGCCGTCGACGCCGGCGTCGCCGTACAGCTCGCGGAGCTCGTCGGCGCTCTTGAACGTGCCGTCCTCGTTCAGCGTGGTCCCGATCGGGACGTTGCTCGCTCCGGGGATGTGACCGCCGCGCTGGGCCGTCTCGTTGAGCCCTTCGGGGCGATGACCTCGCCGGAGAACTCCTCGGGGGAGCGCACGTCGACCATCGGGATCCCCTCCTCGATCGCCTTGTCGATGTCGTCCTTGTAGGCGCGGACGCTCTCGAAGGGACCGCGGGCCTCGTACTCGCGCGGCGTGAAGTCCGGCTCCTCGGTCGAGAGCGGGTAGTCGTTGGCGACCCAGTAGCCCTTCCCGCCGTCGATCACGCGGATGTCGTCGTGACCGTAGTACTTGTAGATCCAGTAGCCGAACAGCGCGAACCAGTTCGGGACGCGGCCGCCGCCGTACACGACGACCGTCGTGTCGGCGTCGATGCCGCCCTCGCCGTTTCGCGCCGCGAAGTTCTCCTTCGAGACGATGTCGCGCTCCGTCTCGTCGGTGAACACCGCGTCCCACTCGAAGTTGAGCGCGCCGGGAATGTGCCCCTCCTCGTAGGGGGTGTACTCCGACTCGTCGGTGACGGTCGGGTTGTTGATCTCGACGAGCCGGTGGTCGGAATCGTCGTCTTGGAATTCGTCGAGGCGCTCTTCGACCCAGTCCGCCGTGACGAGTACGTCTTCGGGCATCAATTCGTGTAGTGCCCAACGCCGTTTTGAACGTCCGATAATGGCGGTTCTTTCCGGGGCCTGTGACAGCCGGATCGGCACAGAAAATCGAGGAAATCGGCGGTCTCGCGGCCCCTCAGTAGTTTTCTTCGGTTGATAACTACCGGATCACCGTCACGGGCACGTCGGCCTTGTCGACGACGCTCTTCGCGACGCTGCCGACCACCTGCTCGCGCTCCTCGCTCAGCCCCCGGTGGCCGACGTAGATCGCGTCGACGGCCCCGTCGGCCGCGTACTCCGTGATCGCGTCGGCGGGGCGACCGGTGAGGAGCTGGGTCTCCACGTCGATCGACTCGTCGCCGACGGCCTCCTCGGCGACGGCGCGGGCGTTCTCCAAGACCCCCTGTCCCGCCTCGACCGCGGCCTCCTCGCCCGGGAGGATGATCGTCCCGTCGACCAGCTCCGAGTCCGGGGTCAGCACGTGGGCGATCTCGAGCGTCTCGTAGAACGCGACCGCCTGCCGCGCCGCGTATCGGACGGCTTCGTCGCTCTCCGTCGACCCGTCGGTCGCAACGAGGTAGCTCATACGCGGAGATGGGTCCGAGAGACGTATAATTCCTGTCGGGCGTTCCCGTCTCGCGAGTCCGCGGCCGCCGCCCGGTGGCACCCGATTCCGGGCTATATTCCGCCGTCGCCGTCAGCTCTCGATTCCGGCTACGGTGCGCCACCACCGTCCGCCCCGGGCCGAACCCGGTCGCCCTCGGAGGCGTGGACCGCGTCCAGTACCTCCTGAACGCGCGTCGCCTCCGCGAACGAAACGAGGTCGCCGCCGTCGCCGTCGACCGCGCTCGCGAACTCGGTCAGGAGGTCCGCGACCGTGTCGCCGCGCTCGTCGACGAGCGTCGTCTCGCCCTCCCGGCCGCGGTCGCGCACGAGCCGGTACCACTCCGTCAGCGACAGCGACGCCTCGTCGCCGACGACGGTGATCGCGTTCTCCTCGTCGCCCTCGTGGTCGCAGAGCAGGTCGATCGTCCCGCGGACGCCGTCGGCTCGGAACGTGCCGACCACGTCGTCCTCGTACGTGTCCGGCCCCGAGTAGCCGACATCCGCGGAGACGGTCTCGATCGGACCGAACAGCTCCTGAACCCCGAACAGGAAGTGCGTCCCGACCTCGCGCAGCGGGCCGCCCTGCGCGCGCGACTCCAGCCACGCCACGTCCTGCCACTCGCGGGGCCACTCGGGGAACCGGAACCGGAGTTCGACGCGGCGCGGATCGCCGATTTCGCCCGCCGCGACCAGCTCCCGCAGCCGGACGAACCCCGGCGTGTAGCGGAACGGGAGGTTCACGGCCGTGACGCGGTCCGTCTCCGCTTCGAG
>NZ_CBVY010000002.1:205889-207382 GCF_000513435.1 Halorubrum sp. AJ67 | reverse complement strand
ATCGCCGACTCGAACTCGCCGCTCGTCTCGATCGGGGTCCCCGCGACCTCGACGATCCGGTCGCCCTGCGAGATGTCCGCCGCGGCCGCCGGGGAGCCGGGGTTCACCTCGCCGACCGCGTAGCCCGCCGCGGGCGAGATGGCCCCCACGACGGGACCAAAGAGGAGCGCGAAGACGACGACCGTCAGCACCGTGTTCGCGGTGACGCCCGCCGCGAACATCCGGGCGCGGGCACCGCGGGAGGCCGCCTGCGTCGCCTCCTCGTCGGGTTCGACGAACGCGCCGACGGGGAGCAGCGCGAAGAAGACGAGCCCCATCGAGTCGATGTCGATGCCCTCGACCCGACAGAGGAGCCCGTGTGCCCCCTCGTGGATCACCATCGCCACCGCGAGGCCGGCGACGATCTCGGGCGCGACGGAGAGGGGGAGGAAGTCGTTGACGCCCGGGATGATGAGGAAGTTCTGCGGCTGCTGGATCGCCGAGGGCTGCGCGTTCGAGAACGCCGACATCGCCGACGAGAGGATGAGCGCGAACGACGCCACCATCGCCACCAAGGCCCCGCCCAGCCCGAGGTTGGCGACCGCGCGCCAGAACCGCTTCGGCGTCGCGAGCCGTCCGAGGAAGGCGCGGCCGCGGAGGGTCCGGAGGGTCAACACCGGACCGGAGACGCGGACCGCGTCCGGGAGGATCCCCCTGTTCCGCAGCCACATCGCGACCGCGGAGTACGCGAGGACGCCCGTCAGCACCCAGAACAACGTGTTCATTACCGACGCATTGGGTTCGACCGTCCCTAAGGGGTTCGGTTCCGGGGACCCGCGGCGAGGGTTCCGGGAAGGCACGTCGAGGACTGATACCCCTCCCGCCCGTGTGGCGAGGTATGACCGACGACGAGACCGACTCTGACCCCGAAGCTGACTCCGACGACCCCGACCGATCGCTCGCGCCGCTGATGGGTGCGACGTACGTCGCCGCCGGAATCGCCCACTTCCTCGCGCCGAAGCGGTTCGCCGCGGCGATCCCGCCGTCGTTCCCGCGGCCGGTCGGGCTCGTGTACCTCTCCGGAATCGCCGAAGTCGTCCTCGGAGCCGGCGTCGCGCTGCGGCGGACGCGACGCCCGTCTGCGTGGGGGATCGTCGCCCTCCTCGTCGCCGTGTTCCCGGCCAACGTCCACCTCGCTCGGAGCGACGTGCTGAACGACCTCGTCCCGGAGCGGTTCGCGGATATCGCGCGGCTGGCGGCGTGGGTCCGCCTCCCGTTTCAGGCGGTCCTGATCGGCTGGGCGCTCCGGTACGCGCGCTCGGAGGAAACGTCGATGTCCGAGGCGGAGCCGGACCGGGCGTAGCCCGGCAGGCGAGACGCCGCCGCGAACTCAACACCCAAGTACCCCCCGGTCCAACCGTGGCCCATGATCGCGCTCATCGACTTCGTCTCGCGGCTGGTCGGCGACGTCGGCCGGTTCGTCGACATCTTCCTGAACGACCTGATCCTCGGCG
>NZ_CBVY010000002.1:203682-205282 GCF_000513435.1 Halorubrum sp. AJ67 | reverse complement strand
CGCTCCGCGGGCGCTCCGGCGGGTTCACCCGGATCCCGGACTCGTCGGTCGCGACGAGGTCCCCCTCCTCGACCGCGTTGAGCGTCTTGGTGTACGCGCGCGGACCGCCGTCGGTCTCGTCGTCGCCCGAGGCGTCCGCTCGGTTCCCCTCGCCGGCGTCCGCTGCCGGCTCGGGTTCGACCACCAGCGCGCAGTCCATCTCGATCCGCTCGACCGCGATCCACTCGCCGCCGTACAGCACCTCAGTCGGGTGGTTCGTGGTGGAGTAGAAGTTCGGCGGGACCACCTTGTCCGCGGGCGCGGCGACGAGGTTCACCTCCGAGGGGTCCTCCAGCACCGCCCCGTTCTGGTGGAGTTCGTGGAGGATCGCCCGCAGCGTCTCGGCGTCGTCGGCGGAGACGGTCAGCCGGCAGTACGACTCCTCCGTCTCGTGTTTCCCGACGTCGAACTGCTCGACGTCGAACGATCCGCCGAGGTCCATCACCGCACCGAAGCAGCGCTGCATCGTACCGCTGTCGATGATGTGTCCCTCGAGTTCGACGGTCCGCGAGCGGGTCATACGGGTGCGTCGCGCCCGCCGGGGAAACGCGTTTCCCTCAAGCGGGAGGCAGTTTTTCGCAACCGCCGGAGAGAAGCGTTTTCACGGCCCGGAAGTCGGTGACCCGCCTCAGATCAGCCCGAGCGCGGTGAGGATCTGGTTGCCGAAGACCATCGCGATCAGCCCGGCCAGCATCACCAGCCCGGACGAGACCGTGATGGTCCGCACCGCCGCGTGGCGATCGCTGATCGGGACCCGGCTGACCACCGCCTCGGCGACCATCCGCAGGATTCGGCCGCCGTCGAGCGGGAACGCCGGCAGGCAGTTGAAAAGCGCCAGCTGGATGTTGATCCACCCCGACCAGAAGAGGAGGTTCGCCAGCAGGAAGACGCCGCCGCCCAGCGCCGCGAGCGGCCCCTCGACGACGAAGAAGTTGGTCAGGTCGCCGGTAAAGCCCGCGAAGTTGAACGGGAGCCCGAACAGGCTGCCGAGCGGGAGGATCAGCGCGACGAACACCAAGCCGAGCGGCGAGTCGGTGACCCCGCCGAGCGCGAGCCCGTCGCTCGCGCCTTCACCGCCCTCGCCGCCGAGCAGTTCGAGGTACGCGCCCGCGGGGTACTCGGTGACGCCCACGTCGTCGAGCGCGAGGCCGCTCGTGCCGGGGAAGACGCTGACCCCGATGAACCCGCCGTCGCGGTTCGGGTGCGGGTCGAGTTCCACGTCGTAGGTCTCGCGCTCGCCGTCGGAATCGTACACCGTGACGGGGACGGTCTCGCCCGCGTCGCGGTCGCCGAGGACCGCGGAGAGCGCCTCGTTGTCGACGACGCGCTCGCCGTCGATCGAGACGATCGTCAGCGGCTCGCCGAGGGCCGCCCCCTCGTCGTGGATCGGGCCGCCCTCCTGAACGCCGACGACGTACGCGCCGATCGGTACGTCCGGGACGGTGACGGCGGCCTCACCGTCCGCGGTCTCGACGGTCGAGGCGTCCTCGGCCCCGGGGGCGTCGCGGACCGGGTCGAGGACGCTCGGCGTTGCCGGTCACGGTGAGCGTCGCGCGCCTCG
>NZ_CBVY010000002.1:195492-198663 GCF_000513435.1 Halorubrum sp. AJ67 | reverse complement strand
GACCCCGCGCTGGCCGTGGCGGAAGGGCCGGCCGCAGGTGTCGCTGACGACGACGCGGTCGGCCGCGAGCCCCTCCCGGATCCGGTCGGCGCTCTCGGAGGGGCGTTCTGGGAGCAGAAGCAGGTCGCCGTCGGGAACGTTCGACCGGTCGATTCCGGCGTTGACGCCGATGTGGCCGAACCGCGTCGCGGTGAGGAGGAACGGGGCGTCCATGATCAGCTCCGTCGACTCCTCGATGACCGCCTGCGCGAACCGGGGGTCCTTCTCCTCGCCGGAGACCTCCGCGAGGCGGTCGGCGACCTCGTTCGCGCGCGACCCGGCCGGGAAGTCGTCGAGGTCGAAGACGCGCCCCTCGGCCTTCGAGACGACCGTGCTGGCGACGACGACCACGTCGTCCGCGCGGAGGTCGACGCGCTCGTCGATCATGGCCGCCAGGTCGTCTCCCTCCCGGATCTCCGGGAGGTCCGGAACCGCGAACAGCTCCATGCGATCACCTGCGCCGCGACGATGAAAAACCCCGCCGGTACCGGGCCGGTTTGACGGTATCGGGGGTGTGATCCAGACCGATCGGGACTGACTGCCATCAGTTGAATCCGTTTTTTCAGCAGTAGAACTGGGTAATCGGTGTACGTTCACTTGTGTAATCCGCATTATTTTGGTCAAGTAATAGAATATAAGGCGAATACTGATTGTTTTAGCCAAGCCGTTTTCCGTGGCGAAGACCGACTGACGCCTGCGATGAGTGACACACCGACCGAAGAGGAATCGGACCTGATCGAGACGCGAACGCGCGTCCCCTCGGAAGACGACGAACGCGACCGTATCGTGACGCAGACGCGCGCCCCGTGATCGGGCGCGGACGGCGGCTCCGCCCGTTTTTTCGTCGGCTTCCGCTGGCTCCGTTCGTACGCCTTATAACCGGCTCGGCTAATGGCGTACCGTGGACTTACACGTCCGGTACGAGGGCGACGACGACCCCGACAAGTGTACGGCGCGGAAGCTCGCGCGCTTCGACCTCGCGGAGCTTCATCGCTCCGACCGCGCCACGCCGTACGGCGTCGTGTTAAACCCCCACGCCGAGCGCGCGCTCTCGCCGGCGGACGCCGAGCGCGCCCGCGAGAACGCCCTCGTCGCGCTCGACTGCTCGTGGGAGTCCGCCGGCGAGAAGATGTTCTCGCTGCCGGGCGAACACCGCGCGCTGCCGTACCTCGTCGCCGCCAACCCCGTGAACTTCGGGCGGCCGATGAAGCTCACGACCGTCGAGGCGTTCGCGGCCGCGCTGATACTCCTCGGCGAGCGCGACCACGCCGAGCGGATCCTCTCGAAGTTCACGTGGGGCGAGACGTTCCTCGAACTCAACGACGAACCGCTCCGTCGGTACGCCGACTGCGAGGACTCCGCGGAGATCGTCGCGGTCCAACAGGAGTACCTCGACCGGGAGTAGCCCGGGAACGGGCGAGCTCGGTTCACAGTCGACACCAGAACCGAGCGGGGGTGAGACAAGCCTTTTGCCCGAATCGGACGTACGATCGGTCGATGGTATCCACAGGCGACGCCGCACCCACGTTCACCGCGACGGTCGGCACGAGCGACCACGAACCGTTCGACCTCGACGAGGAGATCGGCGACGGGCCGGTCGTCCTGGCCTTCTTCCCCGGCGCGTTCACGCCGCCGTGTACGAACGAGATGATCGCGTTCCAGGAGCGCGCCGACGCGTTCGCGGACGCGGGCGCGACGCTGTTCGGGATCAGTGCCGACTCGCCGTTCTCGCAGGGCGCGTTCCGCGAGGAGCACGGGATCGAGTTCGACCTCGTGAGCGACATGGCCGGCGACGCCATCCGGGCGTACGGCCTCGAAATCGATATCGCCGACCTAGGGCTTCACGGGATCGCCAACCGGGCGGTGTTCGTGATCGACGACGACGGCGAGATCGTCTACGACTGGGTCGCCGACGACCCCACGAACGAGCCGGACTACGAGGCTGTGCTGGACGCGGTCGAGAGCGCTTAGGACGGCGACGTACTGGCCGATCACGGTCCAGCAACATCCGCGTTTTAGTTTTTCACTGCTGCTGATACATCGCCGATCGACATGACCGCCGAAGCCCCAGTCGCGAGGCTGTACGTGACCCCCTTCAGTGAGAGCGGCTCCGTAACCGAGACCGCCGAAGCCCCAGCCGCGAGGCGGGCAGACGCTCGCTGTGCTCCTCGCTCGGTCGCTTCGCTCCCTCGCTGCGGTGCTTACTTCGCCTCTGCCCGCCTCGCGGCTGCCCCTTCGAGTCCCGCCCCGCACCACACCTCTCACCTCCCCAGCCTCGTCGCTGGCGGTCTTCGCTTCGCTCCGACCGCCAGCGACTCCCTCGCGCGGCGCTCTCGCCGGCGGCGAAGCCGCCGGCTGTCCGAGGGACCTTCGGTCCCTCGCTACTCGCGCCCTAAAAGGGCGCTCGGAGGCGCGCGCCGACCGGAAAACGGGTGAGTAGTGGCCGAGAATGCCGTGTATAAATACTCGCTGAAAATTGCTACTCTCAGTTTAATTTTTAATAACTATTTATAAATAGGCTCTCGGAGATGGCAGTCGGATTAATAACGCTCCGCCGGGTACGATCGGGTAATGAGCGACTCACGCGAACCGACCGGTCCCGATGACGGGCCGACCGAACCGTCCGGCGGGGGGTCCGACCGCCCCGACGGGACGGAACTCCGGCTCTCAGTGCCGGACATGGACTGCTCGTCGTGCGCGGGGAAAGTCGAGGGCGCGCTCGACCGCGAGGGCGTCCTCTCGGTCGACACGCGACCGACGACGGGCGTCGTCGTCCTCACGTACGACCCGGAGCGCACGGACGTCGAGGCGCTGACGGCGGCCGTCGAACGCGCCGGCTACGCGGTCGCCGACGCGGAGTCGGACGGCGTCGCCGACGATCTGTTCACCAGCCCCCGAGCGATCGGCACCGCGGTCGGCGGCGTCCTCCTCGCGGTCGGGCCCGCCTTGGAGTGGCTGCTCCCCGGACTCGACCCGACCTTGGTGACGCTGGGTGGGATTGGCTTCCTCGGCCCGTACGTCGTCACCGGGGCGTCCGTCGCGTACCTGCTGGCGGTCGCGGTCGCCGGCCCGCCGATCCTCCGGAACGGGTTCTACTCGCTGCGGGGGTTGAGCCTCGACATCGACCTGCTG
>NZ_CBVY010000002.1:190195-192411 GCF_000513435.1 Halorubrum sp. AJ67 | reverse complement strand
GTGGGTACTCGGCGTGCTGCTGCTCGTCGGCGGTCCGTTCTCGCTCGTATACCTCCTGATCGCCTACGACCGATCGACCGAGGGGGCCCGCGAGGAGCTCCGGTCGACGTTCGGCGACTACTCGCTCTCGGTGGGATCGATCCGTCCCCGCTGGGTGCTCGCGGGTATCGTCCCGCTCGCCACGCTCTGGGTGTGGGGACCGTCGCCGACCGATATCGGACTGTTCTACCTGTTCCCGCTGATCTGGTTCCTACCGATCTTCGCCGGCTCGAAGGGAACGTCGATCCGGCTCAGTCCGGCGGAACGCGTCGTCGAGCGGACGGACCACACGCACGACCGAACTCGGACTGACGACCTCGACTCTGTGGTGCGGACCCGCCGGATCGACTTCCCGTGGACGACGGTGTTCCTGCTCGCCTACCGGGGGAACGCGTGGTATCGGTCGACGCCGTGGCTGTTCGTGCCGTCCGAGAAGGCGGACGCGGTGGAGTCGACACTCGACGCGGTGCTGGCGGCGAGCGACGGGCCGGACCGCGCGAGCGTTCCGGAGCGAGTCACGCTCGCCGTTCTCGGCTCCTTCTCGCTCGTCGTCGGCCTCCTGATGGCCGTCGCGGGCGGCGAGGGCGCGGGCGGGATCGCGCTGGCGCTGCTCACCGCTCCGTTCTCAATCCTCTTCCTCGCGCTCGCCGCCCGACTGTGAGCCGGCTACGGCACCGGATGTGCGACCCCCTACCACGCGACTCATATACCCGCGTCCCGTAACACGGACATGGACAGACAGCGTCTGGAACGCGCGCTCGAAGACGAGTTCGGCGGGACCGAGGCGGAGCGGCGCGCCGTCTCGCGAGCGGCCCGCGACCTCGTCGACTCCGGTCGGCCCTCCGAGGACCGCGGCCACGGACTGACGGTAAGCGGGGCGGTCGGACACATGGAGGACGCCCCGGACGGCTCCTCGCTGGTCGAGCGGTGGAACTGGTGGATGGGCGCGCTCGACGCCGCCTACGGCGGCTACGACTACTTCACGGTGCGGTTCGTCGACGGCGACGAAGCGGCCGGTCTCCGCCGATAGGCCGGATCGGAGTTCGACCGCGATCCGATCTCGGATTCGCCGGCACCGACGCCGAGGCGTCCACTTTCACTTTCACTCCGCGGACGGCTCGGTTATAGGAGCGTTCCCTCCCGATCGGGAGGTATGAGCGCAGTCACCGCCGACCGACCGCAGTACGTGACGCCGACGCGCGTGGACGTCACCGAGTGTCGAACCGACCGCCTCCCGGACCGGGCCCGTGCGAACCGCGTCGACGGCAGCGAGGTCCACCTCGAACGCCGCGGCGGGCGGACGTACCTCGTGACCCGACCGACCGAGTGAGTACTGTCTCCGCCCGGTAGCGGGCGAAGCGGACCGACCGCGGCCCGACTGATAGTGAGAAAATCGAGCGAACCCGTCAGTCGTCGGCCGCGAGTTCCGCGCGCGCCAGTTCGCCGTCCCCCAGTCGGCTGTCGAGACCCACGCCCAGCGTCTCGTTCGTGCGCGCCATCGATTCGGCTCGACCGACGTCGGTCGCCATCGCGCGGATCGCGTCGACGTTCTCGGGGACGACGTCGGCCTCCTGGTGGACGTTCTGGAAGAGGTAGAGGTCCCGGCCCGTGACGCTTATCGACTCCTCCCAGACGCAGTTCTCCCAGAGGTCTCCCCGGGGACGTCCCGCGTCGGCCGCGTACTCCTTCAACGCGCCGGCACCGTCGATGCCCGCGGCCGCGGGGACGAGAAAGATCCGGTCCTCGCCGGCGAGCAGGTCGCGGACGTCGTTCTCGTCCGGTTCGGTCTCCAGCGTGACGTTGACGCTGTGGGTGTGCATCCCCGTGACGGGAGCCTTCAGCGCCGCGGTGTCGACCGCGACGTCGGGGAGGATCTCGTTCACGTCGGGGCCGTGGTGGGAGGGGACGGTCGCCGGGTCGGGGAGGATATCGTTTATCGGGCCGCGGTCGGTCTCGCTCGGGTCGCCGCCGCGGCGCACGAGGGTGACGCGCGCCTTCTCGACCCCGTACGCCTCGTCAAGCGGCGCGAGCAGCCGTGAGAGCGCGGTCGTGTTACAGGAGACGACTCGGACGGTGTCGGCGTCGCGGGCGGCCCCGAAGCGCCCGCGAGCGTTGAACGAGGCCTCGGCGACGGCGGCGTCCTCGCCGCCCTGGAACACCGCCGGCGTGTCGTGGGC
>NZ_CBVY010000002.1:182591-185261 GCF_000513435.1 Halorubrum sp. AJ67 | reverse complement strand
AAGTCGTGGGGCACGCTCCGCCGGATCGTCCCGCGGCTCGCGGTCGTGTACACCCTCGTGATCTGGCTCGTCTCCACGTACGACGTGGCGGGGCTGACGAGCGTCGCGGAGCCGATAACCGGCGTGTTGGGGCTTCCGGGTGCCGCCGTCCCCGTCATCGCGGTGTTCACGCTCGACACGACCGCGGGGGCGGTAACGCTCGCGGGGACCGAGGCCGGGGTGTTCACCACGCGCACCGCGGTCGCGTCGCTGCTCATCGGGAGCATCCTCTCTTTTGCCGTCTCCACGTTCCGGCGGTCGATCCCGTTCCAGTACGGGATCTGGGGCGCGTCGTTCGGGACGAAGGTGATCGTCGTCAACACCGGACTGAAGCTCGTCTTCATCTCCGCGACGGTCGCGTTGCTGCTCGCGCCGGTGTGGTGAGGGCGGGGTTCGGAGCAGCCGACCGCGGACCGCGACGCCCGGACCAGTAGGTTCAACACCGTCCCCGACCGATCGGCGCGCATGGCGCTCGAAAAGGACGTGGACTGTCCCGCGTGTAGCGAGACCCGTTCGTTCTACCGGACCGCGGCGATGACGCTCCACCTCGGTGAGAAGACGAAGTGGCGCTGTCCCGACTGCGGCTACGGCTACGTCGAGATCAACGGCATCGACACGCTCCCGGCCTGAATCGACGAGTCTCTTTTCCGACCTCCCGTCCTGAACCGACAGGTACTACTCCCCTCTCTTGGCCTGAATCGACGGCGCTGACACGCTGGGAGTTCTTCGCACCGATCGTTCGGCCACGACCCAGACGAATTCTCATTTCCCCGAGACTGTCGTTGTATTTAATAAATATATCCCCGGAAGGTAGACGCGTGTTATCTAATGACACGGAAAGATGGCCAGCGAAACTTCGCGCTGCGTCAGCTACCCACGACTGAAGTCGTAGGCTTGGATAGCCTCGCACCGCACGGCCAGCGCCAATTTAATTATCGGTGGGCCAAGTGCGCCCCCGATGTCGGGGCTGGCTGACGGACAGCCCGTCCCTGCCAACACATTTGGCTGTCAGGGACTACAATTACTTTTGAGGGTTCGAAGTATCAATCTGTTGTCTCGGTACCGCGTCAGCCTTCCTCCCACGACAGAAGTCGTGGGCTTCCGGCCTTGTACCGGTGTGATCAGGACGGCGGAGAAGAGAGCGTCTTCTCCGGGCAAGTGCCCCGGCAGGCCGCGCTGAAGGCCGCCCGACGGGTGGATCCGTCCAGCAGTTACGAGCGCGCGAAGGAGCAAACGACCGAAATCCGAATCCGAGAGAAAGGCACCGACAAGGTGTACATCTATGACGCGTGGGCGTGGGAAGAAGACGCACCGGCGGACGCCCCGGACTGGATGCCCGAACAGATCACCGAGGCCAACGTCTCCAAGCAAGGAGTCCGTCACATGGACGGGTAACGTCGTCCACTGTACCGACTGCGCCCTATACAGCCAATTCGGCTATGAGAACTGTTATACATCCACATTACGGATCGCCGCTGTGATCGAGTCGATTCCTCTCTTGGGCGGCCTCGGACTGTCTGTCCCATCCCTGTGGATAGTCTTCCTCTTGGCGGCCATCTGGACGTACTTCGACGCGCAAAAGAACAGCGGCCATCCGGCCATTCTCTGGGCGCTCGTCGTCTTTGTCGCGCCTATCTTGGGGATCATCCTGTACTTCGTCATCGGCCGAAACTAGGAGGCCGTCGGTCGACCGCGCCGCAAGGCTCAGTACCTTTGCGGGCGAGCCGTGTCGCATGAACCGGACACGGCGGCGGTCCGCGGAGGCGAGACCGCGTGGTCGGTGAGGCGCGCGACCCCGAGGGCGACGTCGGCCCGCTCGACGGACTCACCGTGCTGGACCTCTCGCGCGTCCTCGTCGGCCCGTTCTGTACCATGCAACTGGGCGATCTCGGCGCGGAGGTGATCAAGGTCGAACGCCCCGGCGACGGCGACCAGACCCGGACGTGGGTCCCGCCGGCGTTCGGCGAGGGAGAGGGGGCCGAAAGCGCCTACTACGTCAGCGTCAACCGCAACAAGCGGTCGGTCCAGCTGGATCTGACGACCGAGGCGGGCCGCGCGGTCGTGCGCGACATCGCGCGCGAGGCCGACGTACTCGTCGAGAACTTCCGGGTCGGCAAGACCGCGGAGTGGGACCTCGACTACGGCGACCTCGTCGACGAGAACCCCGGCCTCGTCTACTGCGCCATCTCCGGGTTCGGCGAGTGGGGACCGGACCGCGACAGGCCCGCCTACGACATCACGATGCAGGCCCGCGGCGGCTTCATGTCGTTCACCGGCGTCGAGGGCGGCCCGCCGGTCCGGATCGGGGTCGCGCTCGCCGACGTCGGTGCCGGGATGTACGCGACGCAGGCGATCCTCGCGGCCCTCCTCGAACGCGAGCTCGGCGACGGCCGCGGGCAGAAGATCGACGTGAGCCTCCTCGACGGGCAAGCCGCCTGGACCAGCTACATGGCGACGAACTACTTCGCGGGCGGCGAGCCGCCCGGCCGGATGGGGAGCAAACACCCGAACATCGTCCCGTACCGGGCGTTCGAGACGGCGGACGACTACGTCGTCGTCGCCTGCTCGTCGGATCGGTTCTGGCCGCCGCTGTGCGAGGCGCTCGACCGCCCGACTGCTCGCGACGAGCGG
>NZ_CBVY010000002.1:175367-178262 GCF_000513435.1 Halorubrum sp. AJ67 | reverse complement strand
CTGTTCGAACGTGGAAACGCAGGGGACGACGACGGGGCGGTCGAGCGCGCCAACGAGCTGTTCCGGTTCACGCCGCGCGTGGCCGACGGGCTGGCGCTGGCGGAGTCCGCGACCACGATGATGGACTCCTCCGACGGGCTCGCGCGGTCGTGTCACCAGTTGGTCGAGGCGAGCGGCGTCGGGATCGAACTGGACCGGGAGGCGGTTCCGGTTCATCCCGCGGTCGAGGAGGTGGCCGCCGGGGCAGACGAACGGTTCGAGATGGCGGCGCACTTCGGCGAGGACTTCGAGCTGTTGTGTGCGGTCCCGGAATCAGAGGTTGCGGCGGTTCGAGAGGCGTGCCCGGCCGGTCTGACGCGGATCGGGAGGGTGGTCGAGGAAGACGGGGCGGAGGCGGGGCCGCGCGTCACGGCCGACGGCGAGCCGTTACCCGACCGCGGCTATACACACGGCGACGAGTAAGCAGAGGGCGTCGCCCGGGTTTCCGGAGTCTTGCCCGCTCGGATGTGCGTGACGGACTTCATTGGGATCGACTTCGTGGGCAAGACCGCCGAAGCCCCAGCCGCGAGGCGGGCAGACGCTCGTTGCGCTCCTCGGCCGCTCGCATTGCTCGCTCCCTGCGGTGCTTACGTCGCCTCTGCCCGCCTCGCGACTGCCCCTTCGAGTCCCGCCCCACACCGCACAGCCTCACACCTCCCCAGCCTCGTCGCTGGCGGTTGTCGCTTCGCTCGACCGCCAGCGACTCCCTCGCGCGGCGCTGTCTCGCGGTCGCCACGGGCGACCGCTCGCAGGCGCGCGCCACCGCAGACGAAAAGAGTCGGGTAGTTCGTTACCGCAGGAACTCGATCGCAGCGCCCTGCCCGAAGCCGACACAGAGCGTCGCGAGGCCGCGCTCGGCGTCGCGCTTCTCCATCTCGTGGAGGAGCGTGACGGGGAGGCGCGCGCCGGACGCGCCCAGCGGGTGGCCGAGCGCGATGGCACCGCCGTTGACGTTGTAGATGTCCTCGTCGATGCCGAGTTCTCGGCGGGCGTACTCGCACTGGGAGGCGAACGCCTCGTTCAGTTCGACCAGGTCGTAGTCGTCGATGTCGGTGCCGGCGCGGTCGAGCAGTCCTCGGGTCGCGGGGACCGGCCCGATTCCCATCACGGTGGGGTCGACGCCGGCGACGTTGTTCGTGCCGACCTCGGCGAGCACGTCGAGGCCGTGCTCGTCGGCGAACGCCTTGCTCGTCACGACCGTCAGCGACGCACCGTCCGATATCTGTGAGGAGTTTCCGGCGGTCACCGTCCCGTCGCCCGTGAACGCGGGCGACAGGCCGGCGAGCTTCTCGGCGGTCGTGTCCGGGCGGATCCCCTCGTCTTCCTCGACGAGGCCCTCGTCGGTCTCGACGGGGACGATCTCGTCGTCGAACCGGCCCGACTCGGTCGCCTTGGCGGCGCGCTGGTGGCTCCGGGCGGCGTACTCGTCTTGCGCCTCGCGGCTCACGTCGTACTCCTCGGCGACCTTCTCGGCGGTCATCCCCATCTGGAGCTGGAAGATGTTGTACCGCTCCGACAGCTCCGGGTGGAGGTGTTCGTAGGAGTCGCCGTCCATCGGCACGCGGCTCATGTTCTCGACGCCGCCCGCGATGATACAGTCGCGGTTGCCGGCGGCGATCGCGTCCGACGCCGAGATGACCGCCTGCATCGAGGAGGCGCACCAGCGGTTGATCGAGGTCGCGGGCACCGACTCGCCTAGCTCGGAGAGGAGGGCGATGACGCGCGCGACGTTGTTGTCCTGCTCGGTGCGCTGCTGGGCGACGCCCCACATCAGGTCGTCGACGTGGTCGCTCGTCAGCCCGGTCTCGTCAAGCGCGTGGTCGATGAGCGTCGTCGAGAGGTCCTCGCTGCGAACGTCCTCGTAGACGCCGCCCTCGCGTCCCTGCGGCGTTCGGTAGGCGGCCGCGATCACGGGCGTCGTGTCGTCTGTCATGGTCGATCACACGACGGTGGCGACCTTAAAAGGCCGTGGAACGGGCGAGAATCGATCCCGAGTTTATCGTTTATTCTCCCGTCACTCGACGAGCAGGCTCTCGCCGGTCATCTCGGCGGGCCGGTCGCGGTCCATCAGGTCCAGCAGGGTCGGGGCGATGTCGCACAGCGACCCGTCCTCGCGGACCTCGCGGCCTCCGTCGTCGCCGTCGGGCGTCAGGTAGACGAACGGGACCGGGTTGAACGTGTGGGCGGTGTGGGGGTCCTCGGGAGTCCCCATGTCGTCGGCGTTGCCGTGGTCGGCGGTGACGACCGCGTGGCCGCCCGCCTCGGCGACAGCGTCGAGGAGGCGGGAGAGCTGCGCGTCGACGGCCTCGACGGCCTCGACCGCCGCGTCGAAGTCGCCGGTGTGACCCACCATGTCCGGATTCGCGTAGTTGAGCACCATCAGGTCCGGGTCCTCCTCGTCGATGATCCCGACCGCCTCGTCGGTGAGTTCCGGTGCCGACATCTCCGGCTGCCGGTCGTACGTGGAGACGTCCGGGCTCTCCACGATCTCGCGTAGCTCGCCGGGGAACGCCACCTCGCGGCCGCCGTTGAGGAAGTAGGTCACGTGGGGGTATTTCTCCGACTCGGCGATCCGGAGCTGGGTGCCGTCGGCGTCCGCGACGACCTCGCCGATCGTGTTCTCGGGGACCTGCGGCGGGAACGCGACCGGGAACTCGAACGTCTCGTCGTACTCGGTCATCGTCGTCATCCGGATGTCGGGCTGATCGAGGTCGAAGCCCCACTCCGGCCGAGTGTCGGTCAGCAGCCGGACGAGCTGGCGGGCGCGGTCCGCCCGGAAGTTGAAGAAGATCACGGCGTCGCCGTCGGCGAGCGCGGGCTCGCCGTCGACGAGCGTCGGCTCGACGAACTCGTCCG
>NZ_CBVY010000002.1:169273-170881 GCF_000513435.1 Halorubrum sp. AJ67 | reverse complement strand
GGTCCGGGAACACGCCGGGATCGTCCTCTCGCGGGCGGACATCGAATGGTTCTCCGAGTCGTACTACCGCAACGAGATCCACCGCCGGAACCCGTACGCCGACCCGATCAACGCCGGCGACCTCTCCGGCGTCGCGCCCGCGACAGTCGTCACCGCCGGGTTCGACCCGCTCCGAGACGGCGGGAAGGCGTACGCCGAGCGACTGGTCGCGGACGGGGTCGCCACCAGGTACGAGAACTACCCGACGATGGTTCACGGGTTCATGACGATGCAGGACGTCGACCGCGCCCGGGAGGCGATCGCGAGCGTCGGCGACGACCTCGGCGACGCGCTCGACGCGTGACCCCATTCCGGGCACCCGGCTCTGTGCCACGGGCAACGGAGTCAATCTGAGACAGTCAACTCGACGCTCAAACTAAACAGCTACCGAAGAAATGTGTAGATAGATGGGAAAGAGTAGGCAGATGGAGGGTAGCAAAACAATACTCGGAATGCTCAGAGAGTCCCGCGATTTCGTTTTTGCGTGTATTCTGAACTCTGCACTCATTCTTGGAGTGGTTGTATTTGAGTGGAGTCTCGTTGAAATCGCTGTCATCTATCTCATCGAGATAGCGGTCATCAACCTCCTGTTCTTTTCTGTCGCGTTGTTCACGCCACAGTCCGTGGATGATCTCGATGGGGATTCTTGGGATGAGGAGCCCACTCCAATTCAACCGATTGCCCTAATACCGCCGGTATACCGGCGGAATATCAACTACGTTTTGCGAAAGGCGATTATCTCAGCTTTCATTCTTGCAGTAATCATGAGACCTGTCGTTCCCGGCTATGATTTGGATTCAGGACTTTCCCTCTCAGTTGGGCTCGCAATTGCTGGCACCGTTTTCTTTCAGCTATCGCGCGTCTGGCGCTATTTCATCGTCAACCGGTCATATCGAGACAAATCACCGGCAGACGCGTTGGCCTTCGCGTTCAGGCCCGTCTTTGAGTTGTTTCTGATGTTGGTCTTTGCGGTTGCTCCCGTCAGCTTTGTGATTATCGGGACGGGTACCGATCTGGATTCACGGGCCGTGTGGTTGCTCTATTTAGTTCCGATGGGGGCGATTAGGGCGTGGATAGGGAGTTTAGACCCTCAGACAGACGATTTTAGCATCAAATAAGAAATATATGAGTGTAACTCTCTGAGGATTTCAACAAAGGTGCGCACCCCCGTGTCGGGCGTGTGACCGAGTCTCGGGCCGCCGGTAGCGTTTTTCGGAGCCCCCGCGACTCGTGCGACGTGTTCCCCGAGACCATCGAAACGGACCGACTGCGGCTGGAAGCGAGGGGCCCCGAGACGGTCGATATCGACGAGTGCTACCGGATCTGCTCGTCGGATCCCGGCATCGACGAGGTGACCGAGTACGTCACGTGGGACCCCCACGAGACGAAAAAGGAGACGCTGGAGTTCCTCGAACGCGGCCGCGAGCGCTTCGAGGACGGCGAGGCGGCGACGTACGTGATCCGGCCGCGCGAGGGCGAGGACGGCGCGGGCGAGATCGCCGGCTTCGGCGGGTTCGACGTAGAGTGGGACCGGCGCACCGCGAACCTCGGCGTGTGGCTCCGAAAGCG
>NZ_CBVY010000002.1:161323-163070 GCF_000513435.1 Halorubrum sp. AJ67 | reverse complement strand
CGCTTCGAGGTCCGCGACGACCTCGTCGTGGAGGTCACCGGAGTTGGCGGCCGCGATCCGCTGGTCGACGACGTACAGCGCGTGGACAGTCGCGTCGTGGTCCGTCGCCAGCCGGATCGCGTGGTCGAGCGCGCGGTCGACCGCCTCGCTCCCGTCGGTCGGCACCAAGATGTCGTCGTACATACGTCGTCGTTCGCCCGGCCGCGGCTTAACCGTGGGGCCTCGATTCCGAACGTCGGGAGCGCTACGCGACGCGCCGCGGACCACCGAGAGCGTTACTCGACGCGCCAGCGGCCGCCTATCTCCTCGCGCCCCGTGCTGTCCGCCTCGCCGTCGCGGAAGACGCTGACGCGGCCGGTCTCCTCGCTCAGCGTCACCGTCGCGACGACCTCCGGGCGGACCGAGGTCTCGATCGCGCTCATGTGGCGCGACCCCATCCACGGCTCGTAGCTCACGTCGTCGACGAGATCGGTCTCCGCGTCGCGGGTGCCCAGGTCGCGGAACCGGACCATCTGGGACTCGATCTCGCCGTCGACCGCGACGACGACGCCGCCGTCCTGCGCGACGCTCACCGACTCCGCGGCGGCCGCGAACGCGTCCTCGTCGAAGACGGACGAGCAGTCGTCGCGCGGCCAGCGGTTCTCCCCCATCGGGTCCGCGTACGCGCCGTAGTCGCTGTCGCCGATGACGGCGAAGTACAGCCCCGGTCCCTTCACGTGCGCCTCGTCGTACCCGTCGAAGGAGACGCTGACGCCCTCGGCGCAGTAGGTCAACCGGTCGACGACCTCGCACACGCGCTCGTGGTCGCCGTACTCGATGGCGAGACCACTCATCGCCGTCCGTCCTCCCGGTTCCGCCGTCCCGTGCGATTGCCGCCGTCAGTCACGACCGGAAAGACGAGCCCCCGGTATATAAGGGCAGCCGAGTAGCGCGACCCGTCCCTATCGCCGCCACTCGGTGAACAGTCGCGCGTCGAACCGGTCGGCGCGGACCAACCCGACGCCGAACGCGGCCGCGACCGCCGCGGGCAGGAGGTTCCCGAACCAGAGGTTGATTCCCCCCCAGAGGATCACGAAGCTCACCATGTCGTCGAGCATGAACTCGCAGTCGCGGAGCCGCTCGCGGATCCCCGCCGCCGAGAACGCTCGGTCGAGCGTGACGACCGCGACGACGGCGGAGAGGACCCAGCCGGCGTAGTTCGAGGGCGGGACCCCGTAGAACGCGCCGCCGCCGAAGTCCCAGAAGCCGAGCGACACCGCCCCGGGGTCTAACACCACGTCCATCGCGACCACGACCGGGATCACCGTCGCTAACCGGACCCACACGCTGTCGGCGCGCGGCCCGAGCAGCAGCAGGCACAGCAGGTAGGCGTTCATCACGAGCGGGATGAAGAAGACGGGGAGCGCGACCGGCACGCCCGCGAGCATCGGGCCGAGATCGACCGTGTACGCGAACTCCCCGTACGGCCAGCCGGTCGCGACGCCGACCGACTCGATGAGGTACGTGTACGCGGTCAGGACGCCGATCCAGCCGACTGCGCGGCGGTCGACGGTCGGCAGCACCCCGACGACGAGCGGCGACCGCATCACGATCACGCCGAACAGCACGAACCACGGGTGGAAGGCGAACGGCTCCGGTACCACCCCCTCGGCGCTGGCGACGAGCGCGATAGCGCCGACGAGCGGGAAGACGACCGCGATGGTAAAGCGGTTCTCGCGGACGAGGCGGTCGAGCAGCGCCTCGGCCT
>NZ_CBVY010000002.1:154316-156038 GCF_000513435.1 Halorubrum sp. AJ67 | reverse complement strand
GTGACCGAGAAGCTCGTCCCCGCCGGACTGAACGGCTACCGGTTCCGGTCGAACCGCTGGCAGGCCGTCAGCCGGCAGTACAGACCGGGCGCGGGCGACGCCGAGGAAGAGGTCTAGCGGTTCCGTTGGACTCGTCCGCGGGAGACACGTTCGGAATCGATTCCGCGTGCGACGGGCTAAGCGGTCGTCGAACGCGCCGCTAGTGGGAGTCAGTCGGAATCGGCTACAGCAGCGCGATCCCGGCACCGACGGCGGCGCTCGTCAGCGCGAGGCCGGCGAGGGCGACCGTCGTTTTTCCACGTTGTCCGCTGGGACCGTCGTCACCTGAGCCGAAGCCGCTGAAGCCGGTCAGAACGCCGAAACCGACCGCAACCGCGGAGAGTCCACCGAAGAGCGCCAGCACCGTCCAGATCTCGAGTCCGTGCTGTCCCACTTCCCGTGCGGCCGTCCCGGCGAGGAGGACGCCGGCCGCTATCGGGGCCGCGGCTATCGCGTCGTTGGAGGGCATCAGTTCGGATACCTAACGCGAGTCTCAAAAGGATAGTGATGCCGTCGACGCGACGGGCGGTTCTCATCGGCCCCCCGACTTGTCCGATACCGCTCCTGAAAACCGGGATTCGAAGGTGACCCGGCGGCGGCCCCGAGACGGTCGGACGCCGAACGACGTCGACCGACGCCGCCGTCACTCGTCGTCCGCGACCGATTCGAGGACCTCGACGCTCCCGGTGAGCTGCCGGTGGACGTACGGCATGTCGATGCCGGCGTCGTCGAACGCCTCCTTCACCGCGGTGACGTACTCGGAGCGCACCCGGACGAAGTCGCCGCGGTCGGGGTCGTCGATCCACCAGCGCGACTGGAGCCCGACCGCGGAGTCACCGAGTTCGGTGACGCGGACGGACACGCCCGGGTCGTCGAGGATCTCCTCGTGTTCCTCGGCCTTCTCGACGATGATGTCGGTCGCCTCGCCGATGTCGTCGTCGTAGCCGATCCCGAAGACGAACTTCTGGCGAAGCGTGTCGTACGCGACGGGGTTCGTCACCGCGTTGTTCGCGAGGTCGCCGTTCGGCACGGTGACCAGCTCGTTGTCGAACGTCCGGACGCGGGAGACGCGCAGGTCGATCTCCTCGACGCGACCGGAGTTACCGTCCCACTCGATCCAGTCGCCGACCTCGAACGGCTTGTCCTTCAGGATGAACACGCCGGCGACGAAGTTGCCGAGGAGGTCCTGCGCGGCGAAGCCGACCGCGAGCGCGATAGCGCCGCCGAAGACGGCGAACGCCGAGAGGAACGCGCCGTAGCCGGCCACGGCGAACCCGATCGCGATCGCGGCCACCCAGACGACGGCGTTGAGCACGTTCGTCCCGAGGCTCAACACCGCCTCGTCGAACCCGCGCGACCTGACGATCCGCCGGAGCCCCGGAATCAGTACGTACTTGCCGAGCAGCAGCACGGCCACGAAGCCGGCGACGAACCTGAGCGCCGTCGTCGCGATCGCCGCCACGTCGACCGCGTTCGTGATCGCGTCGACCTGTAAGAGATACATCACCCGCTCTTTCGGGAGACTATATAAAGAAGCTACTGGCAGCGCGGTTGTTTACGCCCGGTCCGCGGTCCTGTCGGCCGGTTCGCGGTCCCGTCAGCCGGTCCGCGATCCCGTCGGCCAGTTCGACGCTCGCGGCCGCTTCAGTCGCTCCGAACCGCGACGCGGGCCGTCGCCGCGGG
>NZ_CBVY010000002.1:146478-148691 GCF_000513435.1 Halorubrum sp. AJ67 | reverse complement strand
AGGACTGTCGCGCGGACCGCCGCCAGCGACGCGTCCGCGGACAGCGAGACCACGTCGGGCGGGGGACCATCAGCTCGCGGGCCGCGGTGTCGTCGAGCTCGAAGACCCCCTCGATCATCGCGACCTCGGACTCGTCGACGTGACCCGCATCGCCGGCGCGGGCCAGCACGCGGCGGATCTCGCGCTCTTCGAGCGTCTCGTCGCTCTCGGAGGCCGGCGGGACGCCGATCAGGCTCGTGAAGGCGTTCGCGGTCCCGTTGAACACCGCGATGCCGGGCGCGAAGATCAGGTACGAGACCCGCATCGGCGGCGCGAGCAACAGCGAGATCCGCTCCGCCTGCGCGATGGCGATGGTCTTCGGCGCGAGCTCGCCGAAGACGACGTGGAGGAACGTGATGAACGAGAAGCCGACCGCGAACGCGACGAGATGGACGAGGTTCTCGGGGAGCAGCGGCCCGAGGACCGGTTCGAGGAGCGCCGCGACCGCGGGCTCGCCGATCCACCCCAGTCCGAGCGACGCGAGCGTGATCCCGAGCTGCGTCGCCGCGAGGTAGTCGTCGAGGTTGGTCATCACCTCTTGGAGCGTCTCCGCGCCCGCCTTCCCGTCCTCGACCATCTCCTCGACCGAGGTGGCACGGATCCGGACGAACGCGAACTCGGAGGCGACGAAGAAGCCGTTGAGGACGACTAACACCAGCGCGGCCGCCACGCGCGACAGCGAGACGGCGATCGCTACCATTCGGTCCCTCCGGGCGCGCGAGCGGTTGGCGGATCGACTGTCATGGCGGGCGTTCGCGGAGCGGTCACTAAAAAGGGCTGCCGAGCGCGGGTCGCGCGTTCGGATCGCGCGCGGTCCGACGCCGCCGCGACCCGGGCCGTTTATTCCTCGCCGCGGCGGAACGCCACCATGCTGATCACGCTGGAGGGGCTCGACGGCAGCGGCAAGACGACGGTCTGGGAGGCGCTCCACGACGTGTACCCCGACGCGACGTTCACCTGCGAACCGACGGACAGCTGGTACGGCGACGCGGTGGCGCAGTCGATGGCGGACGTCGACGCCGACCCGCTCGCGGAGCTGTTCTTGTACACCGCCGACCACGCCAACCACCTCTCCGAGACGATACGCCCGGCGCTCGCCGACGGGGATCTAGTGATCTCCGACCGCTACTCGGACTCGCGGTTCGCCTACCAGGGGGCGGCGCTCGCGCGCGCCGACGTCGGCATCCAGCGACCGATGGAGTACGTTCAGGGCGTCCACGCGGCGTTCTCGCGCGAGCCGGACGCGACGGTTTACCTCGATCTCGACCCGGAGACCGCGGCCGAGCGCGCCGGCCGGACGGACAAGTTCGAGCGGGACGGCTACCTCGCGGCCGTCGGCGAGAACTACGAGCGCCTGCTGGAGGCCGACCCCGGGCGGTTCCACCGCGTCGACGCGACGCGACCGCCGGAGGACGTCATCGCGCGGGTGGAGTCGATCGTCGCCGACCTTCTTGAGCGCTGATTCGGCGATATCCGCCACGTCAGCGCGTGTCCGGCAGTTCGTACTCCTCGGGCGACGGCACGTAGAGGTAGTCGATCGCGACGCCCAGCGCGAGCGGGAGCGCGATGAGCAGCGCCAGCAGGATCGTCGAGCTTCCGATATCGATCCCGGTCCCGACGCCGAGCGCGCCGGTGAACACGAGCGTCGAGACGAGCAACAGCAGGGGGGTCAAGACGATCGTGTACACGACCGAGCCCCACGACGTCGACAGCTGGAGCCGGAAGAATCGGGTGGCGACCCCGGCGAGGAACGTGTGGAACGCGACCAGCGCGAGGAGGCTGCCGAACCCGAACAGCGCGAGCATGGATGTCGTACGGGCCGCCGACACTTCCCCCTATCGACCACGGAGGAGTCGGGTCGCGTCAGACCGCGCCGTCGTTCCCGTGCCGTCGCGCGGCCGAGAGCAACTCCGAGACCGGCCCCGTGTACTCGTAGCCGGGGATCACGCCTTGAACGTACGTCCCCTCGACGAAGTCGATCAGCGCGCCCGCGTCGTCGACGCCGCGCCGCTCGTTGCCGTCCGTGAGCGCGTAGGTGACCGCGATCTCGTCGCCGTCGGTCTCGACGACGGGGTCGAACTCGCGCTCGCGGCGAGTGACGCCGCCGACGTCGACGACGCGGCGCTCGAACGTGTCGGCCCAGCCGTCCTCGACCACGTCGGCGACCTCGTCGG
>NZ_CBVY010000002.1:143828-146458 GCF_000513435.1 Halorubrum sp. AJ67 | reverse complement strand
CGTCGAGCGCCGCGTTCACCGCGTCGGTCAGCGGGCGGTCGTCGACGGTGACCGGACGATCGACGTCGACCGCGTCGGTCGCGAGGACCCGCGGGTCGCCGCCGGCGGCGACGACGGCGTCTAGCACGTCCTCCAGCATCGCCCGCGCGAACGCGTGTCGCTCATCGGGCGAGAGCACGTCTGAGAGTCGCGACTTCGGCCGGTCGGTCGAAAAGGGGACGATGACCTCCATCGCGAGCGACGGGGCCCTTAGAACAGGGATTCCAGCTCGTCGCTGTCGTCGCTGACGAGCTCGTCGAGGTTCTCGTCGCTCTCCTCGCGGATCTCGTCTAAGTTGTCCTGCGCCTCGATGGCGACCTGCTGGAGCTCCTTGATCCGCGGGACGTTCGTGACGCCCGCGAGCAGGATGACGGTCGCGACGAAGCCAGCGCCGCGGTACGGGTAGTCCCCGCCGCGGACCTCCATCGAGCCGGTCTGCTCTTCGAGCCACTTGCGGCCGCGCTCGATACCCTTCCGGTTGAGGTACTCCGGCGGGCCGGCGAGCACGAGCAGCGCGCGCTCCGCGCCCTCGATCTCACAGGGGAGCGTGAGCCGCCCCAGCGCCGCCTTGCGCACGAGGCTGGTGATCCGGTTCGTGGTGTGGGCGCTGTCCAGCTCCTCGTCGTTGCCGTCGTCGCGGAGCCGCGAGAGCAGCCCGCCCGAGGAGCGCTCCTCGACCTCCTCCTCGGCGTAGCCGACCGTGGAGACGCCGCCGCCGGAGAGGGTGTTGATGATCTCCGAGGAGTCGACGACGCTCTCGGCGACTTCTTGGCCCTGCTGGATCTCGCCCGCGCCGAACAGGATGCCGAACCGCCGGACGATCTCCTCGTTGATCTCCTCGTAGCCGCCCTGAACGGACTCGCCCGTCTTCCGCCAGGCGTCGTTGTCGAACACCATCAGGTTGTCCACCTCGCGGACGAACGTCTGGAACGAGCGGGCCGCGTTGAGGGTGTAGATACCCCCCTCGTCGCTGCCCGGCAGGATGCCCAGCCCGTACACCGGTTCGGTGTAGATCCGCTTGAGGTGTTTCGCCAGCACCGGCGCGCCGCCGGAGCCGGTCCCGCCGCCGAGCCCGGCGACGACGAGGAACGCGTCGACCTCGTGGACGGGGATCGAGTCGATCGCGCCCTGGACCTCGTCGATGTCCTCCTCCGCGATCTCCGCGCCCAGTTCGTTGTCCGCGCCCACGCCGTGGCCCTTCACCCGGGACTGGCCGATGAGGACGCGCTGGTCCTCGGCGATGTGTTCCAGCCCCATGAGGTCCGCCTTCGCCGTGTTGACGGCCGCCGCGGCCCGAACTATCTCGGAGCCGGTCCGCTTGTCGTACTCCAAGAACTTGTCGACAACTTTGCCCCCCGCCTGTCCGAATCCGATCATTGCGAGTTTCATCGTGTGCTCCCTCCGCGTTTGACGTGAACAGAACGTGATCTCGTATATAAGCCTTCGGTTGCCGTTACCAGTCGTGAGATTCGAGCGGTTGACACGTTCGCCGCGCCTCCCGCCGCAGTCGCCGCGGTCATCGGATCCCCAAGTGCTCACCGAGCGTCGTCAGTTCGGCCGCGTCGACGCCGAACGCCGCGACGTCGTTGTCGGCGGTCGTGTTGTCGAACTTTAGCGACCGGTACTGGTCCGGTCCCATCGGGAAGCCGGGGACCGCGCCCAGCACGGAGAGACCGATCTTCGCGAGCGGCATGGGCAGCGGGAGGATGGTGATCCCCTTCTTTTCGGCCTCGTAGACCAGATCCGTCACCTGCCGGAGCGTGAGTACCTCCGGGCCGCCGATCTCGTAGGTTTCGCCGACGTGTTCCTCGTCGGCCACCGCGGCCGCGATCATCGGCACCAGATCCTCGACGTGAATTGGCTGGAACCGGGTCTTGCCGCCGCCGGGGAGCGGGTACAGCGGGACGCCCGGCGCGAACATCCCCTTCAACCGCTTGGTGAACGAGACGAACTCGCCGCCCTCGCCGAAGACGACCGACGGACGGAAGATCGTCCAGTCGAGGTCGCTCTCGCGGACGATCCCCTCCGCCGCGCCCTTCGAGCGGATGTAGGCGGTGTCGCCGTTCGGGTCCGCGCCGAGCGCGCTCAGCTGGACGAACCGCTCGACGCCGCCGTCCGCGGCCGCGCGGACGAGGTTCTCGGTCCCGCCGCGGTGGATCCGGTCGTGCATGCGGTTGCCGCCCTCCGGTTCGAACAGCGGCGAGAGCGCGACCAGGTTCACGACCGCGTCGTGGCCGTCGACGGCCGACTCGATGGAGTCGTAGTCGGTCACGTCCCCGCTGACGCCCGTCACTCCCTCCGGCGTCTCTTCGGGCGAGCGGGAGAGCGCGGTCACCGCGTGGCCGTCCTCGGCGAGCGCGCGACAGAGATACGATCCGATAAATCCGGTCCCGCCGGCTACCAACACTTTCATACAATCCGTATCGCGTGGAAGGCCCGTAAACCTACCGCGCCGTCAGACGCTCCGGCGACGGTGCGGTCGGTCACTCCTCGTCGGTCTCGGGCGTCGGGACCGTCAACACCGGGACGGCGGCAGTCCGTAAGGTGCGCTCGGCGACGCTCCCCAGTAGGTACCGGCTCACGCCGGTCCG
>NZ_CBVY010000002.1:137021-138953 GCF_000513435.1 Halorubrum sp. AJ67 | reverse complement strand
GACGCCGACGGAGGCGCGGCCGGCACCGTCAGCCACGACGGGCTCGCGCCGCCGTCCGACGCGGTCGACTTCGCCGGGGCGGTGACGTACCCGCTCGACGACCTCGACGGGTTCCGCGAGGACGTGGAGGCGATCGTCGACGCCGCTGGGACCGAGGCGGTCGCGTTCGGCTGTATGGACGAGTGGGCGCTGTCGTACGCGGAGGCCGACCCCGACGACGTCCGGCTCCCGTTCGCCGGCAGCGACACGCTCGACGACGTGTTGAACAAGTCGGAGCTGTACGCGACCTGCGAGGCGCTCGGCGTCCCCTACCCCGAGACGTACCGCCTCGCGGAGACCGACGCGGCCGGCACGCGGGAGGCGGACGCGACCGTCGACGAGGCCGCGGCCGAACTCGGCTTCCCGCTCGTGGTGAAGCCCGAACTCAAGCGCGACTTCGAGGAGGCGTTCGGTACCAACGTGATCGAGGTCGCTGACCGCGAGGAGTTCGAGGACGTCGTCGCGGCCGCGAGCGACGCGGGGATCGCGGTAATGGCCCAGAAGCGCGTCGATATCGCGACCGGGAAGGACCACTCGCTGGCCTCCTACGTGCCCCCCTCGGGAGCCGACGACGCGCTCGCGGTCGTCGGCAACGCCGCGGTGCGGTACCCCCTGAACTTCGGCACCTCCTGTCTCGTCGAGACGGCCGACGAGCCGGCCATCGAGGAGCGCGCGCTCGCCGTCCTCGACGACGCGGGCTACCACGGGATCAGCGAGGCGGAGTTCGTCTACGACGACGCCCGCGAGGAGTTCCTGCTGCTCGACGTCAACACCCGACCGTGGAAGTGGATCTCGATGCCCGTCGCCGCGGGCGCGAACCTCCCGATGGCGGCGTACGCCGCGGTCACCGACGCGAGCTACGAGTCCGACGGCGTCGAGCCGACGCGGTGGGTATACCTCCGCGACTACCTCTCGCTTCTCGCCGGCGACGACGCGTTCTGGGACCAGCTGTCGGCCGCCGACTGGCGGCGGCTCGTCTCCGGCGCGTTCGAGCGCGAGGGCGACCTGACGACCGGCGTGTACCGTCCCTCCGACCCGAGCCCGGCGGCGAAGCTGTTCGAGACGGAGTTCGTCGACCGCGAGTACTACTGCTCCTGTTGAGGCGGGCGGGGGCGTCGCTCGCGGAACAAAACCGTTAGTGTACCGGCCGACGCAGGGCGCGTATGGACTTCTTCGAGACGCTCGCGGACCGGATCGGCGCGGTCGACAGCGTCGTCTCGGTCGGGCTCGACCCCGACCCGAGCCGGCTCCCCGAACACGTGGTCGACGCCGACCTCCCGCGGTGGGCGTTCAACCGCCGGATCATCGACGCGACCCACGAACACGCCGCCTGCTACAAGCCGAACGCCGCCTTCTACGAGGACCCCGACGGCTGGCGCGCGCTCCGCGAGACCGCGGCGTACGCCGAGGGGAAGGGCGTCCCCGTCCTGTTGGACGCCAAGCGCGGCGACATCGGCAACACCGCGCGGCGGTACGCCGAGGCGCTCGACTGGGTCGACGGGATCACGGTGAACCCGTACCTCGGCCGCGACTCGCTCCAGCCGTTCCTCGACCGCGCGGACAAGGGCGTGTTCGCGCTCTGTCGCACCTCGAACGCGGGCGGCGCGGACCTCCAGGACCTCGAACTCGCCTCCGGCGAGCCGCTCTACGAGCGCGTCGCCGCGCTCGCGGACGTGTGGAACGCGAACGACAACGTCGGGCTGGTCGTCGGCGCGACCGCGCCCGAGGAGCTGGAGACGGTCCGCGAGATCGTCCCCGAGATCCCGTTCCTCGTCCCTGGGGTCGGCGCGCAGGGCGGCGACGCGGAGGCCGCGGTCGAACACGGGCTCGCCTCGCGGCCGGACCTCCCGGTCGACGTGGGGCTCGTGAACTCCTCGCGCGGGATCATCTTCG
>NZ_CBVY010000002.1:135400-136615 GCF_000513435.1 Halorubrum sp. AJ67 | reverse complement strand
TTCGGTAGACTCGACGACGTTTCTAGAACCCGCCGCGTCGGCCACGGCACACGACCGTAATAACTTCGTATAGCATACTATTATACGAAGTTATACGACAGCGAAGGAACGTAGTGACTGAGCGAGGAGCGCAGCGAGTCGCGCGAGTCCCGCGAGCGAAAGCGAGCGGGACCACGAAAGACGCAGCGCCGAGCGAAGCGAGGCGACCGTCTTTCGGAGGTCCTCACGGCTGGGGCTTCGGTGGTCGTGTCCACAGAAGCAACTGCGTCGTAGCGATCGACAGGGGTTTCGAGAGCGTTCTCACCGGGACCGAACCACCACGCGTCACGTACTGTTTCCGGGACAGCGGCGGTGTCGGTCCGGCCGGTACGGTATCCGGTCATCGCGTATCGCCCCCCTTTCGGAAGGATTAAAAGAACGAACGGCTTTCGTTCAGGTGCGGGCCGGTGGGGTAGCTTGGTATCCTTCGGCCTTCGGGTGGCCGTAACCACGATTCAAATTCGTGCCGGCCCACTTCTCCCGCATCCGTTTCAAGTGATGAGCGATAGCACTCGATCTTCGATTCACCGAACCGATTGAATAGCCGGAGCGAAAACGATCGATCGATGCCAACCGAGACCGTCGCGGGCGTCGACTGGGCGGGCGGCGCGTGGATCGCGGTCGTGTTCGACGGCGACCACGAGCCACGGTGCCGCCTCGAAGCGGACCTCGAAACCCTCTGGAACGACGGCGTCGATCGGATCCTCGTCGACGTGCCGATCGGCCTCCCGGACGGTCCGGAGACCCTCGCAAACCGCGAGACCGTCGACTCGGCCGCGCGGTCGGCCGCCGAGCGCCCGAGCAGCGTCTTTCCCGTGCCCTCCGCGCGGGGCGTGCGAACTGGCGTGCGACGGCGCGGACTACGAGACGGTGAGCGAGCAGAACCGTGCGGACCTCGACAAGGGGCTCAGCCGGCAGTCGTACCACATCGCGCCGGCGGTCGGCGCGGTCGACGCGTTCCTCCAGGAAGACGAGACGGCGCGGAAACACGTCACGGAGGCACACCCAGAAGTGTGTTTCCGCGGGCTGAACGGCCGCCGCCTCGACCGCTCGAAGACCACCGCGCCGGGCGTCGGCGAGCGCCTCGCCGCGCTCGACGGCCACGTCGACGATCCGGGCGCGACGCTCGGACAGATCTGCCGAGAGTCGTGGGAGGCAAGGCACACAGGGGATAGG
>NZ_CBVY010000002.1:133471-135380 GCF_000513435.1 Halorubrum sp. AJ67 | reverse complement strand
GCCGCGCTCGACGGCCACGTCGACGATCCGGGCGCGACGCTCGGACAGATCTGCCGAGAGCTGGTCGACGCCGAATCCGGGACCGACGACGACGCTCGGAGCGAGTCGGCGGCCGCCGACCCCACCGTCGACGACGCGGTGGACGCGCTCGGGCTGGCGGTGGTCGCCCGGCACGCGGTCGACGACCTCCGGTTCCTCCCGGGCGACGTGACCTACCGAGATAACGAGGAGATTCCGATGCGGATGGCCTACTGGAGCGACGACCCGCTGGCGTGACGCTATCGGTAACCTTCAAGTCGCTCTGTCGCCCGCTACGACACGAATGAAACTCTTCTCCTCGCGGGCGGATCGCCGGCGGGGGATCGCGGCCGCGGTCGGTGTCGCGGTCCTCGCGGTCGGGCTCTACGTCCTCGTGAGCCGCTACGCCGGCTTTCTCACCGACCGGCAGGCCCTCCGCACGTGGCTCGACGGGTTCGGAGTCTTCGCGCCGATCGTCTTCATCGGCATTCAGGCCCTCCAAGTCATCGTCGCCCCGATTCCGGGACAGGTGGTCGCCGTGGTCGCGGGGTACCTCTTCGGCTCGTTCTGGGGCACCGTGTACAGCCTCACCGGCGTCCTCATCGGCAGCGCGGTCGCGTTCTCGCTCTCGAAGCGGTTCGGTCGCTCCTTCGTCGAGAGCGTCCTCCACGAAGACGTCGTCGCCCGATTCGACGGCTTCGTCGACACCGTGGGCATCCCCGGGTTGTTCGCGTTCGTCGTCGTCCCCGGGCTCCCCGACGACGCGATCTGCTTTCTGAGCGGGCTCACGAAGTGGTCGCTCCCCACCTTCATCGGCGTCATCGCCGTCGGTCGACTCCCGGCGTACGTGTTGGCCGTCCACGCCGGTGGCGAGATCGCGAACGGGCAGTTCCTCTCGGCGATAGCGCTCCTCGCGCTCATCGTGGTCGCGTCGGCGGTCGGCTACTACAAGCAAGAGGCGGTCCGCGACCTCGTCGAGCGCATCGAACCGCGGCTGCCCTTTTGAGCGGCGGGCCCGGGCGGCTACCGGTCCGCCGCCGGGCCGCTTCCCGGCTCACCCCCACGTCCACTGGTAGTCGAGGACGAACCGGTACAACCCGCTGATGAGGATCGCGGGCACGTTCGCGACGAGCGCGACCATCCCGCCCCACTCGACGAGCGCGTAGAGGACGCCGATCTGGATCGGCCACGCGGTCCCGCGAACGAGGTTCGTCTTGAGCATGCCGCGGAAGTACTCGGAGACGCCCGTGTTCTGGCGCGCCCGGAACGTCCACGCGTTGTTGAACACGTACGAGAGGAGGATCGTGATCTCGATGGCGATCGTCGCGGCGAGGAGATAGTTCAGCCCGGCGACGCTATCGAACAGCCACAACAGGCACATCTGGATCCCCGCGGTGAACGCGCCGACGACGATGAACCGACGCATCTGGACCGCGAGCGGGCCGCTCGCGAAGCTGCGTAACGTCGCGCGGATCATCACTTGTACCCGAGCGCTTCGAGACGGGCTTCAAGATCCTCGTCGACCTCGTCGTCGCCGTCCTCGCCACGCTCGGCGGCCGCTGCCGCGCCGCGCTCGCGGAGCAGCTCCGCGTGGTCGTCGACGACCGGCTTCAACCGGTCGATGACCGCCTGTGCTCGCTCGTCGGGGTCGACCGCGAGGTTCTCCTGTTGGGTCGGGTCCGAGGGGCGGTGGTACAGCTCGACGTCGCCGGCGTCGACGTTCTCGATGTACGTCCAGTCGTCGTCGCGCGCGCTGACGAGCAGGTCGCCGTCGGCCAGCGATCGGGGAATCGGCTGCTGGGTCACCTCCTCGCCGCGGACGGTCACCGAGACGACGGGATCGTCGGTCGGCTCGGCGGCCGTTTCGGCTGTCGGTTCGGCTGCCGGCTCG
>NZ_CBVY010000002.1:125651-132745 GCF_000513435.1 Halorubrum sp. AJ67 | reverse complement strand
GCCGTGCCACTTCGCGGACGGCTCGACGCCCAGCAGGTCGGCGACGGTGGGCGGGATGGCGTCGAGTCCCACGTGGCCGTCGACGCGCCCGCCGTCGAGGCCGGGCACGTCCGCCACGAGCGGGACGTGGATCAGCTCGTCGTACAGTTTCGGATAGTGGGCGAGGTGGCCGTGGTCCTGGAACTCCTCGCCGTGGTCGCCCGCGAGCAACACCGCGGTGTCGTCGGCGACGCCCGCAGCGTCCAGGCTGTCGAGCAGCCGGCCGACGCTGGCGTCGACCTGTCGTACCGTCGCCTGATACAGCGTCCGCAGTTCGCGGAGGGTCCGCTCGCCCACTTCGAGCCCGAGGCTCGTCCGGGCGTGCGCGTGAAGCATCTGGTGGGTCCCGAGGATGCCGTCCGACACCTCGCGGATGTACCGCGGCGCGGGGACGTACGGGGTGTGGGTGTCCATGTAGTGGACCCACAGGAAGAACGGCTCGTCGGTGTCGTCGACGAACTCGGTCGCGGCGTCCTCGACGTCGAACATGCGCGAGGCGTCGAGGAACGGGCGGTCGTCGGCGTCGCCGCGGAGCTTCGAACCGAGCCGACGGACCGGCGAGGTCGCGAGCTGGATCCACGCCTCGACGGTCGGGTGCGCGGCGAGATAGCGGCTGTACCGGCTGGAGCCGACGCTCGTGACGAACGGCTCGAACTCGTCGAACCCGTCCGGATACCCCCAGTGGTCGGTGAGGAAGCCGTTTGCGGCGTTGAAGCCGCCGGTCGCGACGCCCGCCTCGGAGAGCACTTCCGCGAGGGTGTCCGACTCGTCGACGCCGATGTCGCCCGACCGGGCGAACACCGGCTCGGACGCGAGGATCGAGGGGAACGAGAACGGCGTCCAGTTGCCCGTCGCGAACGCGCGGTCGAACACGGTCCCGCCGTCCGCGAGCCCGTCTATCACCGGCGAGTGGCGCTCGGCGTCGTACGGGGAGACGGCGTCCGCGCGCAGCGAGTCGACCGTAACGAGAACGACGTTCGAGACGGTCGCGTCCCCGTCCGGCGCGTCCGCGGCTGAAGCGGTCGACGAGTCGGATGTCATAGGGTGTAAGGTGAATTCCCGCGTACCGCACGCTCGGCGTGCGGTGCGCGAGAAATTGCGGATATACCCGGAGTGCCGCCTGCCAGCGGCTTGAGGATTTCGATCACCGATGTCGGACGGCGAGGTAGCTATTTGTCGGCACCGACCCACGGGGGTCGTATGCGTGACACGCCGACGGGCCGGCCGGTCGACGAGGGACGCCTCCCGGAACCGATCGCCGCCGACGAGATCCCGGACGCGGTCCCGGGTCGCTCCCGCGCGATCGAGACGAACGGCGTGACGCTCCACGTCGTCGAGGCCGGCCCCGAAGACGGGAAACTGCTCGTGTTGCTCCACGGCTTTCCGGAGTTCTGGTACGGGTGGCACGAGGCGATCGCGCCGCTCGCGAACGCAGGCTACCGCGTCGTCGTCCCCGACCAGCGCGGCTACAACTGCTCGGAGAAGCCGCCGGCCGTGAGCGACTATCACATCGACGAACTCGCGCTCGACATCGTCGGCCTGATCGACGCCTACGACCGCGAGACGGCCGCCGTCGCCGGCCACGACTGGGGCGCGGCGGTGGCGTGGTGGCTCGCGCTCGGTCACGAGTCCCGGCTCTCGGAGCTGGTCGCGGTCAACGTCCCGCACCCGAGCGTCTTCGAGCGGGCGCTGCGAGGGTCGTGGGACCAGCGGCTCAAGAGCTGGTACATGCTTGCGTTCCAGCTGCCGAAGCTCCCCGAGGCGGTCGCCAGCGCGGGGAACTGGCGGCTGGCGACGAACGCCTTACGCGACACGAGCGCGCCCGGCACGTTCTCCGACGAGGACCTGCGCCGGTACCGCCGAGCGTGGAACCGCCACGGGGCCTTCGAGGCGATGGTGAACTGGTACCGCGCGATCGTCCGCGACCGCCCGGAGCCGGCCAAAACGGAGGTGAGCGTCCCGACACTCGTGATCTGGGGCGCGCAAGACCAGTTCCTCGCGCGGCGACTGGCCAACAGGAGCGTCGAACGCTGCGAGGACGGCCGCCTGCTCGTGATCGACGAGGCGACCCACTGGGTCGTCCACGAACACCCGCACCGCGTCGCGGAGGCGATTGCCGACCACGCCGACCCGCTGCCGCCGGGCGCGCGCGAGTGAGAACGGAGAACTGTATTCGGCTCGTATCGGCTCTAAAACACCGTATTCTCCGATCGTAGCAGTGACTCGGCAGCCATTGCGTCGAATACTGTCCTCGTCTCATCGCCACAAAGGTTATATCTGCCCTCGACCAAAGGACAGATATGAGTAAACACTTCGAAGACGCACGGTACTACCTCGGTCGAGCGACGGAACACGCGAAGGCGGGCGTCGCAGAGGAGTTGGAGCCGGTCGAGACGCGCGTGAAAGCGCTCGTCGGCCGAGAGGACGAGGAGCCGGAGCCGGAACCGTCGCGGCTGGACAAGCTCCAAGCGGACCTGAAACGGATCGAGGAGCGCGCCGAGGGCGAGGCCCGCGAGGCGGTCGCGTCCGCCCGCGAGCGCGTCGCCGAGTACCGGGGCAAAGACGCCGCCGCCGCGGAGTAGATCGTCGACTACCGGACCGGCGGCGATCGGTCGTCTGGAACGGTCGTGTCCGCGTCGACGCCGATCCGCTCTTCTGCGGGCACGACCGCGTACTCGATACCTGCGTTCTCGAACAGCGATCGCGCGCGCTCGATTCCTGCCTGCGCGTCGACACCGGTCGCGCGGTAGTGCCGGATCGGGTGGCGGATCCACGACGGCTCCCAGTGGGCGTACACGTCCGTCGTCGCGCGGTCCGTCCCGGTGTACAGCGCGAGGTGGAGTTGGTCGTCGCTGGCGAGCGCACCTTCGGGGTAGCGGACCCAGCTGGCGACGGTCGTCTCCGGCGGCGTCGCGTACGCCCGGTACTTGAGCGAGGAGACGAGGTTGCGGACGAAGCTGAACCGGTGGAGCTGCGCCTCGACGACCGGGGACGGCTTGCGGAGCGTGAACGCGTACTGCTCGCGGGGCGTCTCGCGCTCGGCGTAGAGGCCGACGAGCGACAGCGGCGCGTGGAGCAGGCTAGCGACGCGCTGCCGAAGACGTTCGAGGAAGCGGAGTTCGTGAGTCATGCCGGGGGATCGGGTCGGGTTCGGGATGAAGCTTCGCCGTAAGGTAACGCTTAAGTCTGGAGGTCGGATACCTCGGAGTGCGCGGGTTGGTGGTCTAGTCAGGTTATGACGGCTCCTTCACACGGAGCAGGCCGGCGGTTCGAATCCGCCCCAACCCATACGCTTCCTGTGTTTTTCTGAAGGAAACGATCCCCATCACGTCCAGCGATTTTTGGAGTCAATCTCTTTTAAGTAGCCTGTGGTCAGCGCATCTACATCGTCGCCTTCTGCCAGTTGTACCAAAAGAGAACTGCTGCGATCGTAAAAGGATCGAGTTTATTCTTTCACGCACGACACTATCAGGATAAACAGCACGACCTTGCCGCGACACAGGCCCAGTTACGCCACGAGTCGGTGAAGACTACGCTGAAGTATGATAATGTCTCGGGTCGAATCGCGGTCTCTCGCCGCCACCCGCGGAATCAGTTCAGGTCGGATGTTCTCCATCAAATCGTCAAGCGGTGGTGTCGGTTCCGCTGCCGACTGCGCACGGACATCGACACGTGATATATACGACTGCGAGCCTGACCGGTGGTAGATGCGGTGGGATCCACGACCCGCGCTTCGGCGATTCTCCAGGCTGGTGACTCCAATGACGATTACAGAAACGCAGATACGCGAGTACGACAGTCGGGCGATGAAGAGTGCGGAGACTGCCACGGCGACGTTCGGGACCGGGTGTTTCTGGGGGCCGGATGCCCGGTTCGGCGCGATGGACGGCGTAGTTCGCACCCGGGTCGGGTACGCCGGCGGAACGAAGGTCGATCCGACGTATCACTCCCTAGGCGACCACACGGAGGTGTTCCAAGTCGAGTTCGACTCTGACACGATACCGTACCGAGATCTCCTGAGTCAGGTGTTCCACTCGCACGACCCGCAGCACCAGACCAGAAAGACGCAGTATCAGAATATCGTGTTCGCTGCGACCGAAGACCAACGAGCAGTCCTCGACGAATTCCTCACGACGCGGGGACTCACTGCCGAAGGGATCGGAACACGCGTCGAACAGCTCTCGCGTTTCTACCCCGCTGAGGACTACCACCAGAAGTACAAGCTCCGGTCGGTCTCCTCGTTCATGGATGCATTCGAGGCGGCCGGATACGGCGATAAGGAGCTGCGCGAGTCGCCGATCGCTGCCAAGTTGAACGGGTACGCCGCCGGACACGACGTTGCTGTTGCCGAGGGCCTGTCGACACCCGATCGCGGGAGCGTATAGACATCGCCGGTTTGTCGACGGCAGTGTTCGCCGTCGACAAGGACTGCTCACAGAGAGGACAAGGCTTTCCGGCAGCGACCTGATCAACACGTTGACATCCCGAACGCTGTGAGTGGCCGTAGTATTTCAACACATATCCGCAACGCGCCCTCCCCTGGTTCGGGAAAACTGCCTCATTAGAGATTGGTGTCGCTGCTGTCGGTCGGGTCGCCTCCTCTTACTCTCCGATCGTTCGCTGCTCGCTCTCGTCGTCTGCTCGTCATTACGGATATATACATATTAGTTTATTATATTTCCGTGACAACAGGTAGACGGAGTACACCCAGTATGACAACGGTAACATTAGACGTCGCTAAGCAAATAATTACAGCCGCAGAGGAAGAGGCCGCAGCGATTGACGTGCCGATGTGCGTCGCGGTAATGGACGGCGGTGCGAATCTCGTGGCGTTCCACCGGATGGACGGTGCGCTGCTCGGGAGCGTCGACATCGCCCAGAACAAAGCGTACTCCTCGGTGTCGCTGAAGTTGGACACCGAGGCGATCCACGAGGCGTCACAGCCGGGCGAGTCACTGTATGGGATCGGGAACACGAACGGCGGTCGAATCGTCACCTTCGGTGGCGGGTTCCCGCTGGAGAACGACGACGGAACCGTCGTCGGCGGCGTCGGTGTCTCCGGCGGCAGCGTCGACGAAGACATGACGGTTGCGCGGGCAGGGGTGGAGCGCTTCGAGGAGCTCTGAGGACGCTGCCGACCACGGAACGGTCCACGAAAAGAATTCGATGCGAGAGAGATCGACGATGGACACGTAGATCTTGGCGACTGGGCCACCGCTATCGAGGAACGCCGGCTACACGAACGCGCTCGACGAAAGGCTACTGAGTCCACGCCGTTACGACGCGAGGTCGCGAACCGCCGCTGGAACGTCACCTCGATCGATTTCACGGACAGCCGTGGATTCGGTCTCGGGTGACTCGTACTTGTACCCGGACCCGGTCACGACCACGGCGACGTCCTCGTCCGAGCCGAGTTCGGTAGACTCGGACAGTTCCTGAACCGCCGCCGTGGCCACGGCACACGACGGCTCGACGGCGATGCCAGCGTCGGAGGCGAGGCGCTTCGTCTCGGCCAACAGGGTCTCTTCAGCGATAGACAGCACGGCCCCATTAGTGTCGTGAACGGCTGCCAACGCCCGGTTCCCACTGGGTGGGTCGGCGTTGTTGATGGAGACGGCCGCCGTCGGCTCGTCGGTCACGGGATCAACCCGTGACGCGCCACGCCGGTACGCTTGCGCGATCGGATCACAGCGTGCCGCCTGTGCGAGATAGATCCGCGGCAGATCGGCGATGAGTCCTGCCGAGTCCAGCTCCCGGAGGGCTTTCCAGACGCCGCTCGCTTGCCCACCGCTGCTGACCGGTAAGACGATCGCGTCGGGAACCTCCGGGCGAAACGCCTCGCAGATCTCGTACGCGACGGTCTTCTGACCGGCGACTTGGAGCGGACTGTCGGAGTTGAGGAACGTGACGCCGAAGTCGCCTTCGAGCGTATCGTAGTAGAGTCGTCCGTAGTCGCCGCGAACACGGAACAGGTGGGGGTCGTGCTGGGCGATCATCGCGAGACGAGAGTCCGGCGTGTCTTCGGCGACGAGGATGACTGCTTCACGGTCAGTCGCGGCCGCGTGAGCAGCGACGCTCAACGCCATATTTCCGTGCGAAACGGTTCCCACGGGGCCGTCGACGCGGCCGATACCGACGGCGGTCCCCCGATCTTTGAAGCTCCCCGTCGGATTTGTCCCCTCCAGTTTGAGGTGGACTCGTGGTCCGTCGGCAGTTTCGATCGACGGCGTTCGCAAGAGCGGCGTTCCGCCGGCGGCCGCGGCCAGTCCTACGGGTGCCACAGCGGGGAGCACCGACTCGTACCGCCAAAGACTGTCGTGACCGTACGAGACGGCGTCGGTAGATCCCGGATCCGCGCCGGGCCATGAGACGGCCTCGTCGTCGGTTTCGAACCAAAGCGGCTCTCCGCAGGTACAGCGAGCGGCAGTCCCGAACGAATAGGACGCCCCACAATCGTAGCAGACCAGCCGATCCATACCGGCGATACGGAGGCACTACACTAAGTCGTACCCGGTGGCTGCCGGGTCCGGACGCTCGGAGCGTCGAGGCGGTTCGACGCATACTTCGCCGGCGTCGGCGACCTCCGCGTGAATGCGTCGCTACGGAACGGCCGGCCGGTACCTGCTTCTGTGTGCCGTCTGGGGAACGGCGTTCATGGCGACGGACGTCGGCTTGGCCGACCTCCCCGCGGTGCCGTTCGCGGCCGTGCGCTTCGACGTGGCCGCCGGGCTACTGTTCGCCGCCGTGTTCGCCTCCGGCGTCGACGTCCGCCCCCGGACCCGGGACGACTACGTCTACGTGCTCGTCGGCGGCGCGCTCATCATCGGAGCCCACCACGCGTTCCTCTTCGCCGGTCAGCGGTACGTCACGGGCGGCGTCGCCGCCGTGCTGTTGGGGCTCGTTCCCGTGGTGACGCCCGCGCTCACGCGGCTCGTTGCGACCGATGAGGAGTTCACCGCCGCCACCGCGCTCGGCGTCGCGCTCGGGTTCGCCGGCGTCGTCGTCATCGCCGATCCCGACCCCGCGAACGTCGCGGACAGCGTCCTCGGCGTGTC
>NZ_CBVY010000002.1:106518-124886 GCF_000513435.1 Halorubrum sp. AJ67 | reverse complement strand
ATCGAGATGAGCTTCATCGAGTACGTGATTCCCGTCTTCGCCGCCATCGCGGGCTGGCTCGTGCTTGGGCAGAACGTGACGCCCGCGACCGTCGCCGGGTTCGCGTTCATCCTTGCGGGGTTCGTCGCCGCGAAGTGGCGGGCGCTGCGCGGGCTGTCCTGACGCGCGAGGCCGGAGAATCGAGGGGCAGACCATCAGCGGTTACGCGTTCCAGCAGGCGTCAATCGACTGGCCTGCGAGTCGCGCGCGCGAATCGGTACGTGCAATCGACGGAGAGGGACCCGACACGGAGCACTCATCCCCGTGGGTTCGAGAGTGGACGAGTTGTGACGGCCAAGTTCGCGGGTCTCCCATCGATCGCCGTGTCGCTTCGAGGCGAACAGCGATCTCGCATCCGGTCTCGACGATCCTCGTCTAAGAATCCGGCTCGTGGCTCCTACTCGACCGCGCGCTTGAGGTCCCGGACGATCGCGAGCACTTCGCGCCACTGATCGACGGTCCCGGGGACGTCCGCGCCGTCGCTACCGATTCGACCGGTGATGGTCCGCCGGACCGCCTCAGGGTCGTCGATCCGGCGAAAGGCCAGATCGGGGCCACCGGCGACCTCCACGGTGACGGTGCCGTACCCGAACAGCGAACCGGTCACCGACTGGCTGTAGGCCGTGTTCTGTACCTGTGACAGCCCGATGCGGCGGACCGTCCTCCCGAGGACGCCCCGTTTGAGCCAAACGGCACGGGTCGTGACGACGTACCTGGTGCGGCGTATCCGCAGAACCTGCCACGCGGCGACGCCGATACCGACGAGACTCGCGGCCGCCAGGCGCGGATCGATCGTCGCCGCTGCCGCGAGACAGAGCCCGACGATGACGGTCCCGACGGCGATGCCGCCGACGGCGGCCGACAGCCGCGGCGTCCCCTCCCACACGACCGTCTCTCCGTCACGAAGGAACAGCCACGAGTCACTCATCGGGGTGGTCCACCGTTCCGTCTGAAGGCCGGTTCGGACTCGCCTCGGCGTCGGCCGAACTCGACGATCCATTGGTCACCTGTTCCTCGTCATCGGCTACCGCCGAGCGGATCGCACGGAGTTCGACGAGAATCTGGTCGAGCACGTCGTCGGTCTCGGCCGTGCCGGCCGAATCGCGCTGCTGACGCTTGTCGATCTCTTTCGAGATCAGCTCTTGGACGGCTGCCGGGTTCAGAATACTGCGGAACTGGAGTTCGACGCCGGAGCCGCCGGCCGTGCTGACGTCGACGGAGCCGTATCCCAGCGACGACCCGATCGCCGACTGGGAGTACGAGATGTTCTGTACCTTATCAAAGCCGATCTGCTGGACGTCTCGCGACAGGATTCCGCGTTTGCTGTAGAGGCCCTTGTTCGTGACGACGTAGTTGGTGTTGGTGTACTGGAGGTAGCTGGCCGCAATCAGCGGGATGCCGATGAGAACTACCGAGAGCGGGAGTCCGACGACGAGCGCCGGAACGATGCTGTATTTGTGCGGAGTGCTCGCCCAGCGGATCTCTTCGCCGTCCTCTAAGGACAGCCAGCCGAGATCTAACCCGGCCGTGTTTTCCGAACTCGTCGTTGGCTCGTCTTGGAGGGCTGAATCGGACATGTGTCGAGGGTGTCACCTACGGAGGCGATTTCGTCGGGAAGTGAAATAGCCATCGCTCCGCTAGGCTTCACCAGCGGCTCATTTGGGGTCGAAATCACGAACGAGTCACGGAACCCGCGTTCGTCGGCTCCGTTGAAACCCGCAGCAAGTGTCGTTCGCTGACCCGAGCACAGTCAATAGGGGACGACCATCCGACTTCTGTGCTGGATCTGTTGGAATCCGCGAACAACGTCGGATCAGAACAGCTCGCCCGTCAGATCAGAGCCGTCAGCGTCAAACGGGCCGATCGTCGCCACCGCGGCCGCGCCGGCCGTGTTCCCGATCGTCGCTAACTCCCTGAGATCCGAGACGCCGTCGTCCCGTGCGGCGAGGACTGCGCCAGCGAACGCGTCACCAGCCCCGGCCGTGGTCGCGACCGTCGCCGGTGGCGGCGTCGCAGTCACCCGCTCGGTAATCTCACCGTCTTCTACGGTCACCGCGGTCGTCTCCCCCGGCCCGTCCGTGATGAACACCGTCGCCGAGTGATTCGGGGGCAGTAGTTCGAGGACGCCCGCCGGCGTCCGATCGACGTCCGCCACCGCGAGGTCGTCCGTTCCGGCGAAGATCAGGTCACAGTGCCGTAACACGTCGCGGAGCGCCTGTTGATAGGCGTCGGGAGTGGCCCACTGGTTCGTGCGTCCGTTCAGATCGAACGAGACGTGCGCCCCGTGTTCCGCGGCCGCCTCGGCGAGCCGCCGAACCGCACTCTGGTTCACCTCGGTCGGTAACGTGACACCTTCCAAGTGGACCCACTCGTACGGGACCACGAGTGAGGCCGGATCGGCAGGCGGCGTGAAGCCGTAGCAACTCCCGGCCACCCAAGCGTTCCACCGGTCGCCAGCTTCCGTCGGGACGTACAGGGTGAGCGGTGACGGCGCGTCGACCCGGGTCACGTGTGTCGCGTCCACCGGGCCGTCCGCGAGGTGTTGGGCGGCCAGCTCTCCCATGACATCGGTCCCGATATTCGTCACGAGGCTGGTCTCACTCCCGAGCGAGGCCGCCCATCGTGCGACGTTCGTCGCCGTCCCACCGACGTGCCACGCGAACCGGCTGCCGGGTGTGATCGACGTCCCGTCAACCGGATAGAGGTCGATGGTCGTATCGCCGACGACCAACACGCCTCGTTGATTATCGCTCATCGTTCCTCCGGCGGTAGGTCTTCGAGATCATCCGCGAACCCATCTCGGGGTGTCTGTATCTGGTCCGTCACGGGTCAGTGGACGTTCCGTCAAGTGAGGAAGTGAGATGCTGTCGTACCTGGAGACCTGTGCTGAACCGAGAGAGGATGTCGGACTGATGGGTCTCGCATGCGAGTACCGCCAGCCCGCCGTTCCCAACCGGAATGACCCGTTGTGGCTGGTGCGGTGCGTGACGGCAACTCGGGCAGTTGACCCCGCCGGCCGGGTGGTGATCGAGCAGTTCGGCGCGGCTTTCGGTCGCAAGCCCACAGAGAGACCGGAACTCTTCGAGGTGGTCGTCACACCCGACGAGCGGGATCGTTAGTTGGTCGAGCAGCAGAAACGAGAGATTTCCCCTTCCCGGTGATCGGAGGGCGGATTCGCAGGCAGCACACTGGACGAACTGATTCCCGTCGGCGGAATCCGCCGCTGACTGAAGGGAGGTTCCGTCATCCATACTCGGCTGTATCGCCAGTCGGAGGGCCACGCGGGTAAGTTACAGGATGAACCGAGTGTTCGTCCCGACAGAAACCACCGATCGCTGACACCACCGCTGCCGTTCGGTCTCAGTTGACGTCGATGATTTCGACGTCGAACGTCAGCGTTTCGCCGGCGAGGCGCGGGTTGAAGTCCACTCGGACGACCTCCTCGTCGACGTGGACGACTTCGCCTTGGCTGCCGTTCTGGGCTTCGAGATAGGTGCCCTCCTCGGGCGTCTGCCCGCCGAGCATCTCTGTGAGTTCCTCAGTTTCGAACTCCTGAATCTGGTCGTCACTGGGCTCGCCGTAGGCCTTCTCCGGCGGGATCGTCAGCGTTTCTGTCTCCCCAGCTTCGAGGCCGATCAGTCCCTCTTCCATCCCTTCGATGACCTGCTCGTCACCGATTTCGACTGTCAGCGGGGCGTATTCTCGATCAGGCTGCGCCTCGGCGAGGCCAGTCTCCTCGGCGACGGATTCTCGGGAGGTGTCGAACACTGTGTCATTGTCAAGCTGTCCCGTGTACTCGAGGGTCACAGAATCGCCAGTAGCTATCGTCATACGAACACGAGAAGCGCCACACGGAAAGTCTGTTGTATCGAGCGAACAGAGCCGTTGGTTTTAAACAATCAAGAAAATTCAGATTTGCGCAGACAAAAATGATATAGGATTAAATACAGACAGCTATGTCGCATAACTGTGCTTGGTTAATTGTGTTTTACGCCAATAAACTTATGTCATTGAAGGTGCTGTCAACGGACGAACTCGAATGAGCGAACGCGATCAGTCAAACGACCTCAGTCACTTGTTCACCGAGACCGTCCAAGAGACGATGGATAGCTCCGTCTATGGGGCATGGCGAGGTATCCGTGACTCCGGTGCCGTCCCGTTAGCTTTCGGTTTCCCGTACCCGGACTCGTTCCCGAATGACAAATTGGTCTCGGCGGCCGACTCACTCTTCGAGATTGAAGGTGATCGAGCGCTCCAGTACGCAGGCGGCGAGTATGCCGACGCCCTTCCGGAGTTGATCGTCGATCAGGCCCGCGACCGCGGGATGGACTGTACGACCGATGAGATCCATCTAACGAACGGCGCAACGAATGCGATTGACACGGTGTGCCAGACGTTCCTTGATCCCGGTGATACGGTGATTGTCGAGGCGCCTACGTTCATGGGTGCGCTCCGACTCTTTCGCAACTACGGAGTCGATATTGACGATGTGGAGATGGACGAGGCGGGGCTCGACATCGAGGCGCTGGCCGCTGACCTTGCTGTGCGCGAAGCGGCCGGCGACCCCCTCCCGAAGCTTTTGTACACGATCCCCAACTTCCACAACCCGACAGGCGTGACTCTCACAGAAGAGCGACGCGAGCGCCTGATCGAACTGGCAGTGCGATACGATTTCCTGATTCTTGAAGACGACCCGTACGGCCAACTCCGATACGACGGTGCCGAACCACTGCCGATCCGGGCACTCGACGAGACGGGCAGAACAATCCGGGTCAACACCTTCTCGAAAACGATTGCCCCAGGCGTCAGGACCGGCTGGATCGTCGCCGAGGAGTCGTTTGTTAAACAGTTTGATCGTATCAACGCAGGCGGAGAACCTAGCTTCACACGGGGGCTCATCACCCGCTACGCGGAAGATGGACGGCTTGATCGAGCGATAGAGGAGCTGTCGGCAGGCTATCGGAAGCGGCGGGATCGGATGTTGGAAAGCTTAGAGGAGCGAATGCCCCCGGGAACGACGTGGAGTGAGCCCAACGGCGGGTTCTTTGTTTGGGTGGAGTTTCCAGATGGAGTCGACGCCGAACGGATGCTCTCCGGGGCCATCGACGAGGGCGTGACGTATCTTCCGGGATCGTTCTTTTACACGACCGATACGGGTACGCGCAACGCTCGGCTCTCGTTCAGCCACGCTTCGCCCGCCGAGATCGACGAGGGGATCGCAGCACTCGCGGCCACGGTCCGGGCCGAGATTTCCCGAGCCGAGGCGGATGACTGAACCGGTCGGTTGTAGGATCACCGACGACGAAGGAGTGAACGGAACGAACTAAGAGAACGTCCAGAGATGGTCTCCCGAGTGGTTGCTCTCTCAGCAGTCCGATTCACCCCACGACTAAGCCCTGAGCCTCCGTGATTGCGGTAGTTCACACGACTCGGTTACGAAGCTCTTCGAGTTCGTCGTCGTCGTACCGCCGGTAGTTCTCTTCGAACAGCGTTCCGATCCGGTCGGCGTACTTCGGTGTTGAACCTGCCATGTGCGGGGTAACGACCGCGTTCGGAAGGTCCCACAGTGGCGACGCTGGCGGGAGCGGCTCTTCGTCGAACACGTCGAGTGCGGCCCCGCGAATCCGGTTCTGCTGGAGAGCGGTCGCGAGCGCTGCTTGGTCTACCACCTCACCGCGTGCGATGTTCACCAGCACCGCGTCCGACCGCATGGACATGAGTTCGTCCGTACCGATCAATTCCCGTGTCGACTCAACCAGTGGGCAAGCGAGAACGAGGTAGTCGGAGCGCGCGAGGAGTTTGGGAAGCCCGTCCGGCGGGTACGCCTCATCAACGACATCCGGGGCCGTCTCTGGCGTGCGTTTTGTACCGATCACTTTCATATCAAACCCTGATGCCAACTCCGCAACGCGCGTACCGATAGCGCCGACTCCGACGATACCGAGTGTCTTTCCGCGGAGTTCCCCCGCAGAGTATCGCTGCCAGATACCGTCACGCTCCTGCTGCCGAATTCCCTTGTGAATCCGGCGTTCGAAGACGAGCAGGTAACCGAGCACCTGCTCAGCGATCGGATTAGCAGCGACGCCAGCGGCGTTCGTCACCGCGATTCCTCGCTCTCCGAGCGATTCGAGGTCATAAGAGTCGACCCCGGAGTTGAGGGTCTGTATCCAGTCGGGAGCCGTCCCGGTAGGGAGTTCGTCGTTAACCGGGCGGATCGTCAAAATAACGTCCGCGTCACTGATTACCGTGCCGGATTCCTCGGCGGTCGTCGCCGTCTCGATCCGGCCCGTTGACGGGAGTACGGCATCTAGCTGGGAACGCATTCCGTCGACAAAATCGCCGCCGAAGACGGCCGAAATGCTATGGTGGAGCAACACGGTCGTCGCTTCGGTGTCAGTGGCTGCGTCGGTGCGTTCGTTCATATATCTCCGCTGCTGTCGTTCAAATCAACAAGTGTGTACACGGTCACATTCGGCGGGTTGAATCACAGCGAGTCATCGAGTGATGCGCCACTGATCGCCGACCGGCCACCTCGACAGTCGGATCGAGAATCGACAGCCGGACCGAGGAGCTACTTCGCATACACGCTCATCGCGTCGGCGTTGAGGTCGACTGAGACCTCTCCGGAATCGGGAACGTCCGTTCGTCCCTGGACGGCGACATCGAGTTCCGGAAGCGAATCGTCGTGGGGTTCGATCACTAAATTGGTGCGTTCTCCGTGGAAATACTGATCGACAATGGTACCGTCGATGGCGCCGCCCCCGGCCTCCGTGACTTCGACTTCTTCAGGCCGGATAGACGCGATCACCTCGCCTTTGGTCGAAGGCTCACCGAGCTCGACGGTGACGTCGACCTCGGCGTCGAGTTCGAGTCGCGGCGGGTGCGTCGTGTTCTCGACGACGCCGTCGAGGAGGTTCGTATCTCCGATAAAATCGGCGACGAACGCGGTTTCGGGTTCGCGGTAGATCTCTTTGGGCGTCCCGATCTGTTCGATCTGCCCGTTGTTCATTACGGCGAGTCGATTGGACATGCTCATCGCCACGTCTTGGTCGTGTGTTACGTAGAAGAACGTGCTCTCTACACGATCGTGGATCTCCTGAAGCTCGACTTGCATCTGCTGGCGCAGCTTCCGGTCGAGGCTCGAAAGGGGCTCGTCCAGAAGCAGAATATCTGGTTCGTTCACCAGCGCACGTGCGATCGCCACGCGCTGCTGTTGTCCCCCGGAGAGGTCCTGTGGCTTCCGGTCACCGTATCCGGAGAGGTCAACGATGTCGAGATACTTCTCGACGAGCCGGTCGCGTTCGTCGGCCTCAACGGCGTTCTTTTTCAGTCCATATCCGACGTTTTCGGCGACGGTCATGTGCGGGAAAAGCGAGAGTCCCTGAAACACGAGGTTCGTGTTCCGCTTGTTCGGCGGCCGGTGGACGACGTCTTCGCCTTCGATGCGGATCGAGCCGTTGGTCGGTGTCTCGAACCCGCTGATCATCCGTAGCGTGGTCGTTTTTCCGCAACCCGACGGACCGAGCAACGAGAAGAACTCGCCGTGCCGGAGGTCGATGTCGATCCCGTCTACAGCGGTCGTGTCGCCGAAATCTTTCCGAACGCCATCAAGCTGTACTGCCGTCGTTGGTGTCGTCATATGGGTCCAGAACACATGTATCCTATTTAAGCTTTGTCCAGCAAAAATGAGAATACCTGATTGTATATGCGGTTTTATCATGTATATACCAAATATACTAACGTATTTTGGGATATAATATTTATAGTCAAAAAATAGTTCTCTGGGAAGAACTCTGCTAGAACTGGTGATCAAAATTAGACATATGATTTATAATATTCGAAAATAGGCCATACTCAAATGAATTTAAGGAAATTAATTCACTGTTCTAGTTATGCTACGGTAGATTTATTGCGTATTGACGAACTCTCGTCTCACGCATGGAAGACAGACGACAGTTCATCAAAGCGGCAGGCGCGGCCGGTGTCACCGGCATCGCGGGCCTGTCTGGATGTATGGGCGGTAGTAGCGGAACGACTGTGTCGATCCTCACCTGGACTGGCTATGACGCGGTCAACGACCAAATTGAGGAGACGCTCGACGGCGTCGAGCTTGAGATCTCGATAGCCGACGGTTCCGCGAATATGTTCTCCACCGTGAACGCTGGCGGGGGAGAGCAGTACGACATCGTCATACCGAACAACGAGTATGTGCCCCGGTTCATCGACGCCGATCTGGCCGCGCCGGTGGACATGGACATCATGACCAACTTCGACGCACTGTATCCGACGTTCCAAGACGCCGCCGAAACGCAATTCGCCAGTGACGGCGACGTCTACGGCCTCCCCGTCCAGTTCGGGTGGTACGCGTACGGATACGATAGCTCGGTCCTTCCGGAGGATCACGAACACTCCTACGATGTCCTCTTCAGCGAGGAGTACGAGGGAGTCGATCTCACGGGGGGCATCACGCTGTATGACGGCTACTACAAGACGATCATGGCGACGGGACTCTCCCTCGGCTACACCGAGGCGTTCGAGGGCGACACGGTGTCGTTCACCGACGAACAGCTCACGACTATCGAGGAGACGCTAACCGATTTCAAACCAAACCTCCTCGGGTTCGTCCACGACGAAGAGACGCTCACGCAAGATTACCAGAACGGGAACATCGTCGCGTCGTTCGCGAACCGGAGCACCCACGTAGGAATCATGAACGACGTCGAGAGCGTGAGGTTCTCTCAGCCGGCCGAAGAGGAACTCACTTGGTTCGAGGGTGCCATCGTCACAGCCGGCTCCTCGAACAAGGAAGCTTCCTTCCGTGTCTTGAACGAGTACATCAGTCCCGAGACCGGCGCAGCGCTGTCGGAGAACCGTAACATCATGAACACTTCTCAAGACGCGATGGGCAACATCGACTCGGAGACGCTCCAGATCGAGCCGGGCGTGCTCGACGGGATGATCCCCTTCAAGCCCGCGGAGCAGGACGAGGAGTGGATCGAGATGTTCGAACGGATCAAGAACGCGTGAGCGAAAGATGGGCACCATCCAGAAACTCGGAGACGCGTTCGAACGGCGAGGCGAACGGGCGAAGCTCGCGCTCATGGTGGGACCCGGAGTCGGATGGCTGCTCACGCTGATACTGATTCCGACTGCGTTCCTCGTGATGGTGAGCTTCGCGGAGGTCAACCAATCCTACGACGTGGTGTGGTCCTTCTCGGTGTCGAACTACCGAGAACTATTCGTCGGGGAAAGCGGATGGTTTACGACGCCGTTTGTCGACTCGTTTTTCCTTTCGTTGCGCATCGCAGGGGCAACCACGTTTCTGACGGTCGTTCTCGCGTACCCCGTTGCGTACCTGCTCACGCGGCTGTCCGGACGCCGATTCAAGATTGTACTGTTCGCGGTCCTGGTCCCGTTCTTCACCATCTTCATCGTCCGGATCTACTCGTGGCTCTCCCTGTTCGGCAGCCAAGGACTGATCAACTCGGCACTGCTTGCGACTCCCCTCGTCTCCGAGCCGCTCGGGGTCTTCGAGTACGGGGTCGTGGCGGTGATTATCTCACTCACCCACGCGTTCTTCCCGTACATGCTGCTGACGCTGTACTCGAGTCTCGAAGGGATCGATTACGGCGTCATCGAGGCGTCGCGGGACCTCGGGGCAACGCGACTGGAGATTGCGAAAGACATCGTGATACCGCTGTCAGCGCAGGGACTTATCACCGGCTGTGTTTTCGTCTTCGTCCCCGCGCTTGGGACGTTCATCACGCCGCAGTTCCTCGCACGCGGGAAGTTCACTATGATCGCCGAGGTGCTTACGTCGAGAATAAACGAACTGTACGCGATCAACTACGGCGCGGCCGGGTCGTTGTTCCTGATCATCCCGACCATAATCGCGTTCGCAATCGTGATGCGTACCACCAGCTTGGAGGCGATGGGGTGAACGATGTCAGACCGTGAAAAATACAGTTGGCTGTCGCAGATCGTCGGCGAACCCGGGCTCACGGAGAGCGTTTCCGTAGACCGGATCGTTTCCGCAGTCGCATCGTACGGTATGTGGGTGTTGACGATCGGGGTCATCGTGTTCCTCTGGCTCCCGCTCTCGCAGATCATCGTGCTCTCGTTCACGGAGAACTCCGTACTGTTCCCCCTCGGGGGGGTCACCCTCCAGAACTACGTCAGCCTGTTCACTAACGAGGGGCTCCTGATGGCAGCCAGACAGAGCGCGTTCGTGGCGACTGTATCGGCGTCAATCGCAGCGCTGATCGGCGTCCCAATGGGGTTCGCGATTACACGGCACACCTTCCGCGGTAGGTCGATACTCAGGGGGCTCGTTATCGTCCCGCTGTTGATGCCGGGGATCATCATGGGCATCTCGATCCTCATTCTGTTCCGCGTCGCCGGGCTGCCGTCCGGATTCTTTGCGACCGTGCTTACTCACTCCGTGTACGGGCTCCCGTTTATCGTCTTGCCCGTAATCGCCAGACTTGCGGTTTTTGACCGCAAACTTGAGGAGGGGGCGCGCGACCTCGGTGCGGGCAGTCGAAGCGTGCTGACAGACGTCACTCTCCCGATCATCTCGCCCGCGATCGCGGCCGGCTTCATCTTCGCATGGCTCCGTTCGTTCGAGGACTTCATTCGCGTCTTCTTCGTCGGCGGGACCATGGATGCGCTGACCAAAGAGATGTACGGGATGGTGGTGTACTCTCAAGGCACCGAGGCGATGGACCCGATGGCGACGATCATTGTGCTTATTGTCAGCATTGCGCTCGCCGTCGCGATCAACTTCCGGGACATTCTCGAGTACGTGTAGACGCCACAGCGACGACTTCCTCGCTGTGGTGTTTCTCCCACTGCTTGGATTTGGGCCGTTCTTAAGCCGCCTCCTGTGGATTCAACGGAGCGGAACGGTCACCCTGAAAACGTGACAAGGGAGGCACCCGTCACGACGAACACCGCGGCCAAGACAAGTCGCCAGGTGATTTGCTCAAGGTGTTGTGGAAGAAGGACGATGGATAACGCGATGACGATCAGCGGAGCGGTATGGATGATCGGGATCGCGACTACCACCGGGGCGGAAGCGATTGCTCCGAAGTACGCAAGTAATCCGATCGTGCTTGCCAGTCCGGCACCGGCGTACCACCTCATCTGCGGATTCTCAAACAGCCTTGGCAGAGCATTCTCGTGTAGCGTTCGATAGCCAGTGTATCCGATAAATGCCGTGAGCATCATGACACTGAGTCCGACGAGAATCGGTGTCCCCGTATCAAGCCCGACCCTAAGGAGTAATGGCTCGACGCCAGTGAACACCGCAGCACTCACCGGCAGCAGTAGTAACGCCCCCACCTCCCGCAGCGAGTCTTGGGGTCGATCGGTAGAGGCAGTCTGCCATGCAATGCCGGCGACCCCACCGACGATACAAAAGATACCAGCAAGGTGAGGCAGTGTCAGCGTTTCATCAAACAACCGAACCGCCAGCACAGTGGATACGAGCGTTGAGGCCGACACGATCGGAGTCGTTCGACTTGCGCCGACCCGGTTAATTCCCGCAAACATACAAACGCGTCCTAACACGAGGCCAACGATTCCCGCCGTGGCGAACGCTCCGACTGCGACCGCCGAGAGTCCGTAGTCCGGATAGTAGAGAACAGCAGTTAAGGGCCCGATGAGACCGAGGTTAACGCTCATCACGACGATGACTGCGTCGCTAGTATTGCCCGAATCGGTTCCGATCCGTATACAGAGGTTCTGTACTGCCAATAAAACGGCAGCAACGATTGCTAGCGTGAGTCCAACCAGAGAACCGAGTGATGGTATTGTCATTTTGGGAACTACATGAGAAAACGTAGTCAAGACGTTCTTTGTAAATGTATGGTGAAAAAACCTGATTCGCGACTCATGATCAATATACCCGTCTTAATCATACAATATTGATAAAAGCTAGCGAGATATGGTCCCATATAACATATACCATGATAGCGTGTTATCTCAACGTTTGAGATACCGACGCCCGGACCGGCCGCCCGGAGGCGTACATGGCCGGCACGACCATCACGAACGCCCGCACGGACTGTCTCGGCGCGCTCGCAATCCGTGAACTCGCACCCGAGGCGGCCACGCTCGGCGTGATCGGCGCGGGGGCGCAAGCCCACAGAGAGACCGGAACTCTTCGAGGTGGTCGTCACACCCGACGAGCGGGATCGTTAGTTGGTCGAGCAGCAGAAACGAGAGATTTCCCCTTCCCGGTGACCGAAGAGCAGATTCACAGGCAGCACACTGAACGAACTGATTCCTGTCGGCGGAATCCGGCGCTGACCGAAGGGGGGTTCCGTCATCCAGACTCGGCTGTATCGCCAGTCGGAGGGCCACACCGGTAACACGGTCACGGGAGAGCCGCGACCGAGTCACCGGACGCCGACGAGTGCGAGAAGCCGCCACGCCATGTAGAGCGCCACGATCCAGATCACCCCCGCTGAAATCACGTTGAGATACCGAAGTCGGTCGTCGGACAGAACGGAACTCCCGAGGAGCCGACCACCGGCCGCCAGTCCGAGAAACCACGCCCACGAGACGAGGAGACACGCCGCGGTGAACGCCCACCGGCCGGGCGACGCGTACGCCAGCGCGTTCGTTCCGATCACCCCGATCGTGTCCAGAATCGCGTGCGGATTGAGCAACGACACGGACGCGGTGAACCCGACCTGTTCACGAACGCCCAGACGCGTCTCGTCTTGCGAGTCGAGAGCCGTGGCAGGGGCCGAAAGGAGCGTCCACCCGACGTAGATCAGAAACACCACCCCGCTGCCGAGGAGGACCGTCTGAAGCCACGCGAACTCGATCACCACGGCGGAGACGCCGAGAACTCCACCCAGAATGAGGACGGTGTCTGCCACCCCGGCGGTGAGGACGGTCGGCAGCGAGCGGCGAAGTCGGGGCTGGGTCGCGCCCTGCTGGAACACGAACACGTTCTGTGGCCCGACGGCGGCGATCAGTCCCACGGAGAGCGTGAGTCCGTGGACGAACGCTGTCGTGACCATCTGGGAACTGTATTGATCGTCTATCGGGAGGAACTAGGGTGGCCGGATACTGGCAAGACGGCCGGGCTTCCCGCGTCTCGGCACCGGTGTTGGTCGGTTCAGACGGACGAGACGGTCGGTATATCCCGATGCCGATCGCCCGAGGGTATCCAAACGATTCACGAGTATCCTCGCAAACTGGAGTTCCGCACGGAACTACCGAAACGGTCACTGGAAAGATCCGTCGCACGGAACTACAAGACGAGGCCGAAGTCGACGCTGAAGCAGAGCTCAGAACACCGTTCTTGACACCGTGTCGCTGGCGGCCTCTCCGCAGTTGCGGTCGGTGTGCTGATGGCTTCCGTGGGGTCGACTCGGAACGACGACGACGGATACCGCGGGCGGACAACATCGCGCTCGCCGCTCTCACGCTGACGTGTGTCACGTCGGTGCCGGGATTACACTGGCGTAGGCTGCGCCTTCTGATTCACCTATTGAGATGGCATGATCGGCTCGTTAGCATGTCTCTCGTTCACTACCCTTGGCGGATATATCAACACGAATAATCTCGACGAAAGCGACATCAACCCCAACTGATGCTTCCCGGTATGGCCGCAGTTACACAGAACGACCAGCTCCAAGCCGCGGAGACGGCGTCAGACGGGGATTTCTGGCGACATACCTTCGAACAGTTCATCGCAGAGCTTCCCGAAGCAGCGTTCGTCGTCGACGCCGCCGGCGACATCACCCAATGGAACGAGACAACGGCCGAGCTCCTCGGGCTTCCCGCAAGCGAGGCCGTCGGTATGAACGCGTACGACGTGTTCGGTACCGAGGGCAAAGACGAGACGCTCGCCGAGGAAGTCGTCCGTACCGGCACCGCCATCCGCGAAGACGAGTTCCGATCCGCAGAGCGGCCTGACGGGACGCAAGCGCATGCCCGCGCCATCGGAACGCCCATCCAGACGCCAACCGGAGAAGTCGTCGGGGCAGTCGAGCTGCTCTTCGACGTCACCACCGTCGTCGAACAGCGAGAGACGCTGTCGGACCTACAAGAAGAGCTCTCGGACAACGTGGAGACATCGATGGCGCAGCTGGGCGAGTCGACCTCCGAAGTCGCGGATCGATCGAACGAGATCACCCAGCTTGTCTCCGAACAAGCGGCCGAACTCGAAAGCACCCAAAGCGACGTCTCCGGGTTCAGCGCAACCGTCGAAGAGATCGCCTCCAGCGCCGAGGAGGTCAGCACCCAAAGCGCCGAATCAAGGGAACTCGCGGAAGACTCCGTCGAGACCGCCGACGAGGTCATCGATCAGGTCGACGACACGGCTGAGAAGTCGGCAACGGTTGCGGACGACGTCGCGGAACTGAAAGGCGAGATCGAACAGGTCGAAGAGCTCGTCGGCGTGATCAACGATATCGCCGAGCAGACGAACATGCTCGCGTTGAACGCCAACATCGAGGCGGCACGCAACGACAGCGACGGCTTCGCCGTCGTCGCGGACGAGGTGAAGAACTTAGCGAATCGGTCGCAAGACCAAGCCGACGAGATCGAAGAGATCGTCACGAGGATCAAAGCGAAGGCGACCCGAACAACCGACGAGGTAGAGGCGGCCAACGACGAGATCCAGTCCGCAAGAGACGACATCCAGGGCGTCCTCGAAAACCAGAAGCAAATTCTGAAGGCGGTCGAACAGACCGAAAGCGGGATCAGCGAGATCGCAGCCGCAACGGACGAACAGGCGAGCGTGGCCGAAGAGATTTCGAGCGCCGTCGACGACGTCTCCGACCGGGCACACGTTGTCAGCGACGAGATCGAAGAGATCGCGGACGAAAACGAGAGCCAGACCGAGATGGTGACCCGTCTCACTCGGGAGGTCGAAGACATCGACCGGCAGCTCGCGAACGTGATGAGCCGGTCAGTCTGACGTCCTCAGCGCCGCAGTCAACATCCCGGGAGATACTGTGTCATCGCTGTCGCCTGCGCGAGTGGCTTTTTGAAATCCTCCGCAGTTGATAGTTTTACACCCTTAGTCACTCAGTAGAGTAAGCGTAGTCAACACAACAGCAGACGCTTATTTCGTTAAAGTGAACCCCCGGACTCAGGGAACAGTATCAAGTCCTAAATTTTTTCGTGATATCGACGAGCCAACGACTTTTACGGGAGTACAAGGAGAAAACCTCGCGCTTCAGCGCGGGGAGGATGTCAAACTTGCCGTCACGAGAATCTACAGTATCGCTGTCCTTTTCTGAGGATTTTCATCCCTAGTAGATTTCGTCGTCAGTCTGCTCTGTTGAATCCGATGGCGGCAAGCGGATCACAACAGCTGAAGGAGCGATTATCTGGCTCTTCGCCGTTCAAGATATTTGTACGGTCCCCCCCCGACAGAAACGGCTATGCCGTGGTAATGGCGTACAACACGACACAGAGGCCGATAACTGTCACGAGACCCCGTACGAGTAAGACGACACCGTTTCCCGCGCCGGTCAGATCAGCAAACATAACCGCCACAAAAACGCCTGCTGTCAGCAGAGCGATACCGATGGCGAGTGCCCGCATCTTCGCAGAGCCGTTCCGTCGGTATCCGCGATAAGCTAGCGTAGCGACAAACAGCCCAACGACGGCAGTCACGCCGCGAGCTACCGAAACCATACTGAGCGGTTCCAGCGCCAGCAAACTCTCTACTATCATCGCATCCCACCTCCGTACACCACCCACAGGATCGTCCCCAACCCGAATAGTTCACAGGCACTGACGAGTATCGACCGACCGACGGCCCCGATGTCGGTCACCGTCGGTAACCCGACCCGTAGCAACTCGGGCACCGTTATCAAGAAGATGAGACCGACTGCGAGCCAAAGCGTTCCACGGTGAGCAGGTCCTTGACGGTATCCGCGAACCAGAACTACGGCGATAGTCACCGAGAGTACCACTGAGACCACGGAAAGGACGAGCACCCCGAGTGCGAGGAACGGGTCTGTCCCAGTCGCATCCAACTGTAAGAGAAGCATCTCAGGACAACCCCTCGAACAGATCTGTGAAGCGGTCGGCAGGATCGGTTTTCGAGCGCGTCACTGCTACTTCGTAGCCTCCATCACCGAACGTGACGGTGACAGTCTCGACCGTCGCTACATATCGTTTATAGTGATGGCCGTCGGGGTCGATCTCCTGTTGTTCGGTCACGAGGTCTGCGTCCTGTAACCGACTGAGACGGCGGTACGCCGTCGCGTCGGACATCTCACAGGCCGTACAGAGTTCATCGACTGACATCGGTTCAATTGTGAGGTGAGCGAGGATCGCTCGGGCGTACTCGTCGTCGAGTATCGCCAAGACGGTATCCTCGTCCTCGTCCATATACGTGCCAGACACGGGTATGGGTAAAAAACCCGTCACAGCTTCTGGGTCGGAAGCCGTGCCTATGGTGCTACTTGTACCCGTCCTCTTGAGTCGTACATGTCGTTACGATCGACGATTGACCGCATCCTTCCGACCGCCCTCCGTCAGAGGGTCTTCCAACTCCTCTGGCCGGTCTGGAACACTGAGCAACGCCGACTACGTGCACCACTTCGTGCGCTACTGCCGACCGTGCTAACCTTCATTCTCCTCGGAATCCTTCAGACTGCGATCCGAGCTAGGTTCGAGCATCCCGTCCGAGAACTGCTTGAATTGACTGGTATTGGCGTCATTCTCATCGGTGCCATTCTCCTCAGTGCACGAGTCATTGATCGACGCCCGGTGAGTGAGTTCGGACTCTCGCTCGACCGAGAGTGGTGGCACTCATTCGGTGTTGGTGGGCTCGTCGCCACCGCAATCAACGGTGGGGCACTCGTAGTGTCCCTCGGTGCTGGTTGGGCTACGTTCGTGGGTGTGATGCGCGGTTCCGGCGATCTCCCGTTCGTACCTGCGATGATGGTCGTGTTCGCGTATATCGCGCTCGCGGCCACGTGGGAAGAGTTCATCATCCGTGGTGCGATGTTGAAGAACGTTGCCGAGGGATCGAGCGGGTTCGTCTCCCAGTGGATAGCCGTTGGCCTCGCAGTGACTCTCAGCACGCTTGTGTTTGCGTTTCTACACGGCGGAAAAATAACGAATCCCAGCCACTACGGATACTACCTAATTGCTGGATTAGTAATAAGTAGCGTATACGTGCTAACCGGTGAACTCGCACTCAGCATCGGCTTTCACGTGTTCTATAATTTCACCCAAAGCGCGATATTCGGACTGGGACATTCACAGCAGACGCCAGAGCTTTTCGCCGTCGACATCGTCGGCCCATCGCGCTGGATCGGAGAGGAGGGACTCGTCTTTGTCGGCTTCGCCGTTCTCGGCGGCCTCGTACTGATGGCGTATATCTACTGGCGCGACGGGTCACTCCAACTGGACGATCGCGTAACCAGCTACGTTGGACGGTAACTTACTCGACTCAATACCAATGCCAACTGCATTCCCGTACCGCACTCCTGTCGATCACACGCCGCATGAACGGACGAACGTCGTCGTTGACGATGATCAACCGAGTGATATACTCCAGACGGTCTCCTCGGACACTGCACAGCAGATACTGGCGACGCTTGACGGCGAACCAGCAACAACTTCAGACATCGCTGAAGCTGTCGACACGTCCATCCAGAACGCTAAGTATCATATAGAGCACCTCTGTGAAGCTAACATCGTCGAGCCCGTCGATACGTGGTACTCCAGAAAAGGGACAGAGATGACGGTCTACGCACTCTCCGTTGAAGAGATAGTCGTTCAGTTAGGAGGCTCTATCTCAGAAACGCAACCGTGAAAACAACGCCGCAGAGACCACTCCGAGACACCCGCAGTCGACGGTCAGCGCGTCGTGTCCGCGTGCGAGAAGACGAACTCCCGGAGCAGCTTTCCGCCCAGCGCCGCCGCCTGCCCGTCGTCCCGGTCGTTGACCTCGACGATGTCGAACCCGTCCGCGCGGGGCGCGACCGCTCGGACGAGGTCGCGGACCTCGCGGGGGTCCAGGCCGAACGGCTCCATCGTTCCGGTTCCGGGGGCGTAGGCAGGGTCGAGGGCGTCGATATCGACCGAGCAGTAGACGGAGCCGTCGGCGTCGAACGGTCCTCCGTGTCCGTCTCCCGATCCGTCCCCGTCGAGCGCGTCGATCCACGCCCTCGCGTCCTCGGGCGAGACGACCTCGACGTCGGCGTCGGCCGCGCGGTCCCACTCCGCCTCGGAGCCGGTCCGCGCGCCGACGATCACGGCGCGGTCGACGCCGAGGTCGTCGAGACACCGGCGCGTGACGCAGGCGTGAGTCGTGGGAGGCAAGGCACACAGGGGATAGG
>NZ_CBVY010000002.1:103934-106382 GCF_000513435.1 Halorubrum sp. AJ67 | reverse complement strand
CGGCGCGTGACGCGAGGTCGTGGTTCCACGGGGTCCCGTCGTAGTCGCTCCGGAGGTCGAGGTGGGCGTCGCAGACGACGAGGGTGTCGGGGTCGACGGCGTCGACGCCCGCGTAGGTGACGGTGTGTTCACCGCCGACGAGCAGGGGGACGGCGTCGTCGTAGCCGACGCTACGCAGTTCGGCGGCGAGGTGGTCGAGGTACGCCGGCACGTCGTCCCACGGGCGCACGTCGCCCGCGTCGGCGACGCCGAGCGCGGAGAAGCGGCTATCGGTGCGGCGGTCGTAGTCGTCGTACGTCTCGGCGAATCGCCGGACCCGGTCCGGTCCGAACCGGGTGCCCGGCTGAAAAGTGGTCGTGGCGTCGAGCGGAGCGCCGACGACCACGTAGGAAGCAGTTTCGCGGTCCGTCGTCGCTCCGGGGAACATACCCGATTACCCGAGGATCTTCCGTTGGCCCTCGTAATCGAGGTACTCGATGTTGTCGTCCGAGGTGAAGTCCTCGCCCTCGGGGATGCGCATCGTGAACGTGTCGTAGGTGTCTAAGTCCATCACCTGGACCTCGTCGCCGCTGACGTTGACGACCTGCCCCTGCTTGCGCTCGATGATCGGCACCCACACTTTCGCGTCGACCGGCTGCGAGAGTGAGCGCTTCTTGTCGTCGAAGACGCCCTTGCCCTCGACGCGGGCCTTGGCGCTGCCGTGTTTGCCGGGTTTGGCGGTGCTGTAATGGTTGATCTTACAGGGCGCGTCGTCCATCATCACGTAGCTGCCCTCCTGGAGTTCGCGAACCTGCTTCTGCTCTCGCGGCATACGCCGTATTTCCGGAGGCGCGTGTATAAACGGTTTGGAACGCTGTCGGGCGGGCGCTCGGGGGTCGGCGGCCGCGCCGGTCAGGGGTCGAGTTCGTCGACATACTCTGCTTGCTCCTCGTCGTCGTCGACGTTCCCGTCCGGCGGGACGAACTGTCCCGTAAGCAGGTAGCTGACGACGAACATGACGATGAACCCGACGCCGACCGCCGCCGTCGTCCGGACGACAAACGGAATGTCGTTGAAGTACATGTAGCGGTCGGCGGCCGCCATGGCGATGAACGCGATCACCAGTATCTTCTGCTCGTCGGTCGGGTCGCGCACGAGGCCGACCACGTCGTCTTTGAGGTCGCCGACCAGCCCCATCAGTCGTCACCCCCGCCCCGGGTCGCTGCGTCGCCCTCGGCGGACGCCCCGCCGGCGGACTCGATCACGCTGCTCACCCGGTCGAGTCCCTCCTCCAACTCCTTGGTCGGGAGGCCGAACCCGATCCGGAACCGGTCCGGGAAGCCGAACAGGTGACCGGGCGCGAGGACGACGCTCGCCTCCTCGACGACCGTCCGACAGAACGATTCGGCGTCGTCGAAGCCGTCCGGGACCGTCACGAACGCGTTGACGCCGACGGGGTCGAGCCAGTCGAGGTCGTGGTCGTCGACCCAGTCCGCGACGCGGTCGCGGTGGGCGGCCGCCAGCTCGCGGTTCTCCGAGAGGATCCGGTCCTCGCGCCGCCCGAGCGCCTGCTTCGCGACGTGCTGCCCGAAGAGGCTCGGCGAGATGGTGGTGTAGTCCTTCCAGCGCCACGCGCGCTCGACGACGGGTTCGGGACCGGCGATCCAGCCGAACCGGAGACCGGCGAGCCCGTACGCCTTCGTGAGGCTGGTCGTCGAGATGCCGTGCGCGCCGTAGCTCGCGACCGGCGGCTGCGGCTCCTCGGCGAGCAGGCGGTACACCTCGTCACAGAGCAGGTAGGCGTCGCGCTCGACCGCGACGTCGTAGACCGCCCGCATCGCGGCCTCGTCGTGGTACTGTCCGGTCGGATTGTTGGGGTTGTTGACGACGATCACCGCGGTGTCGTCGCGGGCCGCGTCGGCGATCGCCTCGGGGTCCAGTTTCCACTCGGGCGGCTCCAGTTCGACGCGGGTCACGTCGCCGAACGCGTCCGGCACGGCGTGGAGCGCCTGATACGTCGGCGTGACGACGACGGCGTGCGTGCCGGAGCCGACCTCCTCCTCGCCGAGGCCGGACTCGTCACCGAGCAGCGAGAGGAACGTCAGGAAGTTCGCCTCCTGCGTGCCGCAGGTGAAGAGCACTTCGTCGGCTGACCGGTCGTAGCGGTCGCCGACCGACTCCCGGAAGTCGGGGTCGCCGTTCGTCGGGATGACGTAGCCGAGCTTCCCCGGGTCGAGGTCGAACCGGCTCGCGTCGAGCGACCGGATGCCGCTTTCCGCCAGCATGATGTCGGCCTCGTGTTCATACTCCGCGAACCAGCGTTCGAGGCCGAACGGGTCGATGCGCATACCGTCGTTCGGGCGGCCGCGACGTTAGGTGCTGCGGTCCCTCGCGGCGGTCGCCCGCCGGCTCGCCATCGTTCACGGCGGCCCGGGGCGGACCGCGGCCACCGCAACGACTTTTGCCGGG
>NZ_CBVY010000002.1:102606-103419 GCF_000513435.1 Halorubrum sp. AJ67 | reverse complement strand
CGGGGGTCGCGATCGCGGTCGCGGCCGCCGCGCCGGTGCTCGTCTTGGAGCTCGTCGTCTTCACGTTCCTCGTCTACGGCATCCTCTATCGCCCGGGAGCGGTCGCCACGGCCGTCTTCGGCGTCGTCCCGGACGAGTACCACGACGTCCCGACCCGGCTCCACGAACGGACGCGGGAGACGCTGTACTCGATCTACGTCCTTCAGGCCGCGACGGCGGCCGGGACCTTCGTCCTCGCGCTCGGCGTGTTTCGGATCCTCGGCTACGGCTCTCCGGTCCTGTTGGCGGTCATCGCCGGCGTCCTCCAGTTCGTCCCCGTCGTGGGTCCGAGCGTGCTCGTCGTCGGGTTGGCCGCGGGCGACCTCGTGGTCGGCGAGACCGCGCGGGCGGTCGCCGTGTTGGTACTGGGGCTCGTCGTCGTCTCCTTCGTCCCCGACGCGGTGATCCGGACGCAGCTCGCCGGCCGGACCGGCCGGATCTCGCCGGGGTTGTACTTTGTCGGATTCGTCGGCGGGGTCCTCACGCTCGGCGCGGTCGGACTCATCGTCGGCCCGCTCGTCGTGTCGCTGCTGCTCGAAGTGATCGACATGCTCTCCGAACACGACGCGCCGGGGTCATCGATCGAAGAACGGGCGGACTCGCCCGACTGACGGCCCCCGGGACGGTTCCCCTTCGGCCGCCACCGCCGGTACCGCTTTCCCTTCGCCGGTCGTTCGTTCGGTATCCGATGTCCTCGACCGGACCCCCCAACCGCGGTCGGCGACGCCCCGACCCTCACGGCGCGACGGCTCGACGTCCTCGGCGACCGCGTGG
>NZ_CBVY010000002.1:98288-98864 GCF_000513435.1 Halorubrum sp. AJ67 | reverse complement strand
GTGGAGCCGACCGATTCGAACGAGACGGTCGAGGGAAGTGAGAACGGAACGGACGCGGGCGACGGGGACACCGACGGGCGAGCGCCCGGATTCGGGGCGGTTCCCGCGCTCGTCGCGGTCGTCGCCGTCGCGCTCGCGGGACGCCCTACTCGCCGAAATCGGTGAGCGAGCCGGAGCGGTCGTCGCTGTCGCCGTCGGCGTCCGCCTCCCGATTGCCTTCGCCTTCCGCGTCCTGCTCGCCGTCCGATTCCTCCCCTCCAGCTCCTGGGTCGCGCCATGGATTCTCGGGGTCGACCGGCTCGACGGCGCGGTCGAGTTCCGCGGCGTCGTACTCCACGTCCTCGTCGAGCAGCATCGCGAGCCGCTGCCAGCGCGCGCTCTGCTCGTCTTCGCCCTCCGGGCCGACGCGCGCCCCGTGGGTCTTGAAGAACCTCGTGCCGCGGTCCAGTCTCGACCCCTCGCCGGTGTGGCCGTCGAAGACGGCGTCGAATTTCCCCTCCGGTTCGAGGTCGCCCACGGGGAAGTCGTGTGCCGGCTCCTCGCCGCGCTCGCGGGCCTCGGCCCTGACCTCGGCGA
>NZ_CBVY010000002.1:92861-95432 GCF_000513435.1 Halorubrum sp. AJ67 | reverse complement strand
GCGACGGCGGAGAAGTAGGCGTCCGCGTTCGACGCCTCCCGGGTCGAGCGCGCGCGGGCGGCCGCCAGCGCGGCGTGGATCGCACAGAGGCGGCCCTTCCACTCGGCGGGCTCCCAGCGCTCGGTGGCGAGTTCCTCGTAGCGTTCGATCGTGAGCGCGGCGTCGCTGCCCGCGCGGATATCCTCGACGACGTAGAGGTTGAGGCGGTCCCAGAGGTTCCACGCGTAGCCGGAGCGGGCCAGCTCCCACGCCGCCCACGCGGCGACCTCCTCGTCGGAGCGGCGGACCGCCTTCTGGAGGAGACTGGAGACGACGTAGCGGCTGTAGCCGCCGTCGGTCTCGTTCGGCTCCTTCGCCTCGCCAAAGTCGTTCTCGCCCGTCGCGTCCGGCGTCGTCTCGGTTTCGAGGCTCCCGTCCGACCCGAACGTCGCCTGTCTGTCGTCGCCGTCGGCCATGGGCTCGCTCCCGCCGCGAGCGACTTAACAGCCGCGCGCTGCCGGCGTCTCGTGAGTCGATTTCTGGGGATCGCTTCGGCCTCGCGGGACTGCGGTACGGCGGATCACACCGGTTCTGAAAGGGAACCCTTAAGTCCGATCCAACGGCTACGTTTCGGTAACCGCCCTTAGCTCAGCTTGGTAGAGCAGTCGACTGTAGATCGACTTGTCCCCCGTTCAATTCGGGGAGGGCGGACTGAATCTTAACACTCGCGAGCGACAGCGAACGGTGCCGGGCGGGACGACCGACCCGAATTGAGCAGATGAATCATATCTCACGCAATGGGCGAAGCAAATAATTGCGGATTCTATCGTGAAGGTGGATGGGCTACTCTGAAGACCCGTTTGAGTTTTGGACCCCTTTCCAAACCTCATAGATGACCTCCGCCAACTGAGTAGCGTCGTCAGACAGCGCTTCTACTTCTCCCTCCTCAAATTCGACACGGATAGAATGTGCTCCTTTGTTCCCCTTTTCTTTTAAATCACGGATATCTTCAACCATCTCACGATCCAGACCCTCCTTGGTGAATCGTTTGAGATCCGGAACTCCAATTTTGAGATTATTCAGTAATTCATCGAAACTGTAGTGACGCTGATTCTCTTGGTCAAAAAACATCTGAGTATCTTTGCCCGAATATTCTCCTCGAAGAATCTCGAAAATTAGGTTCTCGAAGAACTTCCGTGTTAACACCATCGTCCCATCGTAGATATGTTGTCGGTATGATTCGTTGACATCTCCGACTAAATTCTGATAGCGATCTTCCTCGAAGATCTCGGAATCTATGAACCGCTCGTGCTTGTTTCGAGGAGTGTTGAGAGCACCATCTGCCAACAATTCCTCAACATCATCCTCACCATCATGAGTGAGGATATATCTATCACCATTCGCCTCAGAAATCCAACCAGCATCATCAAGACGACTAAAGTAGGTTGATACGCTACTTGTACTTACTCTTGAACGAGAATTGCGAATAACGTTCTTGACCTCTACCTGCTTCACACCCTCAATCTCGTTTTCACTTCGGTTCTCAATGTAGTAGATGATGAGAGCAACTTCCTCTTTGTGGCCCGCATCATCGTTGAAGTGGTCAATGAGATAATTGATGTCCATACTATCCGCTACTCAAACTCGTCAGCTAGCTCTTGAATCAGTTTCCGAGCGTGGTTCTTACCTTTCCCAACTAGATAAATTTGAGAGCCATCTGATTCAAACCAGTCACTGGCATCACTGGAGAATGCTTGGCCCATCGATCCCCTTCTCTCCGTTTCAACGTCTGAGGCCACTAACGCATCGTCTAATCTATCGAACTTAATCTTCTTTTCATTTAGACACGCCTCCCACGCAAGCATTAGAAGAGATGATGCCTGCGCTTGTCGTTGGTTCCGCGCATCTCCTAATCTCAGAACCCCGTTCTCGAAATGGTACATATTGAGGCTGGGGACCCCTTCCTCGTTTTCAGGTAACTCAAATAGTCTGTCGAGCGTGTTTTCATCAACTCCTGTTATTGTTGAGAGAGATGTGAATTCGTCTCTCACACTCCCCGAATCCTGTGTGGTCGGTGAGGAGTCTGGATCTCCCCAGCCGCTCAGGGGGGCTTGATCTCCCTCTTTGTCCTCGGGCTTAGGTTCAGAATTCTCCTCCGGTCTCGGAAGAGTTGAGAGTGCTTCTTCTTCATCGATGAACTCTACGAACTCGATCAATTCGCTTTGAAGTTCCTCTCGGTCTTCACCTGAGAATTCAGCGTCAAGCGGTCCATAGTTGAGTGTAAGTGTGATATCTATATGATATGCTATCCTGCTTGGCATAAGATAATATTTCTTACGCTGAAATCGAGGAAACAGCCTGATTGGACTTTGATCGACAGAATCGGGGAGGAATACGTTGAACCCAAATTTCGCGGAAGTACATCATATCTGAGTACGGAGAAGTCAACAAAGCGGCTTCCGCGGCCCATGACGGAACCCAATCAGTGGGATCCCCCTGTGTCGCCGTAACACACTTAAGAGCGCGCTCGATACGGATACTCAGTGGCATCCCGACAGGGCGGGTCGGGGGACGCGGAGCCCCCTCGGGCCC
>NZ_CBVY010000002.1:87231-88771 GCF_000513435.1 Halorubrum sp. AJ67 | reverse complement strand
GCGGGTCGAGCGAGGAGGAGTTCGCGCAGCGGCAGATGCGCCACCTCGGCCGGAAGGGCGTCCGCGTCCGCGAGACGAACGTCGCGGAGTAGGCCGCGGGGCGGGGCCCTCCCATCGCTCCGTGTTCTAGCCGAACCGGGGCGGAGGGCGTCAGAGCGCGTCCGCCAACCGCTCGGCCGCGTCTTCGAGCTCGCCCTCGTTCTCGATGAACTGAACGGGCGCGTTCTGATCTCTCGCGTACTGGAGCGCCGCCGACCGGTTGAGGTCCTGTTCGAAGTCGATCTTCCGTTCCGTGACTCCGTCGAGGTCGCGGTCGCTCTCGCGCCGGCGTTCGAGAATCGTCTCCGGCTCCGCCTCGACGAGGACGAACGCGTCCGGCGAGACGTCGTGGAGCACTTCGACGGGGAGCCCTTGGACGTAGCCGTCTAGGGTTTCGACCGCGAGGTGCGTCGAGAGGATAACGTTCGTCGTCGCCGCCTCTCTGGCGACGAACTCGCCCGCGCGACGCTGGAGGCGGCGGGTTTCGGTCTGCGAGAGCGTGCCGAGTTGGGCCCGCTCGGTCGTGATCCCCATCGCCGCCGCCTGTTCGAGCATCGCGTCGCCGAAGTTGATCAGCTTGTATCCGTCCCCGAGTCCGCGCCTGACCGCCTGACAGACGCTGGAGAGACCGACGCCGTTGACCCCCGAAACGAGCGTGACGGACATCAGAAACTCACCTCGTTTTCCTCGTCCCCCGGCATGCCACCGCGGTCGTCGTAGTACCTGCGGCCGACGAACTGCGGCCCGACCAGCGACATCAGCGTGTCGTAGAGGTCGTCGGCCGAGTCGAACTCCGTCACCTCGGACCGCTCGACGATCTCCCGTATCGTCGTGCTCTCACCGTCCGGCGGCGACAGTTCCGTGTTCCCCACCCGCTCTAACACGGTGACCCGTGACGCCGGAAAATCGAGTTCCCTCGCGAACAGATCGCGCGTCTCTGGTAAACGCATACATATCACATGGAACCGTCAGATGAAATAACTACAGGCCGAAGTATTCAACACCTGTTCGGTCGAGTTCGCGGTATGGACGCGGACGACCCCGCCAACCGCGACGACGAGGTCGACAGCGATCGCGACGAACCCGCCGACGACGATCCGACCGTCGCCGAGGCGGTCGTCGACGCCATGCTCGACCGCAGCGTGGACACCGTCTTCGGTATCCCCGGGAAACAGACCCTCCCGCTGAACCGGGCGCTTGCCGACCGCGACGCGCGGTTCGTCGTCGCCCGCCACGAGACCGCCGTCCCCCATCAGGCGTGGGGGTACGCCGAGACGAGCGAGCAGGGCGGGATGGCGGCCACCTGCGTCGTCCCCGGACCGGGCGACACGAACGCGATGAACGGGCTGAAGAACGCCCTGAACGACTGCGTCCCGCTGCTCCACCTCGCCGTCGAAACGGAGCGCTCGGTGCGCGGCGGCGACGGGATCCACGAGACGCCGCCGGAGACGTACGACACCGTCGTCAAGGAGAACGTCACCCGTCGACTCGCCGTCGGGCG
>NZ_CBVY010000002.1:77326-83117 GCF_000513435.1 Halorubrum sp. AJ67 | reverse complement strand
CTCGATATCGCGGACGGAAGCGAAGTGTGGCGTCGGAGCGTCGGGAGCGTCGCGCTCGGGCCCAGCGCGACCGCCGCGGGACTCCTCGTCGCCGCCGACGGCGACCTCGCGGTCCGGGACCCCGACACCGGAGACCGAATCCGAGTACTCGACGAGTACGGCGGCGAGGCCCACGGCGTCGCGGTCGCCGACGGGACCGCGTACTGGCTGACCGACGAGCACCTCTCCGCGGTCGCAGTTGCGGACGGGACCGAAGAGTGGCGTCTCGACGCCGAGGGCTGTCAGGAGGGGCTCTGCGTCGGTCGGGAGACCGTCGTCGCTCCGGTCAAGTACGAGAAGTTCGACCTGGAGGTCGCTTGGCCCACGGTCGCCGCGTTCGACCGCGACACCGGGGACGTGCGCTGGTATTATCACATCGACGGGTTCGACGTGACGTTCACGACGCCGCCTGTGCTCGTCGACGGCGCGGTGTACGTCACCGCCAACACCATCGACGCCGTCGGTGCGCTCGGAGACGTCCCGCAGTCCGAGGAGTCTGGACTCTTCTGAGGCGCGGAGCCGCCCCGGCCGCGGCGTCGCCTTCCGGGGGGCGTCTCGGCCCGTCCCGTCCGCGATGGGAACCTATTCGGTGCTGGGAACGAATCTGACAGCCAACTCGTGACTCGCGATCCAGGCCCGACGCCGCCCTCCGAACGGATCACCAGCCTCGACGCGCTCCGGGGGTTCGCGCTGCTCGGCATCCTCCTCATCAACGTCTGGGTGTTCTCGATGCCCGAGCAGACGCTGCTGAACCCCAACGTGTACGCCGACGCCGCCGTCTACGGTGACCTCTCCGGGGCGAACTACTGGGCGTGGTTCGCCGGACACGTGTTTGCGCAGTCGAAGTTCATCACGATATTCTCGGCGCTGTTCGGCGCGGGGGTTCTGCTGTTCATCGAGAGCAAAGAGGAGAAGGGGCAAGACGCCGTCCGCCTCCACCTCCGCCGGACCGCGGTGCTGATCGGGGTCGGCCTGCTCCACGCGTACCTGCTGTGGTACGGCGACATCCTCGTCGCGTACGGGCTCACCGGGATCTTCCTGCTTTTCGTCCGCGACCTCGACGCCCGACAGCTCGCCGGACTGAGTGGGGTGTTCCTGCTTTTCCTCCCGGCGGTCGAACTGTTCGCCGCGGTGTCGATCGGGGGCGACGCGATCGCCGGCCAGTGGCTGCCCTCCGAGGCCGCGCTGCGCCAGCAGGTGGCGACCTACCGCGGCGGCTGGCTCGAACAGATGAGCCACCGCGTCGGCTCGTCGTTCCAGCGACAGACCACCGGGTTCATCGGCCAGAACTTCTGGCGGGTCGGCGGCATCATGCTGCTCGGGATGGCGCTGTACCGGTGGGGCGTGCTGACCGGCGAGCGCTCGACTGCGTTCTACCGCCGGCTCGTCGCGGGCGGCGTCGTCGGCGTCGGCATCGTCGTCGCGGGCGTCGCGTACATCGAGGCCAACGACTGGAGCGCCGGCGCGGCGCTGTTCTGGCGGCAGTTCAACTACGTCGGGAGTCTGCTCGTCGCCGGGGGCTACGTCGGGGCCGTCACCCTGTTCGTCAGGTGGCGCGGCGAGGGGATCTTGACCACGGCCCTCGCCGCCGTCGGTCGGACCGCGTTCACGAACTACCTGCTCCAGACCCTGATCGCCACCACGATCTTCTACGGCCACGGCCTCGGCCTGTTCGGCTCCGTCACCCGCGTCGAGCAGTACGGGATCGTCGCCGCGATCTGGGCGGTCCAGATACCGCTGTCGGTGCTGTGGCTGCGGTACTTCCGGTTCGGTCCCGTCGAGTGGGTCTGGCGGACCCTCACCTACGGGGAGGCGCAGCCGATGCGGCTCGACGGGTGACCGCGCTCGCTCTCTCGGCGGTCTCGGCCGAGGCCCGTTCTCCGAACTGAGACTCGCGAGGACACGTTCAACACCCTCCCGCCGAACGCTCGTCCATGACCGAGTTCGACGTTCACGACCACCGCCACGAGCTGAAACAGCTCCGCGACGCGGGCGCGACGAGCCTCTGGGAGAATCGCGAGGAGATGGACTGCCCGGTGTGCGACGACGCCTTCTCGCGGCTGTTCGTCACCGAGCAGCCGGGAACGACGTTCCCTGAGAACGACGGCGCGCGGTTCTGTCTGCTGCGCGGCGGCGACGCGGTGTACCTGTTCAGGCACTGAGCACACAGGTGATCGGGCTACGGTACGTCGAGTCCGTGAATTCCCTCCTTCAGACTCCCTCTCGTCGAAACGGTTGGCCGGCTAGGGTACGTCGTGACTGGCACCAAGCCAGAACTCATAATATACGAAGGATTTCAGCAGGCCAAACAAGAATCGATCAGAAGGAGAGGGTTTCAGCAGAATATGAAAATGAATGTCTCAGCGGGGATTACACACGAGGTAGTAGCACGTTGGAAATTAGGCCACTGATGTAAACCTGAAAGAGACCAGACCTACGATCAGATAGGTCCGAACAGGAGAACTGATCCCGAGGTTCTGCGGCCACTCCGATCTAGCTCGTCGAAACACCACTCTTCAACTATGCTGGTGAGATACTGGCAGAGGTTTACCATGGTCCGGTAGCGTCCCCACCGATACCTGAGGTGTGGGTCTGTCTCAATTTTCAGAAGCCAGGAGTAGACTGGTTCACATTCGTCGAGTGCCTTCATTATCATTGCCTGTTCTCGTGTATGTGTGTCGTCATTGACCTCGCTGAACGGGATATACTGGTCGAATACATCTCGTTCCTCCAGTATCTCTGCACTCTCTTTTTCAATTGTGAGCCTAAAATTCGCCTCTATCGCGTTCTCGCACAGTTCTATTAACGTGTTCGTGTACTCTCCGACTCGTACTGATTCGCGTTCTTCTATTCGTTCGATAATACGGTTGTCGAAGGCCTCAAATGTAGTATCTAGATACCGCTGTCGCCACGAGTATTCGACACCGACGGCACAACCGAAGAGACGTTCCCGAAGTGAGGCTTCCGTAGTCATTTCTCGATTCTCAATTTCTGATTAAAATTAGTGTGGACGTGAATTTATTTGTTGTGTCGGCCACCCACCAGTTCCTTCTTTCCGTACACTGTCCTGAGTGCGATCGAGCCGAAATACACCACTTACCGCTGATCTCGACGAATCCGGGCGTCAGTCGTCGCCCACGGGGTCGACGCCGGGGTCGGGGTCGTCGATGTACCGCTCGGTCCACGTGCCCCGCGCGAACCATGCGACGCCGACGACCGCGCCGAGGACGTTCCCGAGCGCCATGCCGACCCAAACGCCGGTCTCGCCCCATCCGGCCACGAAGACGAGGTACGCCACGCTGGCGACCCGGCCCACCCAGAGGGTGAGGATCGAAATGATCATCGCGGTCTTCGTGTTGCCCGCGCCGCGGAACGCGCCGAGGATCACCTGTGAGACGCCGATGAAGGCGAACTCGACCGAGCGGATCCGGACGTACTCGACCGCGTACTCGATCGTCGCGGGCGCGTCCGGCACGTCGCCGAGGAACGCCCCGACGATCGGTTCGGTGAACGCGACGGCGACGACCGCGACGAGGAACATCACGCCCGCGCCGGTCGTCGCGGCGAACTTCACCGCCTTGGCCGCGCGGTCGGCGCGGTTCGCGCCGAGGTTCTGTCCGACCATCGTGTCGATTGCGCGCCCCAGTCCCATCGCGGGCAGGAACACGAGCGAGATGAGGCGGTTGCCCAGCCCGTAGGCGGCGACGACGGGCGGCGAGAACGTGACGATCATCGCCGTGAGCGTGATCATCGCGAGCGCGCTCGTCGTCTGCTCGACGCTGGAGGGGAGCCCGAGCCGGAAGATGTCGCGGATGAAATCGAGGTCGGGCGCGAGGTGGCCGAGCGTCACGTCGGGCCCGTAGTCGGTCCCGAACAGGACCCAGAGCCCGATGGCGGTCGCGACGCCGCGAGAGAGGATCGTCGCGAGCGCAGCGCCCCTGATCCCGAGTCCGGTGATCCCCGTCGCCGAGACCAGGGTCGCCTCCAGCCCGACCGGGTCGAGCGCGGCGAGACCGGGGACGCCCGCGAGCCACCCGAACAGCGGATTCCCGTCGAAGCCGAAGATGAAGAACGGGTCCAGCAGGACGTTCAGGAGGACGGAAATGAACATGACCGCCATCGGCGTCCGGGTGTCGCCGTAGCCGCGCATCAGCGCCGAGAAGACGAAGAAGCCGAACATCAGCGGAATGCCGGCGAAGATCACCTCCATGTAGTCGGCCGCGAGCGGGATCACCGTCGCCGCGGTGTCCGCGTCGCTCGGGAGGAGTTCGAGGGCCGGGCGAGTGTAGAAGTAGCCGCCGATACCGATGAACACGGACAGTACCATGACGGTGAAGATGGTCTGTCCCGCGACGAGTCCCGCCGAGCCGTCGCCGTCGGCACCGGTGTACTGCGCGACGAGGATCGCGCCCGCGGTCGTGAACCCGCCGGCGACCGCGATCAGAAGGAAGATGAGGGGGAACGCGAGGCTGATCGCGCCGACGGCCTCCGCCGAGAGCCGGCCGAGGTAGAGGGTGTCGACGATGTTGTACGTCACCTGTAACAGTTGGATGACGACGATCGGCCACGCTAGCCGGAACAGCGGGCGGAGGAGACTCCCCTCGGTGATCGAGTCGTCGTCGAGGGGAGCGTCCGACCCGTCCGGCGAGTCGTCGCCGCGCTCATCGGGCTGGTCGGACTCGTCGGCGTCGGCGTGTTCATCCGGGGCGGTAGCGGGGTCGTCCGGCGCGTCGGAGGGGTCGCCCGGATCGACCGGAGGCTCGTCGCTCACTGCCTGATAAACGCCGGGCGCGCTCTATCAGACTTCCGATTCGGTTACCGTCCCGAGTCGTCTGCGGGCCGTTCGTCGCGTTCAAACGCGGAGCCGGCGGAATCCGGAACGTCGCCGGCGGCGTCCGGAACGGAGGACGCGTCGCCGGGAGAGTCTGACTCGCGGACTGTGGACGGATCCGACGCACGGACCGCGGCCGAGTCGGCGGCGGCGTCGACGCGCGCGACGCCCGAGGTGTCGTCGAAGACGAGGTGGCGGTGCGGGTACGCCATCGTGACATCCGCCTCCGGATCCCCGAGCCGCTCGCGGATCTCGGTGTTCACGTCCGACTGGACCTTCGCCAGCTTGTACGGCTTTTTCACCCAGTACCGGAGCCGGAGTAAGATCCCGTTGTCGCCGAACTCGTGGAGCCGGCAGTCGGGACCCGCCATGTACCGGGCCACGCCGATGCGGATGTCGGGGCCGCCGTCGATGACGGCCTCACAGTCGCGCGCCGCGCGCTCGATGCGACGGCGGGCCTCCGGGATGTCGCTCTCGTAGGTGACGAGCACGTCGATCGCCCGCCGGGTGCGCTCGTCCTCCGCGGAGAAGTTGGTCACGTCGCGCTCGCGCATCGTCCCGTTCGGCACGACGAGGAAGGTGTTATCGAGGGTGAATATCTTCGTGTATCGGATCGTGATGTCCTCGACGAACCCGGTCGTCCCGTCCTCTAACTCGATCATGTCGCCGATCTCGAACGGCTGGTCCGCGAGGATGAACACGCCGTTGATGAAGTTCCCCACCAGCGGCGCGAGAATGATACCGATGGCGGCGGTGAACACCGCGGTCCCTAAGAGGAGGTTCCCGAACGGGAAGTCGATGGCGTCGAGTCCGGCGAACAGCGCGACCCCCGATCGTCGCCACCCGGACGCCGCGGACGATCGTCTGCGCGACGCTCTGTCGCGACACGCGGCGCGCCACGGGACGACCGATCAGCCGCAC
>NZ_CBVY010000002.1:73751-76011 GCF_000513435.1 Halorubrum sp. AJ67 | reverse complement strand
ACCGACGTGCCCGCGATGGAGTCCGGCTTCCTCGACGGGGCGAACGCCGGACTGCTCGAACGCGGGATCGACTCCCCGCTCGGCGTCGGCGTGTTCGTCACGCCGGTCCACGCGCAGGCCCCCGACGTCGACGCCGCGGTGCGGCTCGTCGACACGGCGAACGCGGTGTACGACCTCGGCGTCGACGCGGCCCCGCTGGAGGCGTTCGCCGAGGAGATCCGCCGCCACTACGAGGACCTCGCCGAGCGGATCGAGGAGCGGGAGCCGGAGGGGAGCTACGACCGGATGTATATGTAACGACCCCTACCGGGGCACGTGGGGAGGCCGCTCCGAAAACGCGTACAACTCGGCTCATAGTAAAAAGCTATAATCCCCGCCCCCGTCTCTTGTCATATGACGGACGACCTTCGGGACACCCTCGACCGCGTCGGGGACCGGTTCAACCTCGGCGAGTACGAGATCGACGCGTACCTCGCGGTGTTGGAACACGGCGAACTCACCGCCAGCGACATCGCCGACCGCACCGACATCCCGCAGCCGCGGGTGTACGACACCGTTCGGAGCCTCTCGGACCGCGGGCTCGTCGAACTCCGCGAGTCGCGGCCGATGAAGATCGTCGCCGTCGACCCCGAGGACGCCTTCGGCGACCTGCGTTCGTCGTTCGCGGAGATGGTGGACGAACTGGAGGCGCGTTACACTGCGCCGACCCGCGAGACGGAGGCGGTGTCGCTCGTGAAGTCGCGGTCGACGATCCTCCGGTACCTCGAAGAGGTGATCGCGAACGCGGAGTACGAGCTGGCGGTGTCGCTCACGCCCGGCCTCCTCAGGCGGTTCCGCGACGAGCTCGCCGCAAAGGTCGCCGCGGGGGTCAGCGTCGAGCTGCTCGTCACGCCCGCGTCGAACGCCCCCGACCCGACCGAGTTCGACTACCTGGAGGTCGCGACCATCGCCCGCGCGCGCCGGGGGATCACCACGCCCGTCCTCGCGGTCGGCGACGGCGAGTACTCCGTGTACGCCACCCAAGACGCCCTGCGCGACGACCGCGAGCGCTACGGGGTCATCTTCAACCGCTCCGCGCTCGGCTTCCTCGTCTCCGGCTTCTTCGGGACCGTCCTGTGGACGACCGCGGAGACGCTCGCCGCCGACGGGGAGGAACGACCCTTCCCGCGCCGCTACGCCTCCATCCGGCGCGCCGTCAAGGACGTCCGCGAGTTCGACGGCGAGGAGTTCTACGCGACCGTCGAGGGCCGCGACATCGAGACCGGCGAGGAGGTGACGGTCCGCGGGAAGGTCGTCGACGTCGCGTTCGTCGACACCGAGGAGGTCGCGTCGCTGGTCGTCGACACCGAGAACGGCCGCGTCGAGATCGGCGGCCGCGTCGCCGCCCTCGAAGATGTCGAGGGACAAGAGATCGTGATCGGCCGCGGCGAGCCGCCGGCGCTTTGAGGCGGCCCGAGACGCGCTGCCAGTGAGGCCGGAAGGCGACACCCGCGACGCCCGCATCGACAGCGTATTTACGTCCCGGAGCCCACCTGTCTGACATGACGCTCGTCGTGGTTCCGGTCCGGTTCCCCCCGTCGTCGCACTCGGCGGCGACGCTCCGAGAGGCTGCTCGCGTCGCCCAAGAGCGCGACGCCGACCTCACGATCCTCCACGTGGACCTGTACCAGCGCTCGGGCGGCGTCTCGCGCAGCGACCTCAAGCGCGCCGTCGAGGAGCGGATCGGCCGGCTCGACCGCGCGCGCTACGTCGTCCGCCGCGGCTTCCTCGTCGAGGAGACGATCTTAGAGGAGGTCGTCGCCGAGGGGGCCGACGTCGTCGTCATCGGCTCGAAACAGGCCGGTCGCTGGCGGCGGATGGTCCAGAAGCTCCTCTCGGACCCCGACATCGACTCGTTCCTCCGCGGCGAGCTGGACTGTACCGTGATCACCGTCGACGCCGACGGCGAGACCACGACGAGCGAGACGAGTACAGACGACGCCGCGCCGCTCCCGGACGACGCGGGCGACGACTGACCGCCCCGGCGACCCACTCCGGCTCCGGCGACCTACTCCGCGACCGCGTACCGCCGTTCGTACTCGATGACGGTCGCGACGCGGTCGGCGACCGCCTCCCCGAACTCCCGCTCGACGACGTAGAGCGCTAGGTCGAGCCCGGAGGTGACGCCGCCCGCGGTGAGCAGGTCGCCGTCGTCGACGACGCGCGCGTCGACGACCTCCGCGCCGGAGTCGCGCAGTTCCTCGACCGCGGAGGCGTGCGT
>NZ_CBVY010000002.1:70683-72667 GCF_000513435.1 Halorubrum sp. AJ67 | reverse complement strand
CCCCGACCCGGGTCCCGTGGCTCGCGGTCACCTCCTCGCGGTCGGCGAGCGTGACGTACCGGACGCGGCCGGCGCGCTCGTCGTCCTCGGCGGCGTAGTCGAGCGCGTAGTCGAACACCTCGTACGGGCCGATCCCGTCCAGTTCGTCGAAGCCGTCGTACAGCAGAATATCGACGTTCATGCGCCAACCGAGGGGGGCGGACCGCTTGTGCGTTCCCCTCCGCGGGCCGCCCTCTCGCACCGCCCTCTATTCGCCCGCGCCCCAGTCCGCGACGCGCTTCGGGCGGTCGGAGACCGCCATCACGTCGAGGTCGTCGCCCGCGTGGTCGAGCGCCTCCAGCGCCGCCGTCGCGGAGGCGTGCGTCGAGAAGTAGGTGATCTCCTCTTCGACCGCCACCTCGAGGAGGTCGCGCTGGCGCGAGACGATGAGATCGAGTTCGCCGCGCTTGGCGGCCTCGATCAGGTCCGTCGCCTCGCTGAGTTCGAAGTGCTCCGCGTACCCGGCGACGAGCGCCTCGCCCGCCTCGGTGTCCGGGTCCGGGAACTCCTCGGCGGAGAGGTCGACGACGGCGGTGCCGGACTCCGGAATCGGCTTGCCTGTCGCGTCCTGCGCCTTGTCGTACGCCTTGCCGAAGGAGGTGGCCGTGCCCATCACCTCGCCCGTCGACTTCATCTCCGGGCCGAGCCGCGGGTCGGAGCCCGGCAGCCGGTCGAACGGCAGGACGACCTCCTTCACGGAGCGGTGTTCCGGGATCTGCTCGTCGACGTCGAGGTCGGCGAGCGTGAGGTCGTCGGTCATCACCTTCGCCGCGAGCTTCGCGATGGGGACGCCCGTCGCCTTCGAGACGAAGGGGACGGTCCGCGAGGAGCGCGGGTTCGCCTCCAACACGTACACCTCGCTTTCCGCGTCGGGGTCGTCGACCCCGGTCACCGCGAGCTGGACGTTGAGCAGGCCGACCGTGTCGAGCGCACGGGCGATGTCCTCCGTGACCTCGCGCACCCGCGCCAGCGTCCCGTCGTCCAGCGAGCGCGGCGGGATCATGCACGCCGAGTCGCCCGAGTGAACGCCCGCGCTCTCGACGTGTTCCATCACGCCGCCTAACAGCACGTCCTCGCCGTCCGCGACGGCGTCGACGTCCAGTTCGACCGCGTCGTCGAGGAACTGGTCGACGAGGATCGGCTTGTCCGGCGAGACCCGGACCGCCTCCTCGATGTACTCCTCTAACTCCGCGTCGTCCTCGACGACGCGCATCGCGCGGCCGCCCAGCACGTACGAGGGGCGCACTAAGACGGGGTAGCCGATCTCGTGGGCGAGTTCCAGCGCCTCGGCCTCGCTCGTCGCGGTGCCGCCGTCGGGCTGGGTGACGCCCAGCTCGTCCATCAGGACGTTGAACCGGTCGCGGTCCTCCGCCAGATCCATCGCCTGGACGCTCGTGCCCAGAATCTCGCAGTCGAGTCCGCGGCGCTCGATCTCGGCTTGGAGCGGTTCGCCCACGTTGACCGAGGTCTGCCCGCCGAACTGGACCATCACCCCGTCCGCGCCGGTCGTCTCGATCACGTCGGCGACCTCCTCGGCCGAGATGGGCTCGAAGAACAGCCCGTCGGAGGTGTCGTAGTCGGTCGAGACCGTCTCCGGGTTGTTGTTGATCACGTGCGCGTCGATGCCGAGTTCGCGGAGCGCGCGCACCGCGTGGACCGCGCAGTAGTCGAACTCGACGCCCTGACCGATCCGGATCGGGCCGCCGCCGACGACCACGACGCTCTCGACGTCGGGGTCGACGCGGACCTCGTTCGCCGCGCCCGCGGTGTCGGCCCCCTGAAGGAACTCCGGCAGCCGCGCGGAGTAGTAGTACGGCGTCGAGGCCTCGAACTCGCCCGCGCAGGTGTCGACCTGCTTGTACGTGCGGTCCGGGACCGCGCTCTCGACCTGTCCCACGTCGGCGTCGACCCCGCCGGCGGTCGCGGTCGCCGCGATCTCCGCGTC
>NZ_CBVY010000002.1:62420-70020 GCF_000513435.1 Halorubrum sp. AJ67 | reverse complement strand
CTCGAACGTCCGGCCGATCGACATCGCCTCGCCGGTCGATTTCATCGCCGTGCCCAGCTCGAAGTCGACGTCGTCGAACTTGTCGATGGGCCACCGCGGCACCTTCGTCACCACGTAGTCGATGGCCGGCTCGAAGGCGGCGGTCGTCTCGCCGGTGATCTCGTTGTCGATCTCGTGGAGCCGCTTGCCCAAGGCGACCTTCGCGGTGACGCGGGCGATCGGGTAGCCGGTCGCCTTCGAGGCGAGCGCCGAGGAGCGGGAGACACGGGGGTTCACCTCGACGACGCGGTACTCGCCGCCCGGGGTGCCGTCGTCGTGCCACGCGAACTGGATGTTACAGCCGCCCTGAATGCCCAGGTCGCGGATCACTTCGAGCGCCGCGTCGCGCATCTCCTGGTGGCCGTCGTCGGGGATTACCTGCGAGGGGGTGACGACGGTGGACTCGCCGGTGTGGATCCCCATCGGGTCGATGTTCTCCATGTTACAGATGATGATACAGGAGTCGTCGGCGTCCCGCATCACCTCGTACTCCAGCTCGACCCAGCCGGCGATGGACTCGGTGATCAGCACCTCGCTGTTCCGCGAGAGCCGGAGCCCCTTGCGGACCCGCTCGACCAGCTCCTCGAACTCGTCGACGACGCCGGAGCCGGAGCCGCCGAGCGTGTACGTCGTCCGCGCGATGACGGGGAGTCCGCCCACGTCGTCGACGGCCGACTGGACGCGCTCGCGGAACGCCGCCTCGTCGAAGTCGGTGACGGACTCGTCCTCGTCTAAGGAGATGGTGGTCGACTTCGGGACGGGCTGGCCGAGCCCCTCCATGCGCTGGCGGAACAGGTCGCGGTCCTCCGTCGCGTAGATGGTGTCCAGCGGCGTCCCCATCACCTCGACGTCGTGCTCCTCTAAGATCCCCTCTTCCGCGAGCTCCGCGGTGACGTTGAGACCGGTCTGACCGCCCAGCCCCGCGATGACGCCGTCCGGCTCCTCGATCCGGATGACTTCCGCGATCGCCTCGGGCGTGATCGGCTCGATGTACACCCGGTCGGCCGTCTCCGGGTCGGTCATGATCGTCGCCGGATTCGAGTTCACCAGGACGACGCGAGCGCCCTCCTCCTGGAGGGCGCGACACGCCTGCGCGCCGGAGTAGTCGAACTCGGCCGCCTGTCCGATCTGTATCGGTCCGCTGCCGATGAGTAGAATCGTCCGGTCCTCGCTCATTACGCGGACGGAATACGCTCATCGTAATAAGGTCGGCGGTAGAGTACGAATCTCGCAACGAGTTTGCGATTTTCGCAAGCGGTGCCGTACCACGGTAATAGGTATGACACATCACGATACGCGACACCGCCGTCGCGGCTCCGATCGTTCCCGGTCCGCGAACGACCCGTCCGCGACGAATCGACGGGGTGAGCCGTCTACCACAAGGAATTTATCGGGAACTCGGCGATTCCGAGGCGGATATGACATGTTCCCGCCGCCGTGCCCTCCAACTGCTCGGCGCTGCCGGCGCGACCGTCTCGACGGCTGGATGCCTGAGTTTCGGTGGTCTCAGTTCGTACGCGCTCCTCGGCGACGAGGAGGACCTCTCGTCGATCGGTCGGCCGTACCTGTGGCCGGACCCGACCGAAATCGACGCCGTGACCCGCGTCGACTTCGCGACCGAGACGAAGGCGGCGTGGCTCTCGGAACTGTCCGAGACCGGCAGCGTGACCGTCAGACAGTGGCCGCTCGTCGGACGCGACGCGTGGGGGACCGAGACGCGGCCGCGACCGACGTTCCTCCGGCGAGACGGGACCTTCTACGAGGTCCGCATTTCCGAGGAGCGGATCCTCGAACTGGAGCGGTGGCACTTCGCGGTCGAACGGGTCGACGAGACGCCGCCCGACGACGCGACGGTCGCGCGGCCGCCGTTCGACCTCTCGGCGCAGGACGAGCGCGTCCTCGACGCGGCGCTCGAGGCCGTGTACGCGGGCAACGACGGCTTCCTCGGCACCCCCGAGTTCGACGAGCTACAGACCGTCGAGTACCATCACGAACTCGACGCGGCGGCCAGCGCGCTCGTCCCCTCGCCGCCGTTCGCGTTCGTCGAGTACGAGGGCGAGTACTTCCGGCCGGTCGCGGAGCGGCGGACGGTCGTCGTTCCCGAGTGGACGTACGCCGTCAGCGAGATCGCGGACGAGCGGAGCCGGTTCGAGGAGCACGCGCGCGAGGCGATCGTCGGACGTGACCTCGACGACGCCGGACTCTCGGACGCCGCTCAGGATGTGTTAGACGACGCAATCGCGGAGGAGCCGCGTCGGTACGAGGAGGGAGATCCGCCCTCGGACGCGCTCGTCGACGCCCTCGACGCGCTCGGCATCGCCGCCGACCTCCGACCGATAGGGGAGTACGACGACCGGGTCGACTTCCGGAACGTCGTCGTCGACTACCGGGACGGTGTCTATCGGTTCGATCTGATCGTGACGCCGTAGCCGACCGGAGCGGCGCTCAGGTTTCGAGCCGGTACTGGTACGGCTGACCCGCGATAACCTCTATCTCGCCGCGCTCGGCCCGCCGCCCGAGCACCGTGGCGACGCGGTGCGGGCTGTCGATCTCCTCGCAATCGTCGCACTCCTCGACGAGGGCGAGGATCTCCCGCGCCGTCAGCGGCTCGTCGGCCTCGGCGAGCACGCCGCGGATCCGCTCGTACCGGTCGTATTCGCCGGCACTCATACGTCTTACGTACGGTCTCCGAACATATAGGGTTCAGTGAGACAGGAGTCGGACAACCGTCTGACAGAAGGGGTGTAGCGGCCGTTCTCGTGGACCCGACCCGTCGATCGGGGTGCGGTACTCATCATCGCGGACCTCGATCCGGTTTCAGCGAACAGGTAGATACCACTCGGGGTTCGGTCTGAGTCCGCGACCTCGTTCCGTCGGTTCGAACGGCCCGTATGGAGTCTCGACGGAAGGGAATTCGGTGACTGTGCCCCGATATGTCGTGTTTACTTAATTCGTACGAGTGCGTACCCCGGCTATGGAGTTCGAGGCCCAGCGGGAGAGTCCGACGGGTGATCGGGTAGCTCGGGCCGATAACGGGAACCTCCCGGGGAGCGTTCGGTGGTCTCCCGCGTACGGGGTCGTTCCGAAGAACTCACGCGACCGATCGGGGAATCGATGACGACGGGAATCCTCACGGCGGCGACGGTGCTCCGACAGGCCTCTGAGCCGGATCCCGGGCCCGAAGAGCTGACCGTGTTCTGGCCGCTTCTGGTTCAACTCGGCTGGTTTCTCGCCGGCTTCTCGGCGGTCGTCCTGATCGGGTGGCTGGTCGTACAACCGGTTCTCAGACGAGCCGTCCGGCGACGGAACCGCAACAACCCGACCCTCCAAGCCGCCGTTGTCCTGTACTTCCGCCTCCTCGTGGTGCTGGTGGGGACGCTGGTCGGGGTCGCGCTCGCCGGCTACGGGGAACTCCTCGGTGACTCCGCGCTCGTCATCAGCGCGGTCGCGCTGGCGGTGGGGATCGCCGCACGCGAGGTGATCGGATCGCTCGTCAGCGGGGTCGCACTGGTTCTCGACCCGGAGTTCAACGTCGGCGACCACATCAAGTGGAACGGCGGGGAGGGGACCGTACAGTCGATCGCCCTCCGAATCACTCGCGTCGAGACCGCCGCCGGCGAGCTCGTGACCATCCCGAACACCATACTGACCGCACACGAGATCACTCGGCCGTACGGCCGAGGGAATCATCGGATCGTACAGGAACTCCGCGTCGGTTACGAGAGCGACCTCGACGACGTACTGTACCAGCTCATCGAGGTGGCCGATGAGACGGAGGGGATTCTCACCGACCCGCCTCCGGCCGCGTACGTCGACGAGCTCGGTGACGACGCGGTTTCGGTCCGGGTCCACTACTGGATCACCGACCCGACTCGACGCGATGTCTTCGCGGTTAGGTCCGCGTACGCGCGGGCCGTCAAAGACCGGCTCGAAGCCGAGGGGATCAACGTCAGCCCGCCGGCCGAACGCGAACTCTCCGGCCGGATTCGCCTTAGCGATCCCTCCGAACGAGAATGAGCGACCGGAGACACCGCACGGCACCAGCGCATCGGGTGGTCCGTCTCGTCCGGCTCGGAACGTCCGATCGTCGCGCTCAGGCGTACGGGTCCTCTGCTTCGAGGTCGCGCTCCGCCCGGTACTGTTCGACGAACTCGCTCACGTCGAACTCGACCATCTCCTGTTCGAACGCCGACAGCGCCTCGTCGTCTTCGGCGTGGCTCACGGCGTGTTCCATCAGTTCGACGACGAGTTCGACGACGACCTCGTGGAGCCGCCGGGAATCGAACTCCGTCACCCATGCCATCGCGTACCCGACGTCCGCGTTCTCGCTGGCGTCGTGCGCGACGACGGCCTCCGGGAACTCCTCTAAGACGACGCCGAGCAGGTGCGGCGTGTCGAACTCCGGCATCTCCTCGCTGGTCGTCTCGATCGCTTCGCGCAGGACATCGACCAAAAAGTCCGGGAGGAACCGCTCGGGGGGGTGGACGTCCATCACGACCGCGTGGGTCTCACCGCAGGCGCACTCGTACTCGCGCATCCCAAGGTCCAGTTCGTCGACGCCGATCGCCTCCCCGCAGGGCAGCTCCAGCGCGTTCTCGTCGCCGCCGGGGACGCGGGGCTGAGACATACCTGCCTTTGGCCGTTCGCGGGGTTAAAAGGCGCGGAACGCGTCGCTGCGTCACCGCGGGGCATGACTGTCCCCGGCCCGTCGCGCTACTCGAAGTCCTCGTAGCCCCCCTCGTCGTCGCCGTCGGTGTCGCTATCGCTGCCGCCGTCGGTGTCGCTATCGCTGCCGCCGTCGGTGTCGCTATCGCTGCCGCCGTCCGGTGACCCGTACGTCTCGACCTCGGCTTCAACCTCGATCTCGATCCCGTTCGCCTCGTAGGTCGCCTCGATCAGTTCGGCGTCGTCGCGCTCGATCTCCAGTTCGTCGCGGTCGACCTCCACTTCGACTTCCACGTCGACGGTAACATCATCTGACATGCTCGGCTCTCGATACGGGACGTGTACGCAAAAACGGTCGGCAGCGCGAGGTCGGGACGTCCCGGCCGTCCGGGCGGCTCCGCCGCTTACTGGAACCCGACGCGACCGCCGGTGTCGCGGAGCGCCTCTCCCTTGCCGCCCTTGAACTGCTCTTCGACCTCGTCGTAGTACGCGAGGATGTCTTCGTTTATCGTCGGCCGAACCGACTCCATCGCCCGCCGGAAGTGTTTCATCTCTACCTCCTGGGCGTCGTCGTCGTCGCGCAGCGCCTCGATGGCGGCCTCGCGGGCGATCCCTTCGAGGTCGGAGCCGACGTAACCGTCGGTGATCTCGGCGATCTCGCGGAGGCTCACGTCGGGCGCGAGCGGGGTGTTCTGCGTGTGAATGTCGAGGATCTGCTCGCGGCCCTCCTGGTCGGGCTGGCCGATCATCACGAGCCGGTCGAACCGCCCCGAGCGCAGCAGCGCGGGGTCGATCATGTCCGGCCGGTTGGTCGCGCCGATGACCATCACGTCGCCCATGTCCTCTAACCCGTCCAGCTCGGTGAGCAGCTGGTTGACGACGCGCTCTGAGACGTTGTTTCCGGCCTCCTGCCCGCGTGCGGGCGCGAGGCTGTCGAGCTCGTCGAAGAAGATGATCGTCGGGCTCACCTGCCGGGCCTTCCGGAAGGTCTGTCTGATCGCCTTCTCCGACTCGCCGACCCACTTCGAGAGCAGCTGCGGGCCCCGCACCGAGATGAAGTTCGCGTTCGTCTCGTTGGCGACCGCCTTCGCCATCAGCGTCTTCCCGGTGCCCGGCGGGCCGTACAGCAACACCCCCTTCGGGGCGTTGACGCCCATCCGGTCGAACTTCTCCGGCGAGGTGAGCGGCCACTCGACCGACTCCTGTACCTGCTGTTGGGCCTCGCTGAGGCCGCCCACGTCGTCCCACGAGATCTTCGGTAGCTCGACGAGCACCTCGCGCATCGCCGACGGTTCCACCTCGTTCAGCGCGCCCGAGAAGTCGTCGCGCTTGACGATCATCCGGTCGATGAGGCTGGGGGGAACCTCCTCCTCGTCGAGATCGATCTCCGGGAGGTACCGGCGCAGCGCCTTCATCGCGGCCTCCTTGGTGAGGCTCTCGATGTCCGCGCCGACGAACCCGTGCGTCTCGTCGGCGAGGTGGTCTAAGCTCACGTCGTCCGAGAGCGGCATCCCGCGGGTGTGGATCTGGAGGATCTCCTTGCGGCCCACCTCGTCGGGGACGCCGATCTCGATCTCGCGGTCGAACCGCCCGGGGCGGCGGAGCGCGGGGTCGACGCTGTCGACGCGGTTCGTCGCGCCGATGACGATCACCTGCCCGCGCGTCTCTAACCCGTCCATCATCGTCAGCAGCTGGGCGACGACGCGGCGCTCGACCTCGCCGGTGACGTCCTCGCGTTTCGGCGCGATCGAGTCCAGCTCGTCGATGAAGATGATGCTCGGGCTCTCCTCTTTGGCGTCCTCGAAGATCTCTCTGAGCTGCTGTTCGGACTCGCCGTAGTACTTCGAGATGATCTCCGGGCCGGCGATCGAGAAGAACGACGCCGAGGTCTCGTTGGCGACCGCCTTCGCCAGGAGGGTCTTCCCGGTGCCCGGCGGGCCGTGAAGCAGGACGCCCTGCGGCGGCTCGATGCCGAGCTTCGAGAAGATCTGCGGGTGTTTCATCGGCAGCTCCACCATCTCGCGGACGCGCTGGATCTCCGACTGGAGCCCGCCGATGTCCTCGTAGGTGATCCCGCCGCCGGTCTTCTCGAACCCGGAGATCGGCTCCTCGCGCAGCTCGACCTCCGTGTCCTCGGTGATGAGACAGACGCCGTCCGGCTCCGTCTCGACCGCGATCAGCGGGATCGCCTGCCCGGGCGACCGCATGAACGGGTGGTTCGTCGACGACATCACGGGGACGATGTCGCGCTCGACGACCGGCCGCTTGAGGATCTGGCGTTTCACCATCCCGGCGGCGTCGGAGCCGAACTGGACGGACGCCTCCTCCGGCGGGGCGAGGACGAGCTTGTCGGCCTTCTCGGCCTCCGCCTTCCGGATGGTGACGCGCTCGCCGATGCCGACGTCCGCGTTCTGCCGGGTGAACCCGTCCACCCGCACGGTGTCGGTGTTCCAGTCCTGACGGTCCGCGCGCCAGACCTTCGCGGCGGTGGTCTCCGCGCCCTCGATCTCGATGATGTCGCCGGGCGAGAGCTTCAGGTGCAACAGCGTGTCGGGGTCGAGTCGGGCGATGCCGCGGCCCGAGTCGTTCGGGTACGCCTTCGCCACTTCGAGTTGGACTTCGTTCATGGTTCCTCGCGGGGGATGGTCGTATCTGGATCCGGTCCGGGAATAAGCCTGTTGCCCGTGTGGGGGCCATCGATCCGACCCGCGGGATCGGCGGCCGCGAAAGGCTGTGTGATCATATAGCACGGTACGGATTCCGCTCTTAAAACCCCGTCGTAACTGTGTGTTTTCGCCGTTTCGCTTGGGGACGCTCACGACGACCGGGCCTGAACGACGCCGACGACGAGGAGGCCGGACGCGACGACGGGCGTCGCCGCCCCCGACCCGGGCAC
>NZ_CBVY010000002.1:57001-59268 GCF_000513435.1 Halorubrum sp. AJ67 | reverse complement strand
GCGGGTCCGCGTCCCCGAGCGCCGGGCGATGTGGATCGCCGCTGACGCCCGCGAGGGACACGGTCGCGGCTCGACGCGCGAGACGACAGCGCAGGCTGGAGAGAACGGGGATCTGGTCCGTCCCGCGGGGAAACCTCCCCAGCCGACGCGCGTCACGCGGTCGGGCGGACGGACCGTGGGTTCGGAGTCCCGTAGCCGATACCCGTCCACCCGAGGAACGCGACGCTCGCGGACCGAACGAGCGTCGAGCGGGTGGAACGGGTCATTTGGGTCTCCGGCGGCGCGTACCGCGCCGTTGACGACACCGTGGACGGGTTTCGTATTAAAATTATGCTGGCTATGCTACCACATGTCACGACGAGTTCTCGCGAGCAGATCCGGAATCCGTCGCGGTCGCGGTCTCGGCGGAGAACGCGTTCGAGACGGCCACAGCGGTCGGGTTCCGCCGACGCCGAGACGACAAACCTATGCCGGCCGCCCGACCAGTTTGCCGTAACACCCGTCTCCATGATCGAGCGAATTCACACGTCGGACGTCGAACCGGACGCGGACGAGGTCGCCATCGCCGGCCACGTCCACGAGATCCGCGACCTCGGTGGGCTGGTCTTCCTCATCGTGCGCGACCGCGAGGGGCTCATCCAGATCGTCTTCAAAGAGGAGCGCGAGCCGGAGCTGTTCGAGGCCGTTCAGGACGTCGGGGCCGAGGACGTCGTCCGCGTCGTGGGCGAGCCGCTGGAGAGCGACCAGGCCCCCGGGGGCGTCGAGATCGCGCCCACAGAGTACGAGGTCATCGACGAGGCGGACTCCCCGCTTCCCTTAGAGATCTCGAAGGACATCGAGGTCGATCTGTCGACCCGCCTCGACAACCGCGCGCTCGACCTCCGGAAGCCGGAGACGCTCGCGGTGTTCACGCTGCGCTCCGAGCTGATCACCGCGATGGAGGAGTGGTTCGACGACGAGGGGTTCGTCGACATCAAGACGCCCCTGATCTCGAAGGGCGGCGCGGAGGGCGGCGCAGAGCTGTTCCCGATCCTCTACTACAACCAGGACGCCTTCCTCTCGCAGAGCCCGCAGCTCTACAAGCAGATGCTGATGGCCTCCGGCTACGAGGCGGTCTACGAGACCGGGACCGCGTTCCGCGCCGAGGACTTCGCGACCTCCCGCCACGTCTCCGAGATTTCGATGTTCGACGTGGAGCTGGCGTACATCGACGACCACGACGACGTGATGGACGTGCAAGAGGAGTCGCTGCGGTACGCGCTCCGTCGGGTCGCCGAGAACGCCGAGCGCGAACTCGACCTGCTCGACGTCGACCTCGACGTGCCCGAAGACGACTTCCCGCGGATCACCTTCGACGAGGCGCTCGACATCTTGGAGACCGAGTACGGGCACTTCCCGGACGACCCGACCGACCTCGATACGAAAGGCGAGAAGCTGCTCGGCGAGCACTTCGAGGAGCAGGGTCACCCCGCGTTCTTCGTCGTCGGCTACCCCGACGAGAAGTTCTACTACATGCAAGAGGTCGAGGGCGACGACATCGCCTCTCGAAAGTTCGACCTGATCTACAAGGGTCAGGAGCTCTCCTCGGGCGGCCAGCGCGAACACGACGTCGAGCGCATGGTCGAGGTCATGGAGGCGGAAGGCGTCGAGACCGCGAACTTCGAGTTCTACATCGAGGCGCTGAGCTACGGGACCCCTCCGCACGGCGGCTACGGGCTGGGGATCGACCGCCTCGTCCAGAAGGTCGCCGACCTCGACAACATCAAGGAGGCGATCATGTTCCCGCGCGACCCGAACCGGCTGGAGCCCTGATCGCGGCGACCCGTCCGTCGGGTCGAGTCTTCGATCGGACCAAGCCGCCGACCGCAGCACGCGCGACGAAACTCCATTTCTGACGCGGTCCGCGGCTCGCCGTCGACCGCGGTCGTTTCGCCGGTTCCTTTATAAGCGAACGCGTCGCTCAGCGTTCCGACCCTCGATCGCGGTCGTTGAACCGTCTCCGTTCGGTTAAACCGGGTAAAATCGGGCGAAAATGGGCTGAACGGCTTGCGGCATTCAAGTGTGTCTGGACCCGATCGGGAATCGCAATGAACGCCATTCGAACCACGCTGATCGCGGCCATCGCCGCGGTGGTACTGATCGGGACCGCGCGGCCGCCGGTGCCGTCGCGGCGACCCCCGGCCCGGGTCGACTCGTATAACTTCGTATAATGTATGCTATACGAAGTTATTACGAGTACGTGGGAGGCAAGGCACACAGGGGATAGG
>NZ_CBVY010000002.1:53359-54409 GCF_000513435.1 Halorubrum sp. AJ67 | reverse complement strand
CGACTCGTCGTCACCGTCGAGGGGTTCTGGCTCGGACCGGAGGGTGCTCAGCCGGAATCGGACGACGACGGCAACGAGACGGACGACGGAAGTGACGACGCCGACGGTAACGAGACTGACGGCGGCAACGAGACCGATGACGGCGACACCGACGAGGAGGACGTCCCCGGCCGCGAGTACTTCGAGTTCGACGAGCCACAGGAGGCCGACCTCGTCGAACTCCAGAACGGGGAGACCCGGCTGATCGACGAGCGCGATCTGGAGACCGGCGAGTACCCGTACCTCCAACTCGACGTGTCCGCGGCCGACGGGACGCTCACCGACGGGAGCGAGGCCACCGTCGACCTCCCGGGTAACGCGCCGCTGAAGTTCAACGAGCCGTTCGAGATCCGCGAGAACACGCAGACGACGTTCACCGCGGACTTCGCGCCGGTGGAGCGGGGGAACGGTCGATACCTCCTCCGCCCGGTGCCGAGCGGGATCGAAGTCGCGTACGGCGACGCCGAGGACGCCGACGAATCTGACGGCTCCGACAGCTCGGACGACGCCGAATCGAGCGGCGGCAACACCTCCGACGCCTGACGGCCGCGCGTTCCCCCGGTCCCCCGTTGGAGCCGCGGTGCGATCGCGGCTCCGGGGTTAGGCTGGGTTTCGGTTCCCGGGGTTCGGGGACCGGGGGAATGTGCGTTGCGTCACGGTTGGTCCCCGCGTCGAGGGTCAGAGGCACACGACCCGCACGATCGCCCGCGCGACGACGCGCACGGGCGGTCTCCGTTCTTCCGGCCTGTGTCGATACGTTTTCTCCCGATTCGTTTCTCGTCGTGGCTTCTCGTCGCGGCCGCTCGTCGTCTACCCATCGAACCGCTCGTCGAAGCTGGTCAGGCCGAGGCCGCCGCGTCGGGTGCGACGAAAGTCCGGTAGAGCGGTCCGGCGAGCACCAGCGCCCCGACCGCGGCCATGCCGAGGATCGCGGTCGGATCGACGAGCGATCCGCCGCCCGCTGCGAGGCGGTCGAGCGAGACGCCGACCGCGACCCCGCAGAGGACCCAC
>NZ_CBVY010000002.1:47039-49186 GCF_000513435.1 Halorubrum sp. AJ67 | reverse complement strand
ACGACATCACCGACACCGGTATCTCCGTGTACGATCAGGCGAACATCTTCTGACCGGCGGGGCCGACGCCGAAGGCGACGGAACCCCCGCGACACACGACAAGCTTCATTTCTCGCCCACCGGTGTGTCGGGTATGACTGCGCCGTAGGTCACCACCGGACTGGCTTCGAAGTACGTCGGCCTCCCCGCGCAGATCGCCGAGTTCCTCGTCGTCGCCGCCGCGCTGTACCTCCCCGGGCGGTACGTCGTCAGGCCGCTCGTCAGTTGGGTGTTCGACCGCCGAGCCCTCGCTCCGACCCTCGAACGGACGGTCGAGAAGCTGATCGGCGTCGGCACCTTCGTGATCGCGCTAGTCGTCGCGGCGTGGGTCGCGGGCTTTACCGCGCTGTCTGTGACCGCGCTTCGCACCACCGGCTTCGGAGCTGAATCTGGCGCTCGCCCGACGGGACATCGCTGTGTCACGAATCCCTCCCGTCAGAGAACGACCGAAACGCGCTGGAACGGAAGGCGATATGTACCTCCATGCCGACACGTCGACCGAAGGTGATGTCGTCTCTCTCTCGCCCGAACGCCGTCGGTCTCGTCGGTGTCTCGATCGTCGTCGCGACCGCGGTCACGGGCGTAGTCGCCGACGTGTCGACGCGAACCGTCCTCCTCCAGTCGTCCGTCCCGCTCGCCGTCGGGATCGGTCTCGTCGGCTACGGCGCGTTCCTCCGCACCCGAGAGGTCGACCTGAAACCCCGGACAGTCCTGACGGGGACCGCCCTCGGTCTCGGTGCGTTCCTCGTCGTCGGCGCGTGGTTCGGCCTGATAAGCGCGCGCCCGGACACGTCGATCCGGCTGTCGATCGTCGCCTCGTTGAGTATCGGGTCCGCGTTCGGAACCCTCGTCGGGAGCTACGCGACACAGCTACACGACGCGAACGAGCGCCTCCGGGAGACGAACCGACGGCTCAAGGCGAGGAACGACCAGATGGACGAGTTCGTGGACGTGGCGAGCCACGACCTTCGGAACCCCGTGAACGTCGCTCAGGGACGCCTCGAACTGGCACGGGACGAGCGCGACAGCGAACACCTCAGATCGGCCGGGAGGGCGCTCGACCGCATGGACGAACTCATCACCGACCTCGTCTCGCTGGCGAAGGCGGGCGATCAGATCCGGTCGTTCGAGCCGGTCGATCTCGGGGCCGTCAGCGAGGGCTGCTGGGATCTCGTCGCGACCCGGGACGCGTCGGTCTCCGTCGACACGAACCGTACGGTGCGCGCCGACGGCAACCGAATCAAACAGATATTCGAAAACCTGTTCCGAAACGCTGTTCAGCACGGCGGCGACGGAGTCACCGTCACCGTCGGCGATCTCCCCGACGGGTTCTTCGTCGAAGACGACGGGGCCGGAATTCCCGAAGAACTCCGCGGAGCAGTCCTCGAAGACGGGTTCTCCACGTCCGCGGACGGCGTCGGTCTCGGTCTCTCCATCGTCGCACAGGTGTCACAGGCGCACGGCTGGGACGTGACCGTGACCGAAAGCAAGACCGGAGGTGCGCGGTTCGAGTTCACTGGCGTCGGGACGGTCGACGACTGATTCGGGCCACGAGTCGACTCGCTCGGAGTCGTTCGCTGCGCGCGATTAATAGGGCTCAATTCCGTGGGATACCTGCGGCTCGCGAGTTGCTCGCCGCAGGTATGCACCGTCCGGGAGTCCCGTGAGTGAAGCGAACGGGACAACGGACGGGGCACGAACGAAGTGAAGTGCACCGTCCGGGAATTGAACCGGAGGAAGACGGTCCGGGCATGCGGCCTCGCTTCGCTCGGCCGTTCCGGGCTGCGGCTTCCAGGGTTCAATTCCGTGGGATACCTGCGGCTCGCGAGTTGCTCGCCGCAGGTATGCACCGTCCGGGAATTGAACCCGGGCTATTAGCTTGGGAAGCTAATGTCCTACCACTGGACCAACGGTGCGCGGACTGACGTACCCGACCGTCCCACTTGAACGTAGCGTTTCGGTGGGCGCGGGCCACACGCCGGCCCCCGAATGCCGCGAGCCACACGCTTAAGCCGCGGCCGACGGTCTCGTGTCCATGACCGACGACACAGCGGACGCGACCCGGTCGGACGGGGCTGCCGCGGTCGAGCGCGTGCGCGAGCGAGCGA
>NZ_CBVY010000002.1:44768-46556 GCF_000513435.1 Halorubrum sp. AJ67 | reverse complement strand
CGAGCTCGCGGTCGACGGGCGCGAACTCGCCGGCGCGCTCGCCGCCAGTCACGTTGGCGTCGGCGACCGCCGCCGCGATCCGTTTGACGACCGCGTCTGGGTCCAGCCCGCGGTCGACGCCGAGGTGGAGGACGGGATCGATCACCTCGTAGGGAGCGCCCAGATCGTCCGCGTCGCGCTGCCCCGGCAGGAACCCGGCGGACGGTGGCTTCTCGACGACGAACTCCGGGACGTTGAGTTCGGCCGCAAGCGACCGGACGTGTGTCTTGTAGAGGTGGCCGAGCGGGAACAGGTCGGCCGCGCCGTCGCCGTGTTTCGTCAGGTAGCCCGAGAGCAGTTCGCTCCGGTTGGCGGTGCCACAGACCAGGCGGTTCGTCGCGTTGGCGGCGAGGTACGCGACGGCCATGCGGAGGCGCGCGACCGCGTTTCCGGACCGGACCGGCTCGTCGTGGAGGTCGAACCGGTCGGGGACGACCGCGCCGAACTGCGCGAACAGCGGCTGGAGGTGAACGGTGTCGTGTTCGATCCCCAGCGCCTCCGCGAGCGCCTCTGCGTCGCGGGCGTGCGGCGCGCCGATCTTGTTACACGGCAGTACCAGCCCGTACACCCGGTCGGCACCGAGGGCCTCGACGGCGAGTGCGGCCGTCACCGTCGAGTCGAGGCCGCCGCTCATGTTCACGACCGCCCCGTCGGCACCCGCGGCGTCAACCCGCTCCACGACGAACGACCGGATCCGGTCGCGCTCGACCGTCGGATCGCGGTCCGGGAGCAGCGACCGGTAGGGCGACCGATCGCGGTCAGTGACGGGCCCGTCGTCGGCCGCAACGCTGCTGCTCGACTCCGACGAGGCGGACCCGTCGGGACCGAACGCGGACTCGCGGTCAGCCATCGATCTCTCCCTCCTGGCCCGTCGGTACTCCGGCTCGAACGAGCCGCCCGCCGACTCCGCTCCGTTCGTCGATCCGAATCGTCATCGGTTGTCCGCGGCTTCCGTTCGCCCCGGTAAATACCTGCGGTGTAGATAATATAAGGAATTGAGACTCTTCACCCACTACCTGTAGATATTAGCATAAATTTGTACACGTACATGGATTATTCCCCATATAACTTCTATACTCACGGAATTCATCTCCGTTTGGGTGGCTGCCCTCACGATTACTCACTTCGGAACCATAGGAATCTATATATTCAACTTTGATCCGGATATACGCCGGTATCAAGCATATAATGTCGTTATATACGAACATTTATTGTCTAAACTGCGGTCGATATATCCATGTCGAACATTGAGTTGAGTTCCAGCCAGAATCGCGTGCTCACCGCGCTCGTGAACCTCTCCGAGGGGCGGGACGCGCCGGTACAGGGACGCGAGATAGCCGACGCCATCGACCGCAACGCGGGGACGGTTCGCAACCGGATGGGAAGCCTCCGAACGCTCGGTCTCGTCGAGGGGGTCGCCGGTCCCGACGGCGGCTACGTCCCGACCGACAGCGCGTACGACGTACTCGGCATCGAGCGGCTGGAGGACGCCGCGACGACCCCCGTCGAGCGCGAGGGAGCCCCTGTCGAGGACGTCACGGTCGCGGAGATCGACCTGTCGAGCGTCGCGAACCCCGAACTGTGCCGCGCCGAACTCGTGATCCGCGGTCCGGTCGGTCCCTTCGACGCGGGCGATCACGTCACCGTCGGGCCGACGCCCGCGACCGGGCTGCGGCTCTCGGGCGTGGTGGACGCGACGAACGTCGACGGCAACTCCCTTCTGGTCCGCGTCGACGGGATGGAGACGCC
>NZ_CBVY010000002.1:36701-40906 GCF_000513435.1 Halorubrum sp. AJ67 | reverse complement strand
CATCGTCGATGACGCGGAGGGTTGACGAGCGGCTCGGCTTCTATCAGAACTCCGTCGGCGCGACGCCGGGACCGTTCGACGCCTTCCTCGTCCTCCGGGGGACGAAGACGCTCCCCGTTCGGATGGACCGCCACTGCGAGAACGCGATGGCGCTCGCCGAGTGGCTGGAGGGACACGACGCGGTCGAGCGCGTCTACTACCCCGGACTGGAGTCGCACCCGGACCACGAGCTGGCGGCCGAGCAGATGGACGACTTCGGCGGCATGCTCTCCTTCGAACTCGACGGCACCTTGGAGGAGGCCTCCACCGTCGTGAGCGAGACCGAGGTGTTCACCCTCGCGGAGTCGCTCGGCGGCGTCGAGAGCCTCATCGAGCAGCCGGCCGCGATGACCCACGCGGCCATCCCGCGCGAGGAGCGGCTCGCGGCGGGGCTCACCGACGGCCTCATTCGAGTCTCCGTGGGGATCGAACACGTCGACGACATGAAGGCCGACCTTCGGGCGGCATTCGACGCGGCGCTCTCGTAGGGAGTACGGATCCGACCCTCGGGCTCGCGGGTCGCTTCCGATCACGTCCGATCGCGTAGGGCGCTCACCGCTTCCCACGGCCATATTTTATCACGGCCGCGCCGAGTCTCTCGGCCATGAGCGATCCAGACGTTCTGGTGCTCCGACAGACGATCCACGGACTGGGACCCGACGAAACCTAGGCCGGGCCCGGCACCTCCGCCGGAAACGGGCGTCCCCCCGTAACGCCCGAGGGTCCGTCCCGAGTCCGCAACCCCGGTCCGAGGTAGCGCGAGCTCATTCGGACCGCGCGGATCGCCGTCGGTCTCAACATCGACGAGGAACTGCTCGCCGCCGCCGAGGAGCTGGAGCTGTTCGCCTGCGTGTTCGCGGGCACGGGCCACCTCCCGCGGGAGGCGCTGGCCGACCACGGGGTCGCCGTGACGAACGCGTCCGGCGTCCACGGGCCGAACATCGCCGAACACGTCGTCGGGTCGATGATCGCGCACGCGCGTCAGTTCCACCGCGCGTACCGCCAGCAGTCCCGGCGCGAGTGGCGCACCTACGAGACGACAGAGGTGTACGGCTCGACGGTCGCGGTGGTCGGACTCGGGGCCATCGGACAGGCGGTCGTCGACCGGCTGGAGTCGTTCGACGTCGAGACGGTCGGCGTCCGCTACTCCCCCGAGAAGGGCGGTCCGACCGACGAGGTATACGGCTTCGACGAGTTCCACGAGGCCGTCGCCGACGCGGAGTACGTCGTGCTGGCGTGTCCGCTCACCGAGGCGACGCGGGGGTTGGTCGACGCCGACGCGCTCCGAACGATGCGGCCCGACGCCGTCTTGGTCAACATCGCCCGCGGTCCGGTCGTCGACACCGACGCCTTGGTGACGGAACTGCGGAACAACCGCATCCGCGGCGCGGCGCTCGACGTCACCGACCCGGAGCCGCTCCCGGAGGACCACCCGCTCTGGGGGCTGTCGAACGCGACGATCACGCCGCACAACGCCGGCCACACCCCCGAGTACTACGAGCGCGTCGCTGACATCCTCGCCGACAACGTCGCGCGACTCGACGCCGGCGAGGACCTGCGTAACCGCGTGGTTTGACTGTGTAGCATTCTGTCGGCTTCCTCCCACGACTGAAGTCATGGGATTCCGCCTCGTGCCTCTGTGAGACCGCGGAATCGCGTGGCTATATATTTCTATATAATATTGACCTAATCGGCCTATTTCTCATTCTCCAACTTCGAATCCACCAGTCACTGAGTCTTTTACTCCCAAATTCGACCGTGAGTATCGGGGGAGCACCGAGGTATATATTTTGATCAAAATTAAGGTGATTCGCTCCCGAGGGTGGGGTATGGAAACGCGGAAGGTCCAAGTCACCGGCGGATCGACGTACACCGTTTCGATTCCGAAGACGTGGGCGACGGCCAACGACGTCGAGGCCGGGACGGAGATCGAGTTCCACCCGGACGGCGACTCGCTGTTTCTCACGCCGCGCTCGGAGGCGGAGCGGACGCGGGGGACGCTCGACATCACGGACCTGTCCGGGCAGGCGCTCCGCCGCGCGGTGACGACGATGTACGTCAGCGGCTTCGACGTCATCGAACTGGAGGCGGCCGAGATCAGCACCGAGCAGCGTTCGACGATCCGCGACGCGGTCCAGAGCCTCGTCGGGCTGGAGGTGTTAGAGGAGACGCGCGACCGCGTCGTCGTTCAGGACTTACTCGACTCCTCGGAGCTCTCCATCCACAACGCGGTCACGCGGATGCGGCTGATCTCCCTGTCGATGCTCGAAGACGCGATCGCCGCGCTCGCGGAGCGCGAGCACGACCTCGCGCGCGACGTCATCGGTCGCGACGACGACCTCGACCGGCTGTGGCTCGTCGTCTCGCGGATCTTCCGCGCCACGCTGCGAACGCCGAAGGCCGCCGAGGAGCTCGGTCTCCCGCGCGAGGAGTGTTTCGACTACCACTCCAGCGCCCGCCAGTTGGAGCGGATCGGCGACCACGCGACGAAGATCGCGCACCTGACGCTGAACATCGACGACCCGCTCCCGGACGAGGTCGTCGAGGCGGTGAGCGACCTCCACGGCGACGCCGTCGACGTAATCGACGCGGCGATGGACGCGCTGTTCGACGACGACACCGAGGCGGCGACGCGCCGGGCGAACGAGGCCCGAACCGGCGTCAGGGCGATCGACGAGCGCGTCCGGGCCATCGACGAACTCCTCCGCGAACTCGACCCGACGCGCGCGCAACTGCTCGGGCTGGTGGTCGACTCCGTCCTCCGATCGGCCGACTACGGCGGTAACATCGCCGAGACCGCGCTCCAGAAGGCCGCGCCGACACCGTGAGTCGATCGCAGAAGCGATCGGAGCCGGGTGGACGGGTTTTTTGAGCGCGCTCCCCCGAACTGATCGCATGCCAGAGATCGAACTCGGCGTGCCGAAGGGCGTCGTCGAGTCGCTCCCGGAGGAGGAAGGGACCGCCGAACGCGACATGCGACGCGCCATCGCGGGGATCCAGTCGCGACTGAACGACGCCCTCGCGGAGGCGGACCCCGACGAGGCGGCCGAAGTCGTCGCCGACGCGGTCGAACGCATGGAGTCGCAGGCAAGTACCTACCACGAGTTCGTCCCGGAACTGCGCGCGTGGGGGCAGTCGCCCATCTACGCGATCGCGTGGCGGAACCTCTACCTCGAACTCATCGGCCAGCTGTACGACCACGAGTGGCTCGCCGACGATCTCGACCGCGAGCGCAACTTCCGGCTGGTCGAAGACGGGATCCGGCTCTCCGACCTGTAGCCGCTTCCGCACCTGACTGTTTCGACCTGTAGCCGCTTCCGCGGTCGGCTCTTTCGACCCGCGATCGCTTCCGCGGCCGGCCGCTTTTAAGCCGCCGCGACACGACATACGCCTATGGAACTGGAACTGCGGTTCTTCGCAACGTTTCGCGAGGCCGCCGGCGGGAAGACCGTCGACGCGGAGTTCGCCGACGGATCGACCGTCGGCGACGTTCTTCGAGAGCTGGAGTCGGAGTACGAGGGAATGGCGGGCCGCCTGATCGTCGACGGCGAGCTCGCGCCGCAGATAAACGTCCTGAAGAACGGTCGCGAGGTACTCCACCTCGACGGCCTCGACACGCCGATGGCGGACGGCGACCGCCTCTCCGTCTTCCCGCCGGTCGCGGGGGGCGCATGAGCGACGACGGATCCGCGTCGGTCGAGGAGGCCGACGGCGACGCGAGCGCGCCCGGTCTCCCCCCGGCCGAGGAGGGATGGGAACGCGAGACGGTGGCGTACCGCGGCATCTCTCGCCGGCTCGCGGCCCACTACCTCAGGAACCTCGGCGGCGAACTGGTGGGGACCGACGACCCCGCGGAGGCGACCCGCGTGGACGGCGACGGGTGGCGGGTGGCCCTCAGCGCCGAGAAGGTGACCGCCGCGGCCGCCATCAAAATCACGGAGGTGACCGCCGAGTTCGCCGGCGATCCCGACGCGCTCGCCGATCTCCTCCCGAAGTACCGGCAGAAAGCGATGCGCGCCGGCGGGTGATGTCCGACGACGACGACGCGACCGGGGGCTCGGACGGCGACGAGGGTATCGCGGACGGCGAGGGCACCGACGACGACGAGTCGGCTCGGGACCGCGGCCCGTACCAGTCGTGGGAGGGCAAGGCACACAGGGGATAGG
>NZ_CBVY010000002.1:34627-36681 GCF_000513435.1 Halorubrum sp. AJ67 | reverse complement strand
GTCGTACATACGCGATACTGCTCACGGCCGGCGGAAAACGATACCGGCCGGCGGAAAACGATACTCGTCCGCAGAGGATGATACCGGTCGGCGGGGCGGTCAGCGCCGAGATCGGGACACCGGATCGGCGAGCGTCACAGCCCGAGCGCGTCGAGCAGGTCGAAGCCGACGCCGGCGTAGCCGACGATCTTGAACCCGAGGTAGATCCCGACGATCGCTACCACGCCCGGCAGCTCCGGCGGCGCGGGGATCGGGACGCGGAGGAACGCGAACAGCGCGCCGACCGTCACCCCGACGAGGAGCGCGGCGACGGTCAAGATTGGGGTCGAACTCATGCCGTCGCGTCGGCGGCGTTCGTTCATAAGGGCGGTGTTCGCGGTCGGCGAGTCGCCCGCGGATGGGCACCGCGCGGATGGGCAGGGTTTTCCGGCGCGCGTCCGTCCTCAAGGATATGGCACGAGAGGTTTCCAACCCCGACAACCCGCAGGTGACACTCCAGACCAACCACGGCGACATCGTCGTCGAGCTGTTCGCCGACCGCGCGCCGAAGACGGTCGAGAACTTCCTCGGTCTGGCCCGCCACGACCCCGCCGCCGACGCGGAGCCGGCGCGCGACACGAACACGTGGGAGGACCCCAAGACGGGCGAGGTCCGCGGCGATTCGTTGTACGAGGGTATCGTCTTCCACCGCGTCATCGACGACTTCATGATCCAGGGCGGCGACCCGATGGAGAACGGCCGCGGCGGCCCCGGCTACGAGTTCGCCGACGAGTTCCACGACGACCTGACCCACGACGGCCCGGGCATCCTCTCGATGGCGAACTCCGGCCCGAATACGAACGGTTCGCAGTTCTTCATCACGCTCGACGCCACGCCCCACCTCGACGGCAAACACGCCGTCTTCGGGCAGGTGATCAACGGGATGGACGTCGTCGAGGAGATCGGCGGCGTGCCGACCGGCCGCAACGACGACCCCCGCGAGGCCGTCGAGATCGAGAAAGTCGACATCGACGAGTAACGCCCCGAATCGCGGTCCGCGCGCGACGACGACCGCGTCGCGGTCGCGTGTGTTCCCCTCTCACGCTGCGGGGAGTTGAGAAGAGTTAAATCGTCCCCGACGTAAGCGTGGTTTACGCTCGGTTGGTGTAGTCCGGCCAATCATGTTGGCCTTTCGGCGGACGCGGCGCGTCAGCGCCGGTTCGGAAGTCAGCCGACGACCAGGGTTCAAATCCCTGACCGAGCATCCACTCTCACACCGCGAGCGACGCGTCTCGGTTTACGGGTGACCGCTCTCGCTCTCCGAGCGGCATCTCCCGTGCCGCGAGCGACGCGTGCCCCTCCGCGGACGATCCAAAGGGGAAGAATCACCTCCCTCGGCGACGTGGCTCACCCATGAGCGACCGATCCGACGACGGCGACGGCGACAGCGCCGACGACCGCCGCTTCGAGACTCGCGCGATCCACGCCGGACAGGAACCGGACCCGGAGACGGGGGCACTGATGACCCCGATCCACGCGAACTCGACGTACGAGCAGGACGCGCCCGGCGACCACCGCGGCTACGAGTACAGTCGGACGGGGAATCCGACGCGCACCGACCTCGAAGCGAACCTCGCCTCGCTGGAATCGGGCAGCCACGCCCGCTGTTTCTCCTCGGGAATGGGCGCGATTAACACGGTCCTGAACCTGCTTTCCGCGGGCGACCACGTCGTCGCGGGCGACGACGTGTACGGCGGGACCCACCGAATCCTGACGCAGGTGTACGACGAGTACGACATCGAGACCACGTTCGTCGACACTCGGGACCACGACGCGGTCCGGGAGGCCATGCGCGAGGAGACGGAGCTCGTGTGGGTCGAGACGCCGACGAACCCCCTGATGAACGTCAACGACATCGCCGCGTTGTCCGACATCGCCCACGAGGGCGACGCGCTCTGTGCGGTCGACAATACGTTCGCGACGCCGTACCTCCAGCGCCCGCTCGAACACGGCGCGGACATCGTCTCCCAGTCGCTGACGAAGTACCTCGGCGGCCACTCGGACACCATCGGCGG
>NZ_CBVY010000002.1:29991-30932 GCF_000513435.1 Halorubrum sp. AJ67 | reverse complement strand
GCATGCGACTCGCTCGACTGCTCACCGCCCGACGGTCCCGTGGCCGGCCGCCACGTCGACGGCACGATCGTCGCCGACGACGGCCGCTACGAGGTCGGTCGCGACGGGCGGCTGCTCCCCCCGTGCGACCCGAGTGCGCTGTACTGCGTCGGCCGTAACTACGCGGAGACGCTCGACCAGATGGACTACGAGCGGCCCGAGGAGCCGGACTTCTTCATCAAGCCGCCGACGAGCCTGCTCGCGCACGGGGAGGCGATCCGGTATCCCGAGTGGACCGACGAACTGACCTACGCCGGCGAACTGGTGGCGGTGATCGGCGAGCGCTGCCGCGACCTCGAACCCGACGAGGTTCCAGAGGTCGTGCGCGGCTACACGGTCATGAACGACGTCGACGCGCTCGACCAACAGGGCCGGACCGCGCGCAAGGCGTTCGACGGGTCGGCACCGCTCGGACCGTGGATCGAGACCGACGTGGACCCGACGGACCTCGACATCGAGACCACCGTCGGCGGCGAGACGCGTCAGGACGCCAACACGGAGCTGATGCTGTTCGGACCACACGAGATCGTCTCGTACCTTTCGAAGCGATTCACCTTCGAACCGGGCGACTGTATCGCCTTCGGCAGCCCCGCAAACCCCGGTCTCGTCGAACCCGGCGAGCGCGTCGAGATCACCTACGAGGGGGTCGGAACCCTCTCGAACACGGTGGTCGATCCCGGCGCGGAGTGAGCCGTTCGCGGGCGGACGGACGGCGCGGGACCGCCCCTCTCCTCACGTCCCCGTCGGATCGAGGTCGTTGCCGGTCGCGTCGTCGATGCGATCGTTGGCGCGCGTCAGCGCTTCCTCGTCGCCGGTCCGCACGTACTCCCCGATCGCGTCGGCGGCCCCGACGAGGGCGTCCGCGGCCGCGGGCGGTACGTCGCCCCCGAGGGCGTCGACGC
>NZ_CBVY010000002.1:7316-28495 GCF_000513435.1 Halorubrum sp. AJ67 | reverse complement strand
CCGTCGCGTTCGCTGTCGCCGCCGACTCCGAGCCGACCCGGCTGTTCGGCGTTTCGACGGGCGGTCTCTCCGGCCTGTCGACGGTCGGGACCGCGGCGCTCGGCGCGTTCTGCGTCGTATTCGCGGCGGTCTGCGTCCTCGGGAGCCGTCTCACGTTCGAACTCGTCTCGCCGACGATGGTCGCCCGCGAGACGGGCGTCCTCGCCGGGTGGCGTCGGGTGTGGTCGTCGGTCCGCGGATCGCCGCTCGACGTTGTCGCCTACCTCGCGGTCCACGCGGTCGTCGCGGCCGGCGTCGGATTCGTTCAGGCCGTCGCGATCGCCTTTGCGGGCGGTGTCGTCGGCGTGGTCGCCCTCGTCGCGCTGGTGTTCGCAGCGGTTCCGCTCGGTGGACTCGGGGCACTGGTCGGGACGACCGCGGGTGGGGTCGTCCTCGTCGCGGTGCTGGTCTGTGCGGTCGCCGCCACGGTGGCCCTCGCGCTTCCGGTCCGACTGGTGGCGCGGACGTACCTGATCGCCTTCGAGGTCTCGACGCTCGCCGGCATTGACCCGGGGTCGGCACCGCTGCCCCCGGAATCGGCGGCGAGTGAGGAGTGAGAGCCGGGCGTTGGGGGTTGATCGTATCGTCGAACGTCGAATCGTATATTCGACACCATCGGATACCTTTTTACTCCGTTCATGAATGGAGGGAGATATGGGACTGGATGATGACGCGCGGGAGTACCACCGACAGGACCCGCCCGGAAAGATCGCGATCGAGACGACGAAACCCACGAACACGCAGCGAGACCTCTCGTTAGCCTACTCGCCGGGAGTCGCGGCCCCGTGCCGCGACATCGCGGCCGACCCCGAGTCGGTCTTCGAGTACACGGCGAAGGGGAACCTCGTCGCCGTCGTGTCCAACGGGTCCGCCGTCCTCGGGCTCGGGGACATCGGCGCGTCCGCGTCGAAGCCCGTCATGGAGGGGAAAGGCGTGCTGTTCAAGCGCTTCGCCGACATCGACGTGTTCGACATCGAACTCGACATCGACTCCGTCGATCCGTTCTGCGAGGCGGTGAAGGCGATGGAGCCAACGTTCGGCGGGATCAACTTAGAGGACATCAAGGCCCCTGAGTGCTTCAAAATCGAGGAGCGGCTCCGGGAGGAGATGGACGTGCCGGTGTTCCACGACGACCAGCACGGCACCGCGATCATCTCCGGCGCGGCGCTGATGAACGCGGTCGATATCTCCGACAAGGAGCTCTCCGAGCTCGACATCGTCTTCTCCGGTGCCGGCGCGTCCGCCATCGCGACGGCCCGGTTCTACGTCTCGCTCGGCGCGCGCGAGGAGAACATCACGATGTGTGACTCCTCCGGCATCATCACCGAGGAGCGCGTCGAGGCGGGCGACGTCAACGAGTACAAGAGCCAGTTCGCCAGTCCGGTCGAGGGCGGCGACCTCGCCGACGCCATGGAGGGTGCCGACGTGTTCGTCGGTCTCTCCGTCGGCGGAATCGTCTCACAGGAGATGGTTCGGTCGATGGCCGCCGACCCGATCATCTTCGCGATGGCGAACCCCGACCCGGAGATCACCTACGAGGACGCGAAGGACGCCCGCGACGACACGGTGATCATGGCGACGGGGCGCTCGGACTACCCGAACATGGTGAACAACGTTCTCGGGTTCCCCTTCCTGTTCCGGGGCGCGCTCGACGTGCGCGCGACGGAGATCAACGAGGAGATGAAGGCGGCCGCCGCGGAGGCGCTCGCCGACCTCGCGCGCAAGGACGTCCCGGACGCGGTCGTGAAGGCGTACGGCGACGACCCCCTCCAGTTCGGTCCCGACTACGTCATCCCGAAGCCGCTCGATCCTCGGGTGTTGTTCGAGTTGGCTCCGCGCGTCGCGGAGGCCGCGATGGAGTCCGGATCGGCGCGGACCGAGATCGATCTGGAGCAGTACCGCGAGCGGCTCGAAGCCCGCTTAGGGAAGTCCCGGGAAATGATGCGGGTCGTGTTGAACAAAGCGAAGAGCGATCCGAAGCGGATCGCGCTCGCCGAGGGCACCGACGAGAAGATGATCCGCGCGGCCTATCAGCTCTCCGAGCAGGGGATCGCGGAGCCGGTGTTGCTCGGCGACGCCGACACCATCTCGCGGACCGCGGCCGAGCTCGGTCTCTCGTTCCAGCCCGAGGTCGTCGACCCCGACAACCGAGACGTCTCCGGGTACGGCGAGCGGCTGTACGAACTCCGCAAGCGCAAGGGGATCACGAAACGCGAGGCGGACGATCTGGTCGAGCGGGACACCAACTACCTCGGCAGCGTCATGGTGGAGACCGGCGACGTCGACGCGATGCTCACCGGACTCACGCACCACTACCCGTCGGCGCTTCGCCCACCGCTTCAGATCGTCGGATCGGCCGAGGACACGGATACCGTCGCCGGCGTCTACATGCTGACGTTCAAGAACCGGGTCATCTTCTGTGCCGACACGACGGTCAACCAGGACCCGGACGCAGAGACGCTGGCGGAGGTGACGCGCCACACCGCCGACCTCGCGCGACGGTTCAACGTCGAACCGCGCGCGGCGATGCTGTCGTACTCCAACTTCGGCAGCGTCGACAACGAGGGGACGCGGAAGCCGCGGGACGCGGTGAACATCCTCCAGTCGGATGATGGCGTCAACTTCCCCGTCGACGGAGAGATGCAGGCCGACACCGCAGTCGTCGACGACATCCTCAACGGGACCTACGAGTTTTCCGAACTCGACGACGCGGCGAACGTCCTCGTGTTCCCGAACCTCGAAGCCGGGAACATCGGGTACAAACTGCTTCAGCGCCTCGGCGGTGCCGAGGCCATCGGACCGATGCTCGTCGGCATGGACCAGCCGGTCCACGTGCTCCAGCGCGGCGACGAGGTGAAAGACATCGTCAACCTCGCCAGCGTCGCCGTCGTGGACGCACAGGAGTAGCCGCGTCGCGTCCGTGCGAGAGTAGGGGTATCGCGTCCGTGCGAGAGTAGGGGTATCGCGTCCGTGCGAGAGTAGGGGTATCGCGTCCGTGCGAGAGTAGGGGTATCGCGTCCGTGCGAGAGTAGCCACGTCGCGTCCGCACCGGAATCGCATGTGTCTGCGGGACACGTGAGTGGCTGCGGCCGATTCCGTTTCGAGTTTCTTCGTTTTCACGCACAACCGGAACGGAGGTTCGAGACTCGCGGTCTCGTTTCGTCACGGGGTGGCCGTACACCAAATTTACTTGTTTCCAACTACGACAATATTGGTATGGAACCGAGCGAGGATCCGGGCGAGGCGACCGCACCGCGAGTGCTCGACAACCGGCGCGATGCGACTCGATACCGAGTTCTCGTCGAGATCGCGGCGCGACAACCCGCCGTGAGCCAAGAGGAGATCGCGGACGTCATCGGCGTGACCTCACAGGCCGTGAGCGACTACGTCAGGGACTTAGTCGACGGCGGGTACGTGGAGAAGCGCGGTCGGGGTCGGTACGAGGTGACGAAGGAGGGTGTCGACTGGATCATCACGCGGACCGATGCCCTCTCGGAGTTCGTCTCTCGGGTGTCTGACGACGTCTTGGGAAGCGTCGACGTCGACGCTGCCGTCGCGGCCGACGCGGTCGAGGAGGGCGACGAGGTCGGCCTCGTGATGCGCGACGGCGTGTTACACGCTGTTCCCGAGGGCGGGTCGGCGACCGCCGTCGTCGTCACCGGTGGCGAGGCGGGGGAGGCGGTTGGCGTCACCGAGTTCGAGGGCGTCGTGGAGTACGACCCGGGCGTGGTGACGGTCGTTCCGGTCCCGGCGGTGACAGAAGGGGATCCCCCGTCCTCCGACGTCATTACGGACCGCGCCGCGGCGGCGGACTTGATTGCGGTCGGCGGGACGGAGGCGTACGCGCTCGCGACCCGAACCGGCCTCCGGCCGGACGTCCGGTTCGGGTCGGCAACGGGCGTCTCGCAGGCCGCCCTCCGCGGGCTGAACGTGCTGTTGCTCGTATCGACCGACGAACTCTCCCGACATACGACGCGACTCCGCGAAGACGGCGTGCGGTACGAGGTCCGAGACTCCCTCGAACGGTAGTTTGCGCAACGGTCGAGCTCGTTTTTGCTCGGAGAGACACACCGTGTTTCCGGTGAAATTGGGGGTCAGATGGGTGTGAGTAGGATGTCGGTATGACGCTAAGATCCCTTTGTGTCTAATACAGAACAACAGGATTTATTACCTAATCCGGAGTAGCGCTCGTCAAGTGGAGTCGTCAACGGCTCACTAGGAGTCGGTCCGGTATTTCACTGGAAACGCGGTCTCCCCCCGATGGAACGGGACGCCCTCGTCGTACACCTCATTTCCGGTGAAATACGACGGGTTGACGCTCTCACGCTACTGCCGTTTCGGTCCTCCGATTGATGCTCATCTCGCTCTCTGATTGCTGTTTTTCCCTCCTCTGACCGCTGTTTTCTCTACTCTCCGATTGCGACTGTAGATTTTCATTCATGTTGAAACCGATCCTCACGATTCCTCATCCACGCTTCTATCCCGATCCACACCCCTATCCCCGACCCACACCCCTATCCCCGACCCACACCCCTATCCTCCATTTCACCGGAAACACGGTGTGTGTCTCAAACACCAATCAACGCTTGGACTGCTCTCTCCGCGCGGTGACGAAAACGGAACGCATTTCACCGGAAACGCGGTGTCTCCCTCATGGACGCAGCGGACGACCTCTTCACGAGAGAGGACCCCATCTTCGCGAACAAGGAACTCCTCGAGATCAGCCACCTCCCGGGCGAGGGGCGTATCGTCGGTCGAGATGACGAGATAGCCGACCTGGCGACGGCGGTCAACCCGGCCATCTTCGGGCAGAGTCCGAGCAACGTGCTCATCTACGGGAAGACGGGCACCGGCAAATCGCTGTGTGCGAAGTACGTCTCGAAGCGGCTCGTTTCGACAGCCAGCGAGGAGGGCGTCACGGCGACGTTCGCCTACGTCGATTGCGCCCAAGACACTACGGAAACGCAGGCGGTCCAGACCATCGCCGAGGGTGTCAACGACCCCGAGGAGACCGGTATCAACGTTCCCGACAAAGGGCTCTCGACGTCCACGTACTACAAGCGCCTCTGGCGAATCCTCGATCAGCGATACGACGTGGTCTTGATCCTCCTCGACGAGATCGATAAACTCGACGACGACGCCATCCTGATGCAGCTGTCCCGCGCCGGCGAGGCCGGAAAGATCACCGACTGTAAGCTCGGTGTTGTCGGGATCAGCAACAAGATCCAGTACAAAGACCGGATGGACGAACGGGTCAAATCGAGCCTGTGTGAACGCGAGTTCGTCTTCCCGCCGTACGACGCGAATCAACTCCGGGAAATCATGCAGGCGCGCGCGGACGCCTTCCACGACGATGTCCTCGAACCGTCGACGATCCCCCGTGCCGCTGCGCTCGCCGCACGCGAACACGGCGACGCCCGGAAGGCGATCGACATCCTCCGGTACGCTGGCGAGATCGCTCAGGCGAACGGTGAACCCACGGTCCGCGAGGAGTTCGTCACGCAGGCGCGCGAGCGAGCGGAGACCGACCGGTTCCGAGAGCTCATCCGCGGATCCACGCCGCACTCACGGTACGTCCTCCAGGCGCTTGCGCTGTTGTCGCTCTCGAACGGCCGGCAGGACGGGTTCCGAACGAGCCGGGTGTACGAGATATACGAGAACATCTGTCGACAGGAGGGTTCTGACAGCCTCTCGCTCCGGCGTGTCCGCGACCTCTTGAAGGAACACGCGTTCCTAGACATCATCGAACAGTCGAAACACAGCGGCGGCAGCGCCGAGGGCAGCTACACGAAACACCAGCTTCTGGAGGATCCGAGCGTCGTGAAAGAGGTACTCACCGAAGACGCGGACGCGTAATCGGGCCGTACAACCCGGATTCAGCCCCCCAACGCTCCGTCGGCCTTATTGAAACAAGGGCTTCCGAACAGACCGATCGATGCGGGACCGCGTCAGCCGAGCAGCCCGAGTCCTTCGATACGTTCGACGATCTCTTCGACCGCCTCCTCCGCGTCATCGGTGCGTTTGCCGCCCGTGATGACGATCTTTCCGCTCCCGAAGAGGAGAATGACGACCTCGGGCTCATCCATCCGGTAGACGAGTCCGGGGAACTGCTCCGGCTCGTACTCCACGTCCTCGAGACCGAGACCAATCGCGAGGGCGTTGAGGTTGAGGTTGTGCCCGAGATCCGCGCTCGACACGATGTTCTGAACGGTGATCTCCGGGTCGTCTTCGACGGGGATCTGGAGGCCCCGGAGCTTCTCGAAGATAATGCCGAGCGCCTCGTGGACGTCGTCGATGCTCTTCGCGCCCGTGCAGACGATCTTGCCCGAACGGAAGATGAGTGCAGCCGCCTTCGGCTCTTGGGTCCGGTACACGAGGCCGGGGAAGTTGTCGGGGTTGAAATCCGCGCCCGGGAGGTCCTCCGCGAGCGCCTCCAAATCGAGCTCCTGACCGATACCCGTCGATGCAACAACGTTTTGAATCTCGATCGAGTCTGCAGGGTTCGTCATCGTTCGCTTTTATATGTGGCCCCCTCCCTTATAAACGCCCGTGGTATAAACGACCGGCTATCACTGGGATACGATGTTCGATCGCAGACTCGCGTGACGAGCCAGAAATCCTGTCCCGAACATATGACAAATTTTGGAGAAATATATCCCTGACTCTCGTTCACGTGACCTCCCGACTGACATAGTTTCACCTCGATACTATCGCGTCTCGACCGATCGGTCTCCCGCGAACCGTTCCATGAAATCGCATGACGTGGCGCAGATAGTTCGACGGGGTTAAATACAACCCGGGCATTCGAAGAAATGCGAGGAGCCCCCGACGTGGGGGCACCGGTCGGCCGCAGACGCGGCCGGTCGAAAGCGTTCCGACGTGCTTAAGTGTATAAGCCCGTTCGGTCAATACGCGAAGAACGCACCGCGGACTCGGGCCGTTCAATTCGGCCCGGTTTCGCAGAGTCGGCTTGTCCGACTCACCCGATGAGGATCGCGCCCCCTGCGCTCCGGCGTAAGCGGCGATCTGATGTGAGCCGTGGTCGTTCGGTGCCATCCAAGCCGCTGGCTGGAACCGGACACCACACAGACCAATGCAATGGTGTGTCAACTCTCGTCTCCAACGAGATTGACACCCGCCAACACCCCCTTCGAGCCGGGAATCAGGCTCGAAGGATACTCATTCCGGTTGATCCTGCCGGAGGCCATTGCTATTGGGATCCGATTTAGCCATGCTAGTCGTACGAGTTCATACTCGTGGCGAATAGCTCAGTAACACGTGGCCAAACTACCCTTCGGAGTACAATACCCTCGGGAAACTGAGGCTAATAGTACATACCATACCACCACTGGAATGAGTGGTATGCCAAACGCTCCGGCGCCGAAGGATGTGGCTGCGGCCGATTAGGTAGACGGTGGGGTAACGGCCCACCGTGCCAATAATCGGTATGGGTCATGAGAGTGAGAACCCAGAGACGGAATCTGAGACAAGATTCCGGGCCCTACGGGGCGCAGCAGGCGCGAAACCTTTACACTGCACGACAGTGCGATAGGGGGATCCCAAGTGCACAGGCATAGCGCCTGTGCTTTTCGGTACCCTAAGGCGGTACCAGAATAAGGGCTGGGCAAGACCGGTGCCAGCCGCCGCGGTAATACCGGCAGCCCAAGTGATGGCCGATCTTATTGGGCCTAAAGCGTCCGTAGCTGGCCACGCAAGTCCATCGGGAAATCCACCTGCCCAACAGGTGGACGCCCGGTAGAAACTGCGTGGCTTGGGACCGGAAGGCGCGACGGGTACGTCCGGGGTAGGAGTGAAATCCCGTAATCCTGGACGGACCGCCGATGGCGAAAGCACGTCGCGAGAACGGATCCGACAGTGAGGGACGAAAGCCAGGGTCTCGAACCGGATTAGATACCCGGGTAGTCCTGGCCGTAAACAATGTCTGCTAGGTGTGGCTCCCACTACGAGTGGGTGCTGTGCCGCAGGGAAGCCGCTAAGCAGACCGCCTGGGAAGTACGTCCGCAAGGATGAAACTTAAAGGAATTGGCGGGGGAGCACTACAACCGGAGGAGCCTGCGGTTTAATTGGACTCAACGCCGGACATCTCACCAGCATCGACTGTACTAATGACGACCAGGTTGATGACCTTATCCGAGGTTCAGAGAGGAGGTGCATGGCCGCCGTCAGCTCGTACCGTGAGGCGTCCTGTTAAGTCAGGCAACGAGCGAGACCCGCATCCTTACTTGCCAGCAGTACCGCGAGGTAGCTGGGGACAGTAGGAGGACCGCCGTGGCTAACACGGAGGAAGGAACGGGCAACGGTAGGTCAGTATGCCCCGAATGTGCTGGGCAACACGCGGGCTACAATGGTCGAGACAAAGGGTTCCAACTCCGAAAGGAGACGGTAATCTCAGAAACTCGATCGTAGTTCGGATTGTGGGCTGCAACTCGCCCACATGAAGCTGGATTCGGTAGTAATCGCGTGTCACAAGCGCGCGGTGAATACGTCCCTGCTCCTTGCCAACACACCGCCCGTCAAAGCACCCGAGTGAGGTCCGGATGAGGCGTGCCACGCACGTCGAATCTGGGCTTCGCAAGGGGGCTTAAGTCGTAACAAGGTAGCCGTAGGGGAATCTGCGGCTGGATCACCTCCACCGACCCGAGACCTCCCACACGGGAGGCTCACCTTACGACCGTTCACCAGAACGGTCACTACTCATTCGCACTAGTCTGTGTACGTCCGTCCACCCACCGGCTTGGACACCCTAGAACGACCACGGCCCACACAACACGCGAGACAGACCTTCCCCACAGGGAAGGTGGGCTCATAGCTCAGCGGTAGAGTGCCTCCCTTGCAAGGAGGATGCCCTGGGTTCGAATCCCAGTGAGTCCATGTCCGTTCAGTCCAAATCCGTCCCCTTAAGTGGGAGACGCGACTCGGATTGAACACGACGACCGATGCACCATCCCGGGAAACCGCGGATGGGAAGGGTTCGACGAACGCCCCGCACACACCCGGGGCGATTCGATGACAACCGTGTATACGTGCGATCCAGACGTCCACTGAACTCATCCGAGTTCGTGGAACGTCAGTGAACCATATACAGTCGGAATACTCTGACGAGTATTTCTGACACCGTCAGCACTCTCTTCTGAGAGTTGGCTGACACACTACTGGCTACTGTGCCAGCTGGTGAATGGCTCGGCTCGAGAGCCGACGACGGACGTGCCAAGCTGCGAAAAGCTCGTGGGACCCGCATGGAGGGAAAGAACACGAGATCTCCCAATCGGAATCCGTTCAACAATTGCCACGCGCAATAGGGAACGCCCTGAATTGAAACATCTCAGTAAGGGCAGGAAAAGAACGCAAACGCGATGTCGTCAGTAACCGCGAGTAAACGCGACACAGCCCAAACCGAAGGTCCTTCGGACCAATGTGGTGTTCGGGTTGACAACCAAATCTCGACAACTCATCTGAAGTCTCCTGGAACGGAGCGTGAAACAGGGTGACAACCCCGTAAGATGAGTCAGTACGGATGGCGTCAAATCCAGAGTAGCAGGGGTCGGATATCCTCTGTGAACACCTCAGGCATCCCCTGAGAAGGCTAAACACTCCTCGAGACCGATAGCGAACAAGTAGCGTGAGCGAACGCTGAAAAGCACCCCGAAAAGGGCGGTGCAATAGGGCCTGAAATCAGCTGGCGATCGAGCGATAGGGCGTACAAGGCGTCTCTCAAAACGACCGAGAAGCGATTCTCTAGTAGGAAGAGAGACGAGCCGGCGTCGTGTCGTGCGTTTTGAAAAACGACCCAGGGAGTGCACTTGATTGGCGAGTCTAACCCGTGAACCGGGGAAGGCGCAGGGAAACCGATACGGCCGCAGCACATTCGTGCGAGGGCCACCGTGTTCAAGCGCGGGGAGTCAATTGGGTGCGACCCGAAACCAGGCGATCTACGCGCGAGCAAGGTGAAGCGTGGCGAAAGCCACGTGGAGGCCTGTTAGAGTTGGTGTTCTACAATACCCTCTCGTGACTCGTGTGTAGGGGTGAAAGGCCCATCGAGCCTGGCAACAGCTGGTTCCAACCGAAACATGTCGAAGCATGACCTCTTCCGAGGTAGCCCGCGGGGTAGAGCTACCGATTGGATGACCCGCCTCCGAGAGGAGTCGGCCATCCTGTCGAACTCCAAACCCGCAGGCGCTGTAGACGAAGGGAGTCCGGTGCGCGGGGTAAGCCTGTGTACCGTGAGGGGAACAACCCAGAGCCGGGTTAAGGTCCCAAAGTGTAGATTAAGTGCGATTCGAAGGTGGTCTCAAGCCCTAAACAGCCGGGAGGTGAGCTTAGAAGCAGCTACCCGCTAAGAAAAGCGTAACAGCTTACCGGCCGAGGTTTGAGGCGCCCAAAATGATCGGGGCTCAAATCTACCACCGAGACCTGGCCGTGCCTGTCACAAGGCAACCGTGTAGGTTGGCGTACTGGTCGGACGGAAGCCCGGGCGAGAGCTCGTGTGGACCGTCCAGTAACGACAATCCTGGTCACAGTAGCAGCGATAGTCGGGTGAGACCCTCGACGGCCTGAAGAGCAAGGGTTCCTCGGCACTGCCGTTCAGCCGAGGGTTAGCCGGTCCTAAGGTGTACCACAACTTGACTACACCGACGGGAAGCTGGTTAATATTCCAGCGCCGCTATGCAGTAAACGCCGACGCCGTGTGGAACGCTGAGCCGGGCACTCGCCCGGTCGAATCGTGGAAACTCGTGGAAACCGTCACGGTACGAAGCGAGCGAAACGCGAAACAGCGAAAGTCAGCCGTACATAGGGCCCGTGAAAAGGCAAGCATAGTGTCCGTACCGAGATCCGACACAGGTGCTCTGCCAGCGCAAGGCAAGGCCTGTCGGGAGAACCGACGTTAGGGAATTCGGCAAGTTAGTCCCGTACCTTCGGAAGAAGGGATGCCTGCCTCCGACGAGGCAGGTCGCAGTGACTCGGGCGCTCCGACTGTCTAGTAACAACACAGGTGACCGCAAATCCGTAAGGACTCGTACGGTCACTGAATCCTGCCCAGTGCGGGTATCTGAACACCTCGTACAAGAGGACGAAGGACCCGTCAACGGCGGGGGTAACTATGACCCTCTTAAGGTAGCGTAGTACCTTGCCGCTTCAGTAGCGGCTTGCATGAATGGATAAACGAGAGCGCCACTGTCCCAACGTTGGACCCGGTGAACTGTACGTTCCAGTGCGGAGTCTGGAGACCCCCAAGGGGAAGCGAAGACCCTATAGAGCTTTACTGCAGGCTGTCGCTGAGACGTGGTCGCCGATGTGCAGCATAGGTAGGAGACGCTACACAGGTACGTGCGCTAGCACGCCACCGAGTCAACATTGAAATACTACCCGTCGGTGACTGCGACTCTCACTCCGGGAGGAGTACACCGGTAGCCGGGCAGTTTGACTGGGGCGGTACGCGCTCGAAAAGATATCGAGCGCGCCCGAAGATCATCTCAGCCGGGTCGGGAATCCGGCGAAGAGCGCAAGAGCACAAGATGGTCTGACAGTGTTCTTCCCAACGAGGAACGCTGACGCGAAAGCGTGGTCTAGCGAACCTACGAGGTTCCGGAATGGGACCCGTAGATGACAGAAAAGCTACCTTAGGGATAACAGAGTCGTCACTCGCAAGAGCACATATCGACCGAGTGGCTTGCTACCTCGATGTCGGTTCCCTCCATCCTGCCCGTGCAGAAGCGGGCAAGGGTGAGGTTGTTCGCCTATTAAAGGAGGTCGTGAGCTGGGTTTAGACCGTCGTGAGACAGGTCGGCTGCTATCTATTGGGGGTGTGAGGTACCTGACGTGAACGAACGTATAGTACGAGAGGAACTACGTTTGGTCGCCACTGGTGTAATCGGTTGTCCGGAAGGGCAGCTGCCGAGTAGCCACGCGACACGGGGTAAGAGCTGAACGCATCTAAGCTCGAAACCCACATGGAAAAGAGGTACCACAGAGGTCACTCGTAGAAGACGAGTTCGATAGACTCGGGGTGTACGCACCGAGGCAACGAGGTGTTAAGCCCACGAGAACTAACAGACCGAGCCACATTCATTGGCGCTGACGCGCCACGACTCGCATGAGTTCAGGCGGTACCTGGATCGCACGATATACACGGTTGATACCGAACCACGACCGACACAGGCGTCTCTTAACGTCTCGACGGACAGAGAGAGTCTCGGTTCGAATCCGAGAGTCGGCATGAAGGCGGCCAAAGCGGTGGGGAGACACCCGTACCCATTCCGAACACGGAAGTTAAGCCCACCAGCGTATCGTGAAGTACTGGAGTGAGCGATCCTCTGGAAACCACGAGTCGCCGCCTCCCCATTCATACGAGAGCATTCTGCTCTCATCTACCAGCCCACGGGCACACTGCCCGTGGGCTGTTTTCATGTGTTGCGAGCCCGCGCGCTCGCGGTCTCGCACGCGACCGTCTACGACTGATCGATAGTCGCACGTACAGGTGAGAGCGGCCGGACTCAGTGCGTGTTGGCCTCGTTCCCGCGAGTAGCGGCGGCGTACTCGGTCACCGGCCCGCGAGCAACGGGCGGGCCGTCGCCGCGCCGATAATCATATCAGTGCTGATAGCATCATCCGTAAGTTTATGAGTTTTGTCGGTGAAGCTAACGTATCATGGACGGACCGAACGACGCCGACGCCACGGTGCGACTGGCCTGTGGGGATCGTCCGTCGGTTCGCGACGGAATCACCGCAGAGCGGGTGGTGTCGGTATTGTTCGGGACCGATGTCGAGGCGTGGCGGACCGGTTGGCAGCGAACGGCCGCGGGGCCGCCGAGTCGGGAGGCGGTGGTAGACGCGAGTGATGTCACCCGAAGCGGAGCAGCCTCGTCGACGCAGGTCATGGCGAACGGGGGGCTCGCGTACACGATACTCGGTCGTGAAGCCGGGAACGAACGGGTTCTCGACGCCCTGGCGTCCCACCTCGACGGCGCTCCCCCGGGGACGGTCGATCTGGTAATCGACGACCTCGCGCCCGTCGCCGCGCGCGACGGTCCCGACTCCGCAGTCGCGTTCACGGACCGGTTCGTAGCACGGTTCGCGGAGCGGGCGAACCGGATCGCGATCGGATACGCCCGCGGGGGTCCCGCCGAGGTTGTGTCTCGGATCGGTGACCGCGTCGATTCGCTCGTCGGTACCGACGCGGAGACGGTCGCGGTCGAACGGCTCTCCCGCGAGGATCCGACGACCTTCGGGTACGTCCGCCGGCATTGGGCGGAGGCCAAACGGGGGATTGAGGCGTGCGACCGTAACTACCCGCAGTCGAAACAGGTCCACGCCGCGCTGACGGATCCCGAGACGACGCCGCGAACGCTCGGAGCGACGCTATCAGGGCTGGTGACGCTCGGCGCGCTGGACACGTGGAGCGAGACCGTGGGACCGACCCGATACGATCTCACCGCGTACCGTCCGGATCGAGCGTGGGCCATTGGTGCCGCGGTTGAGACGGGCGCGTCCGACGACTGAACCGCAGCTCGCGTCACGGTCGCTCCACCGCCTCGGTAATCGCTTCAGTCGTCCGCCGCACCGACGCGTTCGAGGTCTGTCTCCATGACCGTCCCGTCCGGCTCGATGGTCACGCTTCCGAGGGGTGCCGTCTCGCCGGTCTCGTATCGCGCGGCGACGGCCTCCAACGTCCGGCGTTGATCGAGGCGCTCCCACACCGTCTCCGCCACGAGCGACTGGAACGTTTCGGGGTCGGTCCACCCGGAGTCGATGTCGGAGGGGACGCCGACGACGACCCGGAGCTCCGTCTCGGTGACGCGAATGCCGACTCCGAACGTGTCCGCACACATGGCCCGCGGTTCGAGCCGAGGAGTCAAGTCTCCGTCGCTGCGTCCGTCGGACGACGGAGGCGGCCCCTTTCGACCGAATCAACTGTCACTCGAAACCCGTAAGCACCCGCCGCTCGAACGACCGCGAGACCCGATGGACTCGAAGCCGGCGGTGTCACCGAGTGCGGGACTGGCGGTCGCGGTCGCTGCCGTGAGCGCGGGGGCGACCCTCGTGCGCCTGAGCGACGCGCCGAGCTCCGTCGCCGCGTTCTACCGGGTGCTGTTCACGACGCTGCCGCTGGCCTCTGTCGCCGCGTGGCGGTACCGCGGGGAGTTCGCGCGGATCCGGTCTCGGGACCTCGCGTTCGCGGCTCTGTCCGGGGTCGCGCTCGCCGTCCACTTCGCGGCGTGGTTCGAAAGCCTCCGGTGGACGAGCGTCGCGGCGAGCGTGACGCTGGTTCAGGCCCAACCGGTGTTCGTCGCGCTCGGCGCGTGGCTGCTGTTGCGCGAACGCGTCACGCGTCGCATGGCCGCGGGCATCGCGGTCGCCGTGGTCGGGATGGCGTCGATGTCCCTCGGCGACCTCCTCGGCGGCGTGGCGATCGGTCCCCGTCCCCTGTACGGGAACGCGCTCGCGCTGTCCGGTGCGGTCGCCGCCGCGGGCTACGTGCTGGCGGGGCGTTCGCTGCGCCAGCGAATCTCGCTGATCCCCTACGTCACGGTCGTGTACGGCGTCTGCGTGGTCGTGCTGCTCGCGTTCGTCCTCGCCGCCGGGCGTCCGCTCACCGGCTACCCGCTCAGGGAGTGGCTGCTGTTCGTCGGGCTGGCGGTGGGACCGGGACTGCTCGGTCACACCGTCCTCAACTGGGCGCTCGCACACCTCGAATCGAGCGTCGTCTCCGTCTCGCTGCTCGGCGAACCGGTCGGTGCGACGCTGCTCGCGTTCGCGTTGCTGTCAGAGGCCCCGACGCCGGCCACCGTTTCCGGCGGCTGTATCGTCCTCTTCGGGATCTACGTCACGGCGGCCGCCGATCCTGAGTAGCGTTTTCACCCTCGATATTTTGGGATAAACGTTGAAGCCCGCAGACCGATTGAACGGGGTATGGACCGGCGAACAGTCGTCGCGTTCGTGGGCGACGACGCGAGCGCTGGCGAACGCGTGTCCCGCGCAGTGGACGCCGCTTGGGAGGGGACCGACGGCCCGACGTTTCGCGCGCTTGCCCCCGCCGACCTCGACGCGGACCGCGAGGGTGAGGGACCGCTAAACGCGACCTGTGTGGTAGTCGTCACCGCCGCGGCCGCGACCGACGGGGCGGTACGGGACCGCCTCAAGCGACTTCCGTCGAACGTACCAGTGATCGCGCTCGTCGAGGACGCGACGACGGCGACGATCCGCGCCCTGTTGTCGGCCGACGTGGACGACGTGGTGGAGGTGGGCGGGCGAGACTCGACCGCTGACGGACCCGATGATGTCGCTCGGCTCGTCGAGTGTTTTGCGAACCGAGCGGATCCCGATCGCGTTCAACTCGGCGACGACGACGTCGCCCGGCTCGCGGACGTGTTGCTCGACGCCGGAACGACGCTGATGAGTACGCGGACCGACGAGGTCGACACGAAGATCGAGTGGACGATGGAGAACGTCGGCGAACACGCCGAACTCGATCGGATCGTCTGCTATCGGGAGGACAACGGCCGATTCGTGCCCGCGTACAGCTGGTGTCCTGACGGATCCGAACCGGAACCGAGGGCGTTCGAGGACTTCCCCGACCCAGACCAGCTATCGACGTTCACCAACGTCGCGCGTTCGTCTGCCGCACCGGCGTTTTCCGGCGACGGGAGCGCTGAGACGGGCGAACGACCGCCGGCGACGGTTCATGTACCGCTCGTCGTCGACTGGGAACTGAGCGGGATCGTCGCGTTCGAGTCCGACGACTGTCGCGTCTGGACGGACGACGAGGTCGACCTGTACCGCACGCTCGGTGATTTGGTCGCGCACACGATCGCACGCAACGATCGCCGGGTTGCGCTCCGACGGCAGGCCGAACAGCTCGAACAGTTCAGCGCCGTCGTGTCACACGACCTCAGGAACCCGCTCAACGTGATTTCGGGATACCTCTCCCTCTCAGAGGAGGAGCTCTCACCGACGCGCTACGAGGCCATGAACGGTGCGGTCGACCGCATGGAGACGCTGATCGACGACCTTCTCATGCTCGCCCGGCGCGGCGAGGCGATCGGTGACACGGAGCCGGTTCCGATCGAGGCCATCGCGGAGGAGGCGTGGCAGTCGGTGCGTGCGCCCGACGCGACCCTCACGATCGCCGACGAGATCGGCCGCGTCGAGGCCGATCCGAGCCGGCTCCGGCAGGCATTCGAGAACCTCTTCCGGAACGCGATCGACCACGGCGGTCGGGATGTCACGATAGAGATCGGACCGCTCGCTGCGGGCGGCGACAGGGGACTGTACGTCGCGGACGACGGTCCCGGGATCCCGATCGAACTGGTCGACACGGTCTTCGATTCGGGCGTCTCGTCGGCCGACAGCTCCGGGATCGGCTTAGCGATCGTCGACCGCATCGTCGAGGCGCACGAGTGGGACATCGAGGCGCGGAACGACGACGGTGCCGTCTTCGAACTCACCTTCGGTGCGGACGCGACGCGGGCCGCGTCGCTGTAGGCGGTTCGGTCCGCAGTTCCGGTCTGCGACGGCGTTCAGTGCTCCGAGAACCGCTCGATCGTCCGGCGGTGCCGGTCGCGGAACATCCCCTCGAAGCCGATCTTCGCCGGCGGCCCGGCGGCGTCCCCGAGCGGTCCGAGCGGCAGCCGATACGCGACCGCGTCGACGAGGAGGGTCTCGTCGCCGTCGGCGTAGAACGCGTGCGTGTGTTCCCAGCGCCGGAACGGGCCGCCCTCCATCTCGTCGACGAACCGGGCGGAGCGCTCGGGCGGAGTCGTCCCCTCGGGATCACGCTCAGTGATCCGCGAGGTCCACCGCTGTCGCGGCCCGATCCCGAACGGCCTGAGCGACATCTCGATCGTCGACCCGGCGACGAGGACTTCGGGGTCCGGCGAGCCGTCCGGCCCCTCGACGTCGCCGATCCGGAGGCGCATCCAGTCGGGAGTGAGTTCTCGCAGTCCGTCGACCGTGGAGTGAAACGCCCACACGTCTTCGATCGGGGCCGGCACCCGAGTCGTCCGCCTGTACGTCGGCATACCCGCGGTACGGGTCCGGCGAACAAAAAGCCGTCCTCGGCGGCGGTCCGGGACCGAAACCCGCATGTCCGCCCGTCCCCTTCCCGAACGCGATGGAACGCGGGGCGATCGACGTTGGCGACTTGGCCGGACCGTTCGACCTTCAGGCGACGCTCGAAAGCGGACAGAGCTACCTCTGGAACCGCGCGGACGGCGACACCTACGGAGAGCTTCACGCGCACGGCGGCGACGCGTGGTACGAGACTGTCGTCGACCCGATCCCCGCTGTGACCGACGAGCGCGTCGCGGTCCGGGTCCGACAGGAGGGCGGCGTCCACGACGGGACGCTCCGCTGGGAGGCGTCGACCGACGCCGAGCCCCTCTTGACCCACCTGCTCCGGCTCGACGACGACCTCGACGCGATCTTAGACGCCACGCCGGATCTCTCCCTTCTGGAGCGCGCGTACGACGCCTACGAGGGGATGCGGCTGACCCGCGACCCGGTCTTTCCCTGCCTGATCTCGTTCATCTGCTCGGCGCAGATGCGCGTCGCCCGCATCCACGGAATGCAACGTCGACTCCGCGAGACCTACGGCGACGCGGTCGCGCTCGGCGACGAGACGTATCGCGCCTTCCCGACGCCCGAGCAGTTAGCGGCGCGCACGGAGGACGAACTCCGCGACCTCTCCTTAGGCTACCGCGCGCCGTACGTCCAGCGCACCGCCGAGATGGTCGCGAGCGGCGAGGCGGACCCCCGGGAGGCGGCCGACCTGCCGTATGAGGAGGCCCGCGAGTCGCTCACGCGGTTCGTCGGCGTCGGGGACAAGGTCGCCGACTGCGTGCTGCTGTTCTCGCTCGGCTTCCTCGAAGCGGTGCCGTTGGACACTTGGATCCGAACCACCATTGAGGAGTACTACCCCGACTGCGACCGCGGGAGCTACGCGGCGACGTCGCGGGCGCTCCGCGAGCGGTTCGGCGACGAGTTCGCCGGTTACGCGCAGACGTACGTGTTCTACTACCTCCGCGCCGGCGGCGAGTGAGGGAGGCGTCCGAAACCCGGCCGCGGCCGAAGTTTGATACTCGTTCGCGTGGTATATCTCCCCGTGATGGACTGTCGAGTCGTCGTCGAGGCCGCGGTTCCGGTGTACGACGTGGAGACCGTCGACGAGGCGGTCCGGATCGCTATCTCGAAGACCGGCGAGATGCTCAACCCGGACCTCAACTACGTCGAGATCGACGCCGGGACGCGGACGTCGCCGAGCGGCGAGCAGCTCGACCCGGCCTTCGTCGCGGCGGACGAGGCGCTGGTCGCCTTGGAGCTTCAGATGGACGTGTTCAACGTCGATCGCGACGAACACGCCAGCCGCGTGGCGCGCAAGGAGATCGGAAAGCGCCTCCGAAACATCCCGCTGAAGGTGCTGTCAGTCACCGAAATCGACCCTGAGGAGAGCGACCGCGCCGCGGACGACGAAAGCGCCGGCGACTGAGTGCCGACACACAAGGAGTATCGGCGCGCGGAACGCGGTCGCGACGCTGGGCGGTGAGCGGAACGGTCGGCGAGGAGCAGCACGCAGTAAGTCTCAGTCGGCCGTCGGGGCCAGCGGCTCCGATTCGGACGACTCCATCGGCTCGGTGATTCCCTCAGTCAGCTTGAAAACGGCGGCCTTGTGGTCGGTCTTCGATTTGTGAATCGATGTCGGTTTGACGCCCAGTTCCTCATACGCTTCGAGGTCAACGTCGTCGTCCCAGAACTCGCACTGTTTTCGTACCTCCGCGAGGAGACCGTGAAGATGGATGAGTTCCTGCTTCTTCATGAGTACCAGTTCTTTGCTACTGGAGGTATATATTATTATCTTGAGCCACGTTACCATGGTCTTCACGTATTTTGTGAGTAGCGGGGCGGAGAAGTGGGTTCTCGTCAAATCGTTCAGGATCGTTTGTAGATATCCACGGCTCCGTCGTAATCTGTTGCCTGCGGTCGAGGGCGGTCCGCCGGTCCCACGCGCGGGACTACCGAACGGGAACCGCCGGATCGAACTGCCGGACCCGTCGGGACGCGGCCCCGACCGGTCACTGGAACTGCTGGACGGCCTCGAGGTCGCGTTCCGTCCGCATGAACTCGGTCAGCCGTCGCGTCGCGTGACACGCCGAACAGCTGAAGTTGGACCGGAGATCCTGAAGATCGGCGGGATTGTCCTGCCACTCCTTGCCACACTCTGGACAGACGAGTCTGACGAACGCGTCGACCATGTCCCCGCCTACAGCGGGCCGCGGTAAAAACGTGGGTGGCGGAACTGGGGGAGCCGCGTCAGGCGGCCACGTCGCCGCTCGCCTCGAGCAGCTCCTTGTACCGGTTCCGGATAGTGACCTCGCTGACGTCGGCCACGTCGGAGACCTGACTCTGCGTCACTTTCTCGTTCGACAGCAGCGCGGCGGCGTAGACGGCCGCGGCCGCGAGCCCGACCGGTGACTTTCCGCTCGTGATCCCCGCGTTCGCGGCGTCGTCGAGCAGTTCGCGGGCCCGACGTTCGGTCTCGTCCGACAGGTCGAGCCGCGAGACGAACCGCGGGACGTAGCTCGTCGGGTCCGCGGGCTGGACGCGGAGCCCCAGTTCGCGGACGACGTAGCGGTACGTCCGCGTGAGTTCCATCTTCTCCACCCGCGAGACAGCCGTGAACTCGTCGAGGCTCCGGGGGTTGCCCACCTGCCTCGCGGCGGCGTACAGCGCTGCGGTCGCGACGCCCTCGATGGAGCGGCCGGGCAGGAGGTTCTCGCTCAGCGCGCGGCGGTAGATGACCGAGGCGGTCTCGCGGACGTTGTCCGGGAGGCCGAGCGCGCTCGCCATCCGGTCGATCTCGCCGAGCGCCTGCTTGAGGTTGCGCTCTTTCGAGTCGCGGGTGCGGAACCGCTCGTTCCACGTGCGGAGCCGCTGCATCCGCCGTCGCTGTCGCCCGGACAGCGACTTGCCGTAGGCGTCTTTGTCCTGCCAGCCGATGTTCGTCGACAGCCCCTTGTCGTGCATCATGTTCGTCGTCGGGGCACCGACGCGTGACTTGCTGTCCCGCTCGCCGGAGTTGAACGCGCGCCACTCCGGCCCGCGGTCGACCGAGTCCTCCTCGACGACCAGTCCGCAGTCGCTGCAGACCGTCTCGCCGTGTTCCGTGTCGCTCGCGAGCCGTCCGCCGCACTCGGGGCAGGTCGTCGTCCGCTCGCCCTCCCGTTCGCTCGTGGTCTCCTCGGCGCTCTCCGACCGCTCGGTTGCCGACTCCGTCGCCCGGGTTCGCGTGCGCTCCCCGCTCTCGTCCCCGCCATTCGTGTCCGTGGCGTCGTTCGCGTTCGTGAGTCGTTCTCGCTCCGTACCGCCGCCGCTGTAGGTGTCTGTCTCTGTCATGGGTTGCTCCGACGATCCCCCGACGAAAATACAGCGAGGTCCGCGAATCGCCAGTCTGTTAACGTATAGTTAGTCACAAGAATATATAAATCTGCCGGTAAACGAAGGGCAGACATTCGAGGAAAAGGGCCTTATTCTCCGTCTGCGTCGGTGATTAGCTCTCTCCGGCTCCCTTCGCAACGACGGAGCCACGCGAGTTCGGGAACGCGACGACGTATATACTTCTCCCTCAGAACTGCAACGACGCGAGGCGATCGAGCCCTCGCCGGGCGCGCACCCGATCACGACCGGTGTCCGGTCACCGACGCCGACACGGAGCCGATCGACTCGACGGTCGCGCGCACCTCGTCGCCGGGTTCGATCGGCTCCGCGCCCGGGGTTCCGGTGCTGAACAGGTCTCCGGGGCGCAGCGTCATCACCTCGGAGTGGAACGAGACGATCTCGGCGGGCGGAAACAGCATGTTCCGGACCTCGTTTTCGGCCGCGATCTCGCCGTTGACGCGCGTCGTCACTGTCACGTCGGAAAGGTCGATGTCGCCGTCGGGGACCGCGATCGTCGGCCCGACGACGAGGAACGTGTCGTAGCTCTTCGCGCGCGTGAGGAAGCGGGGGTTCCGCCGTAGCACGTCCTCGGCGGTCACGTCGATTACCGGGAGGTAGCCGGCGACGACGTCGGCCGCGTCCGCGGTCGCGACGGACCGACACTCTCGGCCGGTCACCACCGCCAGCTCCGC
>NZ_CBVY010000002.1:5028-6967 GCF_000513435.1 Halorubrum sp. AJ67 | reverse complement strand
ACTCCTCCGTTCACGGTCGGATCACTCCTCGCGGTCGGTCCAGAAGTCGAACGAGCGCCCGGGCGCGAACACGTCGAGCCCGACCGCCCGCTCGTCGCCGGTGTTCTCCACGCGGTGCGGCTCGTTCGCTTCGAGGTGGACGGAGTCGTTGGATCCGAGCGTCGCCTCGTCGCCGTCGTCGGTCACGACCGTCAGTTCGCCCTCCAGGCACAGACACACCTGTTCGTTCTCGTGGTCGTGGAGCGGCGAGGAGTGGCCCGGCGGCTTCTCGAACCACTCGAACGAGAAGCGGTCGCTGCCCGCCATCGCCACGCGACGCCACCCCGCATCCGGCTCGTACGTCTCGGCCTCGTCGAAGCGGACCGCTCTCATAGGTTCGCGCCGGTCGCGCCGCCGTCGATCGGGAGCGCGGTGCCGTTGATGAACCCGGACTTCGGCGACGAGAGGAACGCGACGGTGTTCCCTAGCTCCATCGGGTCGCCGATGCGTTCGAGGGGGTTGCCGGCCCACTCGGCGAGGCCCTCCTCGTAGGAGTCGTACTCGCCGCGATCGACGGCGTCGTTCACCAGCTCGCGGATCCGCGACGTCTCGTGTGGGCCGGGCAACACGGCGTTGGCCCGGATCGCCGGCGCGAACTCCTTCGAGAGGGTCTTCTCTAACCCGATGACGCCCATGCGGACCGAGTTGGACAACACGAGGCTGTCGAGCGCCTCCTTCACGCTCCGGGAGGTGACGTTCACGATGGTGCCGCCGTCGCCCTCGCGGAGGTGCGGCTCGGCCTCGCGCGCGAGCCGGACGACGCTCATCACGAGCAGCTCGTACGCCTCCTCCCAGTCCTCGTCGTCGGTCTCCAAGAACGCCCCGGAGGGGGGACCGCCCGCGCTCGTGACGAGGTGGTCGAGCCCGCCGAACTCGTCGACGGTCGCCTCCACGAGCGCGGTCACGTCGTCCGGGTCGGTGAGATCGCCGGGCTGGGCGACGACCTCGCCCTCGGCGACCGACTCGATCTCCGCCTTCGCCTCGGCCAGCCGGTCCTCGTCGCGGCCGTTGATCACGACGTCGACGCCCTCACGCGCGAGCGCGGTCGCCGACGCCTTCCCGAGTCCGCTCGACGACGCCGTGACGAGCGCCGCGTTCCCCGCTATCTCAAGGTCCATACGATCGCAGTGTGCGGTTACCGTGGAAAGCGTTTCCCCGGAGGCAATCCGCCGCCGGGAGGGTTCGGAGACGCTCCGCAGCCGGCGAGATCCGGGCCGGTCCCGCCGCGGCCGCACCTCCGATCGCGGCTCACCGGCTCCGGCTCACCGGGAACGCGACGCGGTCCGGGTTGTCGTTGAACCGCTCTAATATCCGCTCGTACAGCCGATTCTTCACGCGCTGGCCGCGCCGCGGATGGGTGAGATACCGAACCCTGAGTTCGACCCACGACTCCTGTTGGCGGACGTTGACCGTCGGCCCGTCGTGGACCTCCAGCTCGACTGGGGTCTCCGCGAGCGCCTCGCGGTAGGCGGCGATGCCGTCGGCCATGTCCCGACCGAGCAGCTCCGTCGTCTCCTCTATCATCACCTCGCGCGCGAACTCCAGATCGGTCTCGTAGGCGACCTGAACGGGCACCTCGTTCCAGACGTACGGCGACCCGCCGCCGCCGAAGTTGACGACGTTCGACGAGAGGACGACGCTGTTCGGGACGGTCACCACCCGCCCGGAGGGCTGGTTCGTCGTCACCAGTTCGCCGTTGATCTCCCACAGCGTCGTCACGAGGAAGTCGACCCCGATCACGTCGCCTTTCGCGTCGTCGATCTTGACTCGGTCGCCGACGCCGAACGGCTGCTTGACCGCGATGTACACCCACGCGATCAGCGACAGGAGCGGCTGTTGGAGCGCGAAGGTGATCGCGAACCCGATCACGCCGAGCGAGAAGAGCAGTCCGAGCCAGTTC
>NZ_CBVY010000002.1:0-2335 GCF_000513435.1 Halorubrum sp. AJ67 | reverse complement strand
CAGCGGGGCGGCGCGCACCTCGCCGTCGGCGACCCGGGACAGCGCGAGAAGCCCCGCCGCCCCGAGACACTCAACCCCGACGCCGACCGCGCGCACCGCGTTGACCATGTGAACTGTTCGCATTAAATACAGTTATCCGTTTCGCCGAGCGGCTCCGGCCGATCCCAAAAACACTTGTCGGCGGCCGTTCTCGTCTGAATCGACATGTCCCCGTTGCTCCTCCAAGGTGCGGAAGGCGCTATCGTCCTCCTGATCGGGATCGCCTTCATAGTCGCTCACTTCGTGCTGATCGCGTGGACGTACTCCGACGCACAGAACCGTAGCGACCACCCGCCCGTCCTCTGGGCGCTCGTCGTGTTCTTCGCGCCGCTGCTCGGTATCCTGCTGTACTTCATCATCGGACGGAACTCCTACTGAGGAGTCCCGGCCCGTCGGAATCTCACACGCCCCTGAGCGCGTTCGTCGCCCCGACCGTCTCGGCGACGACCCACGCGACGAACAGGCCGTAGGCCGCGAGCAGCGCGTACGACTCGCGCCGTTCCAGCGCGAGCTCCGTCCGGAGCGTCACGAACAGCAGGACCGTCGCGACGGTTAAGACGCCGAGCATCGGCACCGCCGTCGAGAAGTTGACGGCGACCTCGCCGACGATCAGCACGCCGAGCGGGATCGCGACGAGGAGGTCGAAGGTGTTCGACCCGAGGACGTTCCCGAGGCTCGTCGCCCCGCGGTTCTCGCGCGCGGTCCGGAGGCTCACGAGCGTGTCCGGGAGGCTCGTCGCGGCCGCGACGATCGTGACGCCGGCGAGGAACTCGGGGATCCCGAAGGTGACGCCGAGCGACTCCACCGACGCGACGAGCCGCTCGACCGTGACGACGATGAGCCCGAGACCGGCAGCCAGCTTCGCCCATTCGCGGCGAACGTCGACGCCGTCGCGGACGTTGTCGATCGCGGCGTCGCCGACGTCCTGGTACTGGATGAACAGGTACAGCGCGTACAGTGCGAGCGGGATCACCGCGAGCGACCGGGGCATCGTCCCGACGATCGGGTCCGACGAGACCGGGAAGTAGATGACCGCGAGCGCGAACGTCACGACCAGCGCCGACACCGCGAGCATGTAGAACTGCGCCTCTTTGTACACGATCGTCCGGTTCGCCTCCAGTTCGCCCTCGCCGCCGATGCCCGCGACCGCGGGGATCACGAGGACGTTGAAGATGGCCGAGCCGACGAGCGCGCCCACGCCCATGTCGAAGACCCCGGTGAGGGCGGTGACGAGCACGCTCACAAGCTCCGGGAAGCTTGACCCGACCGCGACGACGACGGACCCCTGAACCACCGCGGGCAGCCCGTAGTACCCGGAGAGGGTCTCGGCGGCCTCCTCTAACCACCCGCTTCCGAGCCAGATGAATCCGGTCGCGGCGACGATCACGAGGACGTGGACGACCGGCGCGTCGGGGAGGAGTCCCGTCACGGTTCACCGCACGTGGTCGCCCGCCAGCTCCCACAGCCGGTCCGCGATCTCGTCGTCGAGCGCGCCGCGCGTCACGCGCCACTCCCAGTTGCCCGCCAGCGTGCCCGGCTCGTTGAACCGCGCGTCGCTGCCCAGCCCGAGCAGGTCCTGAACCGTCGTCACGGCGAGGATCGCCTCCGAGGCCCACAGTTCGTCGATGATCGCCCACTCGGCCGGCTCCTCGGCGTCGGAGCCGACGTTGTACCGGAAGCAGTCGCGCTGGCGCTCGGGGAGGTCTTCGAAGTAGCCGACCCATGTGTCCGTGTCGTGCGTCGACGTGTAGCCGACGACGCCCTCGGGGTAGTGCATCGGCTGGTACTCGTTCCCCTCCGCGCACCAGTCGGCGTACTGCGGGACGCGCATCCCCGGGAAGCCGAACTCGGCCATCAGCTCGTCCATCGCCGGCTCCTCGAACCCGAGGTCCTCGGCGATGAACGGGGCCTCGCCCAGCTCGCGCTCGACCGTCTCGAACAGGTCTCGACCCGGGCCGTCGCGCCACTCGCCGTCCGCGGGGTCGTCGCTGTCGGCGGGTATCGCCCAGTACTTCACGAACCCGAGGAAGTGGTCGAGCCGCGCCACGTCCGCGAGCTCGAACAGGCGGCGGAACCGGTCGAGCCACCAGTCGTACCTCGACTCGGCGAGCCGGTCCCAGTCGTACAGCGGGTTCCCCCAGCGCTGGCCGTTATCGCCGGCGTTCGGCGGCACGCCCGCGACGGCGGTCGGGCGGTTCCCGTCGTCGAGGCGGAACGCCTCCGGGCTGGCCCACACGTCGGCGGAGTCGAGCGCGACGTAGATGGGCACGTCGCCGACGATGGATACTCCCTCCTC
>NZ_CBVY010000001.1:291687-426634 GCF_000513435.1 Halorubrum sp. AJ67 | reverse complement strand
CATCGCGACGGGTCTCATCACGAGCGTCATCTCGAACAACGCCAGCGTCGTGTTGATGATCCCGGTCGCGGCCGCGTCGGCAGCACAAATCGGTACGAACCCGTTCGCGTTCGTGCTCGCAGTGACCTTCGCCGCCTCCACGGCGTTTCTGACGCCCATCGGCTACCAGACGAATCTGTTCGTGTACGGCCCCGGCGGCTACACGTTCGCAGACTTCTTCAAAGTCGGTGCACCGCTCCAACTGCTACTCTCAGTAGTCACCACCCTCGGAATAGCCTTCTTCTGGGGGATCTAAGAGGAACATATGTTCGATCAAATACTGCTGCCCGTAGACGACAGCGATACGAGTCAGCGTGCACAGCAATACGCGCAAGTATTTGCGAACGCGTTCGATGCGGAGATACACGCGCTATTCGTACTCGAAAACGGGGGCCTCAGTGATGACGACGGGGATGGGTCTGTTTCGGAACAACTCGACTCAGAACTGAGAACGACCGCCGAATCGACACTTGAGACCGTCGTTGCGGCATGCGAAGCCGATAACATTGCGGTGCGAACGTCGATAACGAGTGGTCACCCGACCGAAGCAATTCTCGACTATAGTGACGCGAATGATGTTGATCTAGTTGTCCTGGGTGCGCACTCTCGTGGACGCCTCGTTCGGTTCTTACGCGAGTCTATTGCCGAGCAAGTGGCTCAGAATGCGTCGATCCCCGTCCTTACGGTCCGATCACAAGAAGAGGAGACCGCTCCGGAGATTCAGGATATCCTCGTTGCTATCGATGGGAGTGAAAGCGCCCAACACGCGAGCACGTATGCGTTTTCCCTCGCGAACGCGTTCGATGCGAGGGTGCACGGACTCTACGTGATAGAGAGCCGCTTCGGGAATTCCGGGGCCCTACGTGACCTTCTCGAACGGGAAAGTGAGTCAGTGCTTCAAGCGGCTCGAGCCCACGCTGCGCAGGCAGATGTCAATCTCGTTCCGGTTACTCGTGGGGGAAAACCAGAGCGTGAGATCAGTGAGTACGCGACCAGTCAGGGTGTAGATCTCGTCGTTCTTGGAACGCATGGACGGTCCGGACTCGACCGATTCGTGATGGGAAGCGTTGCGACGAGCGTCATGCGAAACGCCAACCAACCGGTTTTGACCGTTCGGGGCACGCTTAATCAATGAGTGTGGGTTTTGACACCACTGCTAGTTTCCGATAGCTTAGATAGTCGACTACTATGCTGTGTTGAATAGATGCTGAGTCACGGTTACAGCGGTTCACACAGCGGTTCTATGTTGCTGATGGCGAACATGAGGACAATTTCACGGAACTGCCGATACCAGCTCAGCGCTCGCACGGCATCGCCGAGCGAGCGCTTTGTTGTTGAGTAGGATGTTTCGGCCATCCACCGCTGAGCGTAGCCATTTGCTCGATTGAGCGCGTTGTTCGCGGCTGCTTTCGCTGACGAACCGCGATAGTGAACAAGATACTCAACGCCGTGTGCGGCGATTTCGTACTCGGTATGCCAGTCTTGGAAGCCATTATCGGCGGCGACGGACCGCAGGTCGTCCGCGTTTCGGCGGACGACCTGCGGTCCGGTCTTCGTATCGTGCTTCCACCGTGCGTTGATGTGGACATCGAGAACAGCAAGCGATTCCACATCGGTCAATGTCGTCACCTTCAGCGTCTGTATCGTCCGTCCTGCCCGCTGGCGGAAGTACGAGGACGCACGGCGGCGGTCGAAAAACGTGCTGTCGAGCGCAGCGTGACCGGACTGCGGGTGCTGCTGCGCAGAAACGCGCAGCAGCGCCCGCCACACCCACATTTTCAGCCGATCAAACGACTTGTAGATCGTCGTGTGATCGGGGAGATCGCCCCGATCTAAGCCGAGAGCGTCACGAACTTCGTCCATGTACTTCAGCCGATTCGGCGTTTCACGGTAGCTGTGGGTCTCTTCGACCCGAAAACAGTGAAGAACAACGTGGACCCAGCGGGCGAACCCGCCGCTGGCGGGCTCGCCCGCGTGCTTCCCCAACGCTTGTTTAGCTAGGTGACGACACTGCTCGATGAAGTCGAGGATGTCGATTTCCATGTCAGATTCGATTTCCTCGGCTTCACCCTTCTAAACCGATGATATCGGTAGATAAGATCGCTATTCAACACAGCAGACTACTACAGCCACGTGGTCGACCTCACAGATCGTTATTCAGTTCGGTCGCGTACTGTAGTCGTATCTCACGGGCGGTTTCCGGCGAGATCTCGTACGGTCCGCGTATCCGACTACTGATGGGCGTGTATGCTGACGGATTGAACCCCATCTTCGAGAGGTAGTGACAGACTCGATCGGAGTCAAGGCCATCAACGATCGCAGCAGCAGTGAGACCGCGCAACTCGGCGAACGACGGAATTCCGATCTCGTTCGAGCGACGACCGGGAATTCCGACGACCACGGGGTGCGTCTCGGTGGTCAACAGAACCTGATGGACATCCCGAACGAGGTCGACGATCTGTGATGGCAGAGCCACATCAGGTGCGCGCCATTCGACGGTCGGAGTACGTTTCCGCAGCCGAACAGGCGTCAACACCGTGTTTTCAGGGTGGAAGTGCCGGTCGACTGTCTCCGGGTCGATCCCTCGGTTGAGGGCGATCTGCTTGAACAAGTCGTGGGCTTCGGTAACTCGTGTATTCCAACTGTCGAGCGAGTCGGCGTACGCCCACAGACCCCGATATCGTTCGAGCACAGCGTCCGATTGATGTCTGTACATCAGTGACCGCGACGACGATGCGACGCGCTTTCGGCCGTAGTACGGCGATGAACTGACGAGTGCCAGCACTGGATCGAGGGCGGTCAACAGGTTCAACTGTCGGAGGGTATGCCCCTTGTCGAAATGGACGTGGGTCCCTGCGCAGTTCTTCGCATAGATGAGGTCATCGCCGTAGAGCTGTTCGAGCACTCGGCCACGATCAGTGATGATCGGGAGATCGTGTTCGGTAAGCGGCGTGCCGAGTGGAACCAGTTGTCTGTCGTGCTTAGCTGCGGTCTCGACCACCGTCGAGAGAACGTCGCCGAGCACCGTTTCCAGCTGTGAGGCCGACTCGACAGGAGGGAGTTGTATCTCGATGAGTGAGTCGACGAACTCGTTCGTTACGCACTCGTGTGTGTCGAGCAGTTCGCTGGAGGTTGAGAGCCGCCCCTCCTCGTCAACGACCCAGTACTCCATTTCGAGGCCAATATTCATCGGTTCTCCCCTCCGTCGTTGTACATGGGTGACGTGTCTCGATCGGCATCGATCTCGTCGAATCGCCGGAACACCCGCGCCGTATCTCGGATCGATTCTACGTAGAGGAGCCCAATGGCGACGTTAAGATACGTGAGAACGAAGAACAGTGTTCCCAGTATGATAGCGCCCTCTCCGCCGATCTCGATTCCTCCAACTTTGCCCGCTACCCACGCGAGGCCGGCCATAAGGACGCTACACAGCGCACAGACGAGTGCGAGTCGATTCGGGTTGAGTTCGGGTGTGGTTCGTGTCATAATGATTTGGGGGTTACAGCTCGTGTCGGGAGCAAGTCGGGCATGGTTGTGGATCGGTCAGGCGGTCGCAGGAGGCGGATCTCTCAGCTGTTGTTTGTCCGCCGAAAGACGGTCGGTGATCCGGTATCGTCGTTGAGTACAACGAAATCGGGAGCGAATCGCTCGAGCAGATCGAGGGAGCAGGGCACCAAGTGGTTGCTCAGTTTCCCAGGTTGCGACGGTTGGAACCCCTAATCGGCGGACTCGATCGACGAAGCAGTCCAGTTCGACCAGTCGTCGACCGAGGGGGGCACGGACGCGAGCGAGCGCGGCTCCGTTCCGTACGTTTCGACGAGGCTGTCGTTCGTTCGAGTCGGGCCATACACGACGTACAGCGCGGCGTTAACCCGCTCCGAGAGCGCGTGGGTACAGTGAGCCGACGGCGAGGCCGGGTTCGTCGTGAGCAGTAACGCGGTCGGTCGACTTGAACAATACATATTATATCTCAAAGTATATAAAATGATCTTAGTGGCTACTCATAACCTATAAGAATTTAATATACCGATCTCACCGGTTAGCGGTGCTAAGACAAACGACTTAATTAATGGCGAAACAACCTCACAGTTGACTAGTCTGAATTCACTAGTTTCCAGTCTCATACGGACTGTTCCCCTTCTACCTGAGGGGTTTCCCCGGTGACTTCGGCATCCGGGACTTGACCGGTTCGTGATGGGGAGTGTTGCGACGAGTGTTGTTCGGAACGGTGATCAACCGGTGTTGACGGTTCGGAATGCGCGAAAGGAGGATTTACCATGAAGATGAGCGATCAGGAAACTACGCCCAGTATCTGGTTCCAGCCATTCTTTCGCAGGCATTCAGCTGTGTTGTGAGCGGAACGAGTTTCGACTGAACCAATCCCCCAACCCGCGAATCTCAGCGAACAGTTTTTCGACGAATCGCCCACCTATCATACGTCGAGTGGCCGGCATATGATTCGACGCCGCTATACAATCGAACGTCGCTTGTCGGACTGGAATCTGATGTCCGAACTATCTCGGAGACGTGGTCCAGACATGAGAGTCACAACTCGGTTGAGGAATTCATCTGTTCACTCCCGCTGGCATATTTCGAATTCGACACGCACGATCGCTACACGGGGGCGACCCACTGCGAGATGGACACCTTCTTTCGCGTGTTTGTCCTGAAAGAACTCCCAGGTTGGAGCATGAGACAGCACTGATCGAGTACCCCAAGTGTCGTTCAGCACTCTGTAAGCAACTGGGCCTGGAGACAGTACCGAAAGTCAAGAACGTGACAATGAGCTACCTAACTACGGTCACCGGCGCTACCGATCGCCGAACGATCTTCTCCGCGACGTTGCCGACGAGTAGCCGGTCCGCGAGGCTGCCGCCGTGGCTCCCGATGACGACCGCGTCGAATTCATCGCTCATGTTTATCACCGCTCGGGCCGGGTGACCGACCCTGACAATTGTCTCGATCTCGCTGTCGGACTCGGCGGCGATCTCGTGAGCGCGGTCTAATAGGTCATTCGCTTGTTCCTGTGCCGCCGCTTGAGGATCGTCGGCGAGAGCGATTCCGGTCGCACGACCCATCATCGACGACGGCCCACCGACGACGTGGAGCACGGTGATCTCGGCGTCCGAGTGTGTCTTAAGCGCGTACCGGAGCGCGCGCTCCGCCATCTCCGAGTCGTCCATCGGCACCAGTACACGAAATGTCACAGGGCATCTACGCATCGGATAATCATGAAACCGGGTGATCGGTGGTTCGGTAGTGTCCCGATTGTACCCAGAGATATCGACATGGGGTCACCAGTGACGAGGCTCATCCGGCGAACGGCACCACGACGAAGAACGCATACGACAGGGCCAAAGCTACCGACGGACCGAGGATCCACATCGAGACGTACTTCAGGATTGCTCGCGGGTTGAACAGGTTCCCGGTATTGAGGGCCTTTCTCGACTCCGGTTGGCCGATGGGTCTCGCAGTGTCCCCGTTGTCCGCGGTGATAGCACCAGTAGCAATCGGGTTTTGTGTCTGACCCCCCAACGCGTCCCGGGCTGTAACGGGTCGGGTTGCTCGACCCCATCCAAGCCCGACGATCGTCATTACCATCGCCATCACAAGGCTGATTGGGATTCCTGCGGCCGAGAGAGCGGTCGTAATCGTGGCAGCGGTCGACATCACGATGAGCGCGGCCAAAAGCGGGATATCGCTCAGTTCGGTTCCGACCGACTCCATAGTCCGACGGGCGATTGTGAACCCGCCGATTCCTATCGCGACCGTCGCAAGAGCGATCGCGTTCACCTCACCGATCGCGTTACTACTCACGAGCGGCGCGACTGCGTTCGGGACGTTACTCGCACCCGCACTAAACGCCATATAACAGCCGATTATCAACACGGCTACCGTACTTACGAACTCTCGTCGATCCGTATTCGGTCCGTATGTGGGGCGTGGAATCCGACCGCTTCGATCGAGGCTGAGAAGCGGTCCGTCGGAGACCTCTATCGCGTACCGTCGGTCGAGTTCCGGATATACGTACCGTCCGATTATCGCACCGATCCAGAAGCCGATGATTGGCGTGACGATCCACCACGAGACGATGGAGCCGATCGTCTCGTAATTGAGTGTTCCAGTCGCGAGTCCGAGCCCGGCGATGGACGCGACCGTCGTCATCGAGGTCGGGACTGGCACGCCGAAGACGTTCGCGATGAGAATGCCGAGACCGATGAAAAACAGCACGCCGACACCGGCTTCAAGCGTGATCGGGATCGAAATAATATCCCCGGCGAGCGTGTCCATTACATTTCGTCCGACCGTTATCCCGCCGAGAAATACGAAGAACGTCATCAACGCGCCGGCCGCCGTCTTCGAGAGGATACGTGCGCCGACTGCCGGTCCCCACGCGATTCCGGTAGAGGATCCGCCAATATTGAACCCAACGAAAACCGCCGCAACAAGCCCTACAAAAAGGACAATACTGAGAGACATAATCAATATTCGTCTACAGTCTGTATAAGTATGCTGATGTGACGTTAATAATATTCATAAGTTATCAGTTACCATAGCACGCGTTGTGCTACTTGTTCGGGGCCGAACGTGCGAGGAGTCCGAGGCCGACTCCGGTAGGTGGAGGATCTGTACTGAGCGTTCTGTGACTCCTCTGTATTGAGCACTGTCGAGTGGGTGATTCACCAAAGTAGCTTTTGTCGTCGGTTATAGTACCCCTGTCCGATGGCACCGACACGATCCTCTCGGCGTGCCGTGTACCGTCGCATCGCTCAGACGTCCTACTACGACTGGCCAGCCTATCGTGCGACGCCACTCTACGACCGGAGTTCGACAGCCGGCCTTGCTGAAGATGTCCGGGTCCTCGCGGCCGTCTGGTTCGACCACGACGCCCACGACTCTATCGAAGCGTTCGTCGCTCACTGGCCGCTGGCTTACGTCAAATTCGACGCTCACGATCGCTACGCTGGGAGCACGACCTACGAGATGGAGGCGCTATTCCGTGGCTTTCTCCTCAAGGAACTCTACGGGTGGGACCACGAAACGGCACTCTGCTCGTATCTGGAAGACCGACCCTCTCTCCGCCGTCGCCTCGGGTTCGAAACTGTCCCCGACCAGTCGACGCTCTGGCGGAGTTGGCACTATCGGTTCACCTCCGACCTCCGCGAGTGTATCGAAACTGCCGCGCGGACGATCCTCATCAAGGCGTCCGACGGTGGGGTCTCGGTTCCACGGACCCCGCCGCGTACAATTCCGCGTCGTCAGACCGATGACGACGAGACGACCGGCCCATCTACGTTCGAGCGCAAACAACAGCTCACGACTCACGTCAGCCACCTCGTCTACCCGGCGTTTTCGCTCGACCGTGCGAATGGCTGTGCTATCCACGAGAACGCGTTTTGGAACCTTCAAACGTATCTCGGCCTTCAAGAGAACCTCGCTGCCAATGAGGGCGCTCGCAGCTTCCGCTACGACACGACACGCGAGCGGACGCCTCTCGGTCATAATCATCGAGATCAGATACGATCGCTATCTATCGAGCGCATCCGTGAGATGTATCGCGAGGCTACCCAGCGACTCATCAATCGGACGGCCCAGATGCGAAGCCTGTACCAGCGTAGTTGTATCGCCATCGACACGACGGAAGCCGACCCGTTCACTGGTGACCGGGCGGGCCACGAAGACGAGATCATCGGCACGAAAGAGAAGACCGCCGAGTACGCCTATCAGTGGGCAACCGTCCAGCTCGTCGGTGATTCTGTCCCACTGGTTCTCGACGCACGTCCCATCCGGAAGGGTGATACCCGCTTAGAGATCGTCGAAGACCTCCTCGACTCAGCAATGGAGCTCGTCGACGTTGACCGCGTGTTCATGGACCGGGAGTTCGACAGCCAGCAGATTCTCGAAGCGATAGCCGACCGGGGAGTCACGTATGTCGTACCAAAGCGGATGCACACCAGCGAGAAAGCTCAGGCCAAACGACTGCTTCAGCGCGACCAAGACCGCTACGTTACCGACCGCAAACTCCATCTGGGCAACAACGAGTGGCACGAGACGACGCTCCAGTACCGTCGAAAGAAGAACTCAGACCGGACGGATTACGGGCAGTACGCCGTGTTCATGACTAACGGCGATCCCAGTGCGCTCACAGAATATGGGAAACGCTGGGACATCGAGCGCGGCTACAAGTCGATCAAGCGGTTCATGGCAGCGACAACGTCGAAAGATTTCGTGCTGCGATTTTTCTATTTCGCGTTTGCGTGTCTCCTGTACTCGATCTGGCGGGGGATCGACATGCTGTTTCAGTGTGAGAAGGGTGGTGTATACGATCGTGAACCCGTCGTAACGGCGCAGAACACGTTGACACTGCTCCGGCAGGAGACAGGGATCGGGTAGCGACCATCTAAGACTCAGAGGGTGCCCCGACTCGTGAGCGGCAGCGCTCTCGTGATACTCCGTCATTTCCCGAAATAGTATGATGACCGACACGAAAACGCTTCAGAGGCATCGCTCAACCGGTATCCGTGTACCGATTCAGTCGAAATCACGCATCTCACACCCGCTAAACCCGCTGTAGTCTCAACTTCCACGTTTTCGGGATATGGAGCGTCTACAAACGAATAACGGTCGAATCAGACGGAGATTGAGATGTTCTCACCGAAATCCTATGCGTCGATGGCTAGCAGGTGAGTGAAGATGGTCAGATTAGGAGAGAACGGCCAACATCGTGCTCAGACCGCGAGTCCTGCGGCTTGCCGCAGGCGAGCGACAACTGCAGCATCACCTTCTCATCCGACTTCTCGGAGAGAGTGTCCGACCGCCCGGACGAATGTCCTGGCGGTCACGACTGGCGGCGACCTGATCTCTCGCTCCATGTCGACTTTCACTAGAAAGTCGGTGAGACGCCACAGGTTGTACAATAACGCCGCGAACGTGAAGTTGAACAACCGCACTCGGTAGTCCGTTGAGGAAGTCTTCGGGAGGTAGGCTTTCACCGACTTGTACTGGTTCTCGATGTCCCAGCGACGGCTGTAGCTGTTGGTGACGTGAGCGATCTCGTCGGGATCGACGTGATCGCGATTGGTCACGAACACGGCGTACGCTCCATCAGCATCGTCACTGGTCGCTGGCTCGTACAGGTATTCGGCAGTGTGATCGACGTCACCGTCGATTCCGACGGGGACGTCGTGATTGACAGCTCTATCAACCCCCTCTTTGCTCTTGATTTTCTTGATCGACCGGTAATCTGGCTCGTATTTTGGCACTGGCATCGTGTACAGCAGACCACGACCGTTAATTTCAGCACGGACCTCCTTCGCGTAGAAGCCGCGATCCAGCAGAATCTCGTCGAGATCGACGTACTGCTGGGCTCTCGAAAGCAGACGCTCAACGACGTCTGCTTTCGAGTCGGCTGGGGCGTCAGCTGGTTCCCACTCGGAGTGTTCTTTGACGCCCTCAATCCCGAGGATGATCGGAACGTCGTTCCCGACGATCGTGATCGTCGCGAACGTGTATCCATGCTTCAATTCACCGTCGTCGACGTACCCGCTGACCATCGGCGGGTACGTCGACTTTGAGATCTGTTCGTCCTTGTCGATCCACGGCCAGACGTGGTACGGAACATGGGTAAAATCGACGGCCGCCACGACGTGGCGGTCGTCGAATGGATTTTCGTAGCGGATCGTCTGTAGGATGTTCTCGGTAGCAGTATCGAATGTATCCATGAGATACTCGCGAAATACCTCGGTAAACGCGACGATATCCTCGATCTGTTGATCTTGGAGTGAGACAGAGACCTCCTGATCAGCCAGCATCGCGAACTGCTTGATCACACGGAGAAACGTCGAGTCGTCACAGGTGTCGTTCTCGTCGAGAAACCAGCCGGCTTCGCCCTCTGAATGGGCGCTCCCCTGAGTGAGACACGTCGAGGCGAACAGATCGAGGATCTGTTCGTCCTCGTAGACTCGATTGTCGGCTCGATGGGAGTCGAACTCGCCGAAGGCGTGCCTTCGAGCGAGTTCGACGATCTTGCTCCCGTGCTCTCGGACGTGCTCGCGTGTTACTGTCGGTTCGTCACCGTCTTCGTCGATATCGTCTTCATCCGGGATGATCGGAACTCGTGCTTCCATGATAACGCCACGGTCAACAGCCTCCCGTGCGATACCTGTCGCTGCGGCGTTGAGCGTCAGTTTGGTCTGTTCGCTGAACTGCTTCCACGCGTACGAGAGCGACTGCTGGCTTGGTGCCTTGTCCAGATCAAGCGTCTTCAGGAGTGATGGCCGAGTTTTGAGACGATCTGCGACCTCGCTCTGGGCGAGATCGTAGATCTTCTGATAGAGATACACCCGAGCCATCGGTTCAGTGCCGTTTGCGACCTTGTGTTGCTGGCGGTCGTCGGTGAGTCCACTAATCGGAATCGAGACCTCGCCGAGAACACGCCAGAGATGATCCACTGATTTACAGACTTCTCCAGCGTGATAGACGATCGCCCCCGCGAGCGCGGGGGCGTCGTCATCGACTGCCGTCATCCGTTTCGAGCTCATCGTAGTTCCGAGAGCGGCGGCGAGAGATTTCAAGTCGTCACATTAGTCGCTTAATCGACTATTTTGTCTCTCTAGTGGAGACATAGCTTTCTCGTCGAACGGTACCGCTGCACAAACAACGTATCAGCGAGCTTGTGGTTGGTAGAAATCGAGATCCCGAAAACGTGAACTTCCACACCGACTAAATTGATATAGCGGTATTTGATATACTATCTCCGTCAACCCGAGTACAGGTACTCTATCACCTGCATCCGGGCGATCTGAGCTCACACTCGAGTAAATTCGAAATTCAATTTTACTTTGTCTTAGTTGAGTAAGACAGAGTAAACTCTAAGTCACCCCCACCCGTGGCCCCAAACGAGGCAGATTCAGAACTATGGCCGGCGCTTCCCAAGACAGTCGCTCCAGCCGGATCGCCGCGTCTACAGCGGTGTTCCGACGGCACAACCCCCACACTCCGGAGGCCCAATGACGGGCCGCCGCTCCGTCGAGACGCCGATCGAGGACACGTTCACGAAGTACCTCACGGACAAGGGGAAGGGTGACGCCGGCGAGGAGGGCGCGTACCGAACCGACGCCGAGCGCGAGCTACATCGATTCCGACGCTGGTGTCTCGGCAAGACCGCTGACTCAGCGAACGCGTCGCCGGCGGCGTCGTGGGCCGGCGTCGTCGACGCCGGCACCGTCCGGTTCGCGGACCTCGACACGACGGTGTTCTCGGACTACGCGCGGTACCTCTCGACCGCCGGGTACGCCGCCGGAACGGTGCTCACCTACTACGCACACGTCGCGTCGTGGTGCGGGTGGGCACACGCGCAGGGGTATCTCCCGCGCCACTACGCCCGTGAATCAGATGCTGAGGACCCGCTTCCCGAGAACGACGGCCGACGTCCAGGCGACCAGCAGGCCTGGGAGCCGATCCACCGCGATTTGATCACGCAGTTCGTCGACCACCGCGTCTCTGAAGCGTTCGACGCGCTCGGTACGATCGAAGTCCCCCACGCCGACCGGGGCGACCCCGAAAGCGAGGTATGGCAGGCCAAGCAGAAAGCCCGATTCACAGCGTACCAGCGGTGTCGTGAACAGGCGCTCGTGTACGTCGTGGCCTATACGGGCCTGCGCGGCTCGGAGTTCCTCTCCGCGCCGAAGGAGGACCGTGAGGGCCGCAACGGCATCCAGTGGCGTGACGTGTCGTTCGCGGACAGCAGCGTCACCGTGTTCCGAAAGAGTCGCGAGTGGAAGGAGGCCTCTCTGCCCGAACCCGTCATTGCGCCGCTGAAGCGATACGCGGAGGTACTGGATGTCCCAGACTCGTGGCCAGTGTTCACGACGCTCCATCGGCCGTCGCTCGCCTCACACGTTACCGAGGGCCTTGCCGATGCCGGTCTCGACGACGACGCGATCGAGCGCGTCCGGGCAGGCGCTCCCGACCTGATCGTCGCAGCCGAACACGACCTTGACGCGCCGAAGCCGCTCACCACCGATGGTGCGCGGTCGATCATGGAACGGCTCTGGACCCACGACACACTTGTAGAGCGTCGCGACGAGCTGGACCTCTCACTCGATGGCGATTACCTCGAACTCCACGGTGGGCGTCGAGGCGTCGGCGAGGTCCTCGTTCGACAGTTCGGCTACGCCGCCGCAGCGCGGTATCTCGACAACAGCGAGGAGCAGGTCCGCGAGGCGTACCAGCACATCGAGGCGGCCGAACGCGCCGATATGGCGACCGAGGCATTCTCACAAACAGACCAGCGGGTCAGTGACCAGTAGCAGTATGATCTTAGAGCTGTTGACTTCGGATACGTAGACGGACATGCGGACTATTCTATGACACGCTACAATACGCACTTCGCGCAGCGGGCGGGTGCGATAGCGCCGTTACCCGAGGACGACGGCGGGAGACCCGGTGATCAACAAGCGTGGACATCCGACCAGCGACACGCTCTCACCCAGTACGTTGACGACGCCGTCTACGAGGCGAGCGAGAGGATTTCAGTGCTCTATTGAAAATGCGGTACAGAAGCGGGATAGCTCGATTTTGAACCGGAAAAGACAGGGAATTATCTGGGAGTGGCGACGCTTTCCAACAAGTTTCAGCGGTGATCGATATAGTCATCTTAGATTTGGTATATTTAAACTAACCCCGTTGAGAATCCTCGTGTTCAGATAAGTATGAAGAGTGAGGCGGTGTGTTTTCTGAGTGGTTCATGCCCGAAAACACACGCCTCGGCGGTAGTATCGACCAGATCGAATTAGGTTTTGTGGAACGAGAGGCGACACCGAGATTGCTGATGAAGCTCGGTATTCAGCTCCATCTCGCTGGGCTATCACTTTCGAATACCGTTTCTATTCTTGAGAGATTCGGTGTCGAACATGCTCGATCAACCGTCCACAACTGGGTTCACAAAGCCGATCTACAGCCCGAAGCTGGGCGGTGTCCGGATCACGTTGCTGTTGACGAGACCGTGATCCAACTCAACGATGAGCAATATTGGCTGTATGCCGCTGTCGATCCTGAAACAAACGAATTACTCCATACAAAGCTTGAACCGACGACAACAAAGGTTCTCGCTCATTCATTTTTGACAGAACTCTCCAAGAAACACGATGTCTCCGACGCCGTGTTTCTCGTCGATGGGTCGCACTCGTTACAAGATGCGTGTCAACGCCATAGCTTCGATTTTAGATACGAACAACATGGAAATCGAAATGCCGTTGGACGTGTCTTTAGAGAAATAAAACGTAGAACTATCTTTTTCTCAAACTGTTTCAGCAACGCCGAAGCAGAAACCGCCGACGACTGGCTCAGATCGTTCAGCTTCGCATGGAATCAGCTAATCTGAACACGATGTTGAGAATACTACTGAGCAAACCGCGTTGAGATCAGCTAATCCCCACGCCTTCATCTATTTTCAATAGAGCAGCTTTCAGAAATCCCAGCCGATGATCCCGATGCGAAAGCTCGCGCCCGCTACGATGCTCTTCGAGCAGCTCGCGATCGCGCACTTGTGTATCTCGTCGCCTACACGGCGATTCGCATTGGTGAGTTAGTCCGTGATGGGAGTGACCCTCGCCGTCGAGGAGTCCGCTGGGAGGACGTTAGCCTCAGCGACGGAAGTATCGACGTCTATCGGAAGAAGCAGTCATGGGACAGCGCGAGCCTCCCTGATCCCGTAATCGAACCACTGCGGCTCTACAAACGGCGTCTCGATCCTCCCTCTGACCAGTGGGCGGTGTTTCCAACTCTCCACTTCGCGACTGTCTCAAAGCACGTCAAAGAGGAATTGGCGAATAGAGGGCTCGACGAGGAAGAGATCTCCACTCTCCGTAAGGAAAGTGACTACGACATCTTCCTCGCTCTCTCAAAGAACATCCGCGTCCCCTCGATCTCAACCGACGGCGCTCGCGGTACGCTGAAACGGGTCACTAAGGACAGCGGCGTAGACGTCGAAGATTCAAAACACGAGTATCTCGCGCCACACGGGGGCGTCGGGGGATGGGAGAAGTCCTCGTGAGAGCATTCGGCTACACGGTCGCTGCTCGATATCTAGACAACTCCGAGGAGATGGTTCGGAAACGGTACTCGCACATCGAAGCAGGCGAGCTCGGCGATGCCGCTGCCGAGGCGATCGAAGACATCGACGGATAGCCGGGGTTCGATAGATTATAAGTACAGCCCGCGTTTTCATATAAACTTTATATAGTAGTGAGCCGTAGCATGGCACATGAGCCATGAGACGGAATCGAGCCCCGAACAGGGTGTGTCCATATCCGTTCCAATACCCGCCTCAGACGCGGATTTATTCAAAAGCAAGGCAACGAACGACATCTTGCTATTTTTAACGAACCACCGATTCAAGCAGTTCTCACAGCGCGAGGTGGCTGACCAGATTGGCCATTCCCAACAGACGGTTCGGAGAGCGGTCAACACCCTCGTCAAGAACGGATTAGTGGTTGAACATCCTGATAACAACCAGCGGCTCGTTCAGATCAACCGAGAGCGACTTGCTGTGCCGGACGACCCGATCCTCCGAATACCGCAACCAGAGTTCCACAAGCCCGTGAAGGCCGCCGTCGACGAACTCACTGGCCGTCTCAACGGCGTCATCGGGATCGTCCTGTACGGAAGCGTGGCGCGTGGCGAAGCCGATCGGCGCAGCGACATCGACCTCTGGGTGCTCACGACGAACGAACGAGCCCCAAACCAGCGGGAGGCGAACGCTGTTGGTCGCGACCTCGAAGACGCCGAGTTCGACGGCAACAGGTATGCTTACGACATCGACGTTGAAGCGGTCCAAGCGATTCCCACGTATACCGACGACATCCGGGAAATTGTCGTTTCAGGTATCCCGATCTACAGCACTAACCAGTTTGAGACGGTCGAAAAGCTCCTTCTCGAGGAGGGTGGTAGCGATGAGTGAGCGGTCTGACCCAGGTGACATCCTCGATGCCCTAGAACGGGCACAAGACGCCTTCGAGCTGATAGGCCGTGGTCGAGCAGAGTTCGAGGACGGGATTAGTGCCGACGAGGACTGGAAGACCCAGCTGACGAAAGCGTGCCGGCTTATTGAGGTGACAAACACCCTTCAGACGGAGGGAGACTACTACACAGCGATCATCGAGGTGAGCTTTGGAACCATAGAGAGATCCATCGAAGCGTACGCGCTCGCGATGTCGGACGATGATCTTGAGGACTTCCAAGATCACGAGTTCAGCTACAGACGCGCACACGAGATTGGTCTGTTCACCCAAGAAACGGCAGAAGACATGGAGGATCTGTATAGCGATAACCGAACAGAGAGCTACTACGGAGGCGGGAGACCGACAGAAGAGCAGGCAGACGCAATGGCCGAACTTGCTCTCGCAGTCCACGAGTTCAGCGTGAACCAGATTCGGGAAGGAGGAGTCTGTCTCTGTAACTGACGGACGATCCGTCTTTGCCGTATATGGCATATCACTATATGCTATTTCGGGGGTGGGTGGGGGGTTTGAGGAGTATGTTTTTAGCCACCGGGTGAGTCCAGAGTGAGTATTAGTATGAGTGGTGTTAGAGACGTATTCGATGAACTCAACACGGAAATCCCCTTCAGTGAGTTCGAGGAACTGGTCGAGAACAAGGTAGACGAAATGAGCGGCCTCGTCGACGAACACGCCGCCGCCATCCTCGTCTCTCAGGACTTCGATCAGGGGAAAGTCGAGAGCATCGAGAGCCTCACGACGGCGATGGACAGCGCCGAATTCACGGCGAAGGTCACATCAGTCGGCCAGCTCCGGACCTTCGAACGCGAAGAGGAAGACGGAGACTCTTCCCAGGGACAGGTCTGTAACGTTGAAGTGGGGGACGAGACCGGACACGTCACGCTCGCGTTGTGGGACGGGATGGCCAAGGCAGCAGCGCAGAACCTCGAGGCCGGTGAAGTCCTCGAAGTCAAGGGATACCCGAAGGACGGCTATCGCGGTCTCGAAGTCAGTGTGAAAGATATCGAGCGTGTGTCCGATGACGGGATCGACATTCGAACGTTCGACACCTACCAGATCGATGATCTCCACACCGACCTCTCCGGCATCGACGTGACGGGACTGCTCCTCGACACCACTCCTCTGAAGACGTTCGACCGCGACGATGGATCGACCGGTCAGGTCGCAAACCTCATCCTCGGAGACGAGACCGGACGCATCCAAGTCGCACTGTGGGACGACAAAGCAGAGGTCGTCGACGACTTCGAGGTTAGCGAAGCGGTCAAAGTCTCCAACGTGAACGTTCGCGAGCGAGATGAGAAGCTCGAACTCCACGCCGGGAGCTGGTCTACTGTTGAAGAGGTAGACGAGATCATCGAGTACCGCCCGAACACGACCGACATCAAGAACATCGACGACGGGGTCGTGACGATCGCCGGGACAGTCAGCGATGCTTACGACAAGGACAGCTTCACTCGCGACGATGGATCAGAGGGCTCGGTCCGCAATATCGTCGTCGAGGACGGCACCGGGTCGCTCCGAGTCGCTCTCTGGGGTGACAAGGCTGACAGAGACGTTGAGCATGGGGACGAACTACTCTTAGCCGACCTCTCGATACAGGAAGGGTTCGAGGGCGGCACCGAAGGATCGGCCAACTGGAACTCTAGTATCACCATCATCCGTAAGGCGGCCGACATCCCGAAACGAGAAACTGAGGCACCGACGGAGGAGAACTCTCAGGCCACTGGACTAAACGAGTACGACAACAACGAGTCGGTAGCAAACGATGCCGACGAAGACACGGACGAAGACGGGGAGACAATCGAAGTCACCGGGACCATACTCGGAACCGGAGATACTGCCACCCTCGAAGCCAACGATGAGCAGCACACTGTCGTGACTGACGAGGACCTCCGACTCGGTCAACAAGTCACCGTGCGGGGCGAGGTCAAAGATGGAGAACTCCACGCCGAAGAGATATTCTAGTCCACTCGAACCACCACTCTACCTCTGAGGACACACCGTTTTTCTAGTGTTCTTTCCTCCGTCCATTATTCACGGACCCCCCACACCGTTTTTCCAGTGTTCTTTGCTTCTCGACACACCGTTTTTCCAGTGTTTATCGTGTCAACGGGTCACAGAGCAACCACACCGTTTTTCCAGTGTTCTTTCCTCCGTCCATTATTCACGGACCCCCCTACACCGTTTTTCCAGTGTTCTTGACCGCTTCCATTATTCATTGACCCCCTCCCCAGATTTCGTCTGTTCTTCAAGCCATCCATTATTCATTGACCCCCCACACCGTTTTTCCAGTGTTCTTTGCTATAGTTCAGCTAATACAGCCTCTAGAGAGGCGGACTGCGATCTACTCCCCGATTCCGCCTGCTGATAGGGACACACCGTTTTTCCAGTGTTCTCAACGAATCCATTGTACTACCCACCACCGTGCCACGAGCCGTTCTCGTTGTGAATAATTGATATATCCCAACTGGCTCTCAGAACGTTCCACTAGCATTAGAAACGTTAGAAACAGTGGAAACAACTAAGTCGAGTGGGGTTCACGAATCTCGCATGACCGATTCCGTATTCGACTCGAAATCAGAAATCATCGAGGACGCGGAGGTGTTTGAGGAGGATTATACTCCAGACGAGATTCTCTGCCGAGACGAGATGATGGATGAGTACGTGAAAGTGCTCAGGCCCATCTACAAAGGTCGCCCTCCGAAGAACGCCTTCCTCTACGGCGACACGGGCGTCGGTAAGACGGCAGTGACAAAGCGGCTCACCGATCAGCTCATCTCGGACATCAAAGAGCAGAAGGACGACCACACCCTCGTCGCGAACGAATTCTCAATTGTAAGCGACACCGTTGCTCTCCCTCACGAAGTCTCCGAAGAGGACGACGTCGACCTCACCATCATCCAGTTGAACTGCCAGAATCTGCCGACGAAGAGCGACACCAATTCATCCTACCAGGTCGCGATCGCAATGGTGAACGAGATGAGGCATCAGGAAGATAAGATCGCCACAACAGGATACGCCCCACAGGCGGTCTACAATATGCTCTATGAGGAGATCGACCGTGTTGGCGGGACGTTCCTCGTCATCCTTGACGAGGTTGATGCCATCGGAAGTGATGACACCATACTCTATGAACTGCCTCGGTCCCGTTCAAACGGAGACATCCACAACGCCCGGATAGGCGTGATCGGGATCAGCAACGACTACACGTTTCGGAAAAACCTCTCTCCGAAGGTTCAGGACACGTTGTGCGAACGCGAAATCAGGTTCCCGGCGTATGAGGCCCAGGAGCTGGGAGATATTCTCGCAGCCAGATGTGAAGTGGGGCTCGTCGATGGATCGTATTCTGAAGAGAATCTCAGGCTGGCCTCGGCCTTAGCCCGTCGAGATTCCTCTGGAAGTGCTCGAAAAGCAATCGATATCATAAAACGAGCCGCCGAGATCGCCGAGGATCAAGGAGCGACTGAGCTCAAAGATACGTACATCCGCGAGGCGCATGAAGACCTCCAGCAGGGAGACATGGTCTCATCAATCACTCATCAAGACAGCCACAAGCTGATAGCCCTCGGCGCTCTAGCCGAAGCCGAACGTCTCGGGAAGACACCGATCCGAACCAAAACATTCCACGAAGCGTATCAGAAATTCGCGGAAGGGACGAACACAGAGCCACTGACACTGCGTGGATTCCATAACCATCTAAGCCGGCTGAGTATGTTCGGGTTCGTTGAAGAACTCACAAATAATGAGGGGAGGAAAGGAGGCCGGTATAATGAGTACCAGTTCTCTGAGGATCTGTCTAAAGAGACCGTGAAAGAGGCGTTTGATACGATGAACGACATCGACTGGGTCACGATTCGCATTAGACCAGGCGCGGAGGGGTAACCCTCCCCCTGCGGTTTTCCAGTGTTCTTCCTCGAGTCGTCCGTGCCCCCGTCCAGTTCAGGGGCCGATCACCCACACCCCCACACCGTTTTTCCAATGTTCTTCGTCGTATCGCGGTTTTCGGACGAGTCGAAGACATCCCGTCTCCTGTTATAAATAAGACGATCTTAAGGAAACTCTACACAGACAATACCCGCCACGTCTGTCTATCTCTCTATTATTATATTACCTATACAATAAAATATATAATGTAGTTCTTTAGTGAGTAGTATACAGTAGGAGATGCCCTTTGTTTGAGAACACTGGAAAAACGGTGTGGGAGGGTAATCGATACGACAGAGATGTTGTCCTTGTGAGATCGGGATCAGACCACCGTTCGCTTCATTTAGAGAATCCACACGATATCGTGAGAACACTGGAAAAACGGTGTGGGAGGGTTACCGACTAATCGAAGAGAACACTCGAAAACCGGCGTGTACGGTGAGGCAAGAACACTGGAAAAACGGTGTGGGGGAGACAGAACCGACAAAGTAGAACCGCGTGTCCCTACGCGAAGGCCGTCGGGCCGCTCATCGCGACCGTCTCTTCCTCGCCGTCGTCCAGCTCCGCGTACGCATCACGGAAGTCGCACATCTCCACCGTTTCACGACCGTCGCGGATCGCGTTCATTCCGGCCTCCGTACAAACCGCCCGGATCTCTGCGCCAGTGATGGAGCCGACGGCCGTGGCGAGTTCGCTCGTGTCGACGTCGTCGTCGACGTTCATCTCTCGCGTGTGGATATCGAAGATATCCTCGCGTCCTTCTTCGCCGGCAGCCGGGACCTCCATCAGCCGGTCGAACCGACCGGGACGGAGGATCGCGTCGTCGAGCATGTCGAGGCGGTTCGTCGCGGCAATGATCCGGACATCACCGCGATCATCGAACCCGTCCAACTCCGCGAGCAGCTGTATGAGCGTCCGCTGGACTTCCGCATCTCCCGACGTCTTCGAATCAGTCCGTTTGGAGGCGATCGCGTCGATCTCGTCGATGAACAGCACCGACGGCCCGTTCTCTCGCGCAACCTCGAAGAGGTCGCGGACGAGTTTGGAGCCCTCGCCGATGAACTTGTGGACGAGCTCGGAGGCAGCCATCCGGATGAACGTCGCGTCGGTCTCGTTTGCGACCGCCTTCGCGAGCATCGTCTTCCCCGTCCCCGGCGGACCGTGGAGAAGCACGCCACTCGGCGGGTCGATCCCGACCGAGTCGAACACCTCTGGACTCTCCAACGGCATCTCGATGGTTTCGCGGACCTCTTCGATCTGCTCGTCGATACCGCCGATGTCCGCGTAGGACACGCTCGGGGACTCCTCGACCTGCATCACCTGTGCGCGGGCGTCGGTCTCTTTGTCCAACTTCCCAGTCACCGCGAGGTTGTTGTTCACCGTCACCCGGTCGCCGGCCTCGAGATCCTCCAGCATCTCCTCGGTCACGTCCGTGAGAGCTTCCTGGTTGTTCCCGTGCTGCTTGACAATCACCTCATCTTCGGTGAGTTCCTGAACCGTCGCGATGAACAGCGGCGACTTCTTGAGCTTCGTATTCTCGCGCGTCACTCGGTCGAGCTGCTGTTCGGCCCGGTTCTTCTCAGCGGCCGCGTCCAGGAGTTTGTTCTCCATCTCCCGGTTTTGGGTTTCTAGGACCTCGACGCGCTCGCGAAGGTCTTCTGCCGTCTCCTCTTCCGTGTGGTCGGGGCTTGGCATGTCGCTGCGGTCGGTGGTTTCAGTCATCACTCCGTCCTCAGATGGTATCTCCATAAGAAGGTGTTGGGGGTGACAACCACCAACACGATTCTGACCAATCTAACTGGCCGATCAGAGCCACGTTGATATACACGGGTCAACTTACCTGCGATATGGGCCACACGCTACTCGACGGACAAACGCCCCCGGAGAAAGGCGATCGCGTAAGAGTCCGCGTTCTCAGGTCTTTGAACGGCGATCTTGCTGTTGACCGACCGTTCAAGGATCGCCCGTTTAGGTTGACCGGCGTCGACGATGCGTTATCTATCCCGGACGCGCCGGGGACGTACGAGGTGCGTGGGACGGTTACTACTGCTGCCTTCGCCGATTCGAACGGACCCGACTACTTCGTCTTCGAGGAGTACACGATCGACCGCGTCTCCGAGGACCTCCTCCAGCTGCCATCTGAACACTCAGACACCACACCCGACAGTGGAGGGGTCTCGGGAGTCGACGTCGACGTCGAGGATGTTCTCCCAGGAGAGCTCACCGAAGAACAGGACACGTCGGACGGGCTAAGCAGTGGGACGAAACGCCTCGGGGACAGTCTCAACGACCTCCTCATCGGCTCTCGGTAAGTCCTTCTCGACTGATCCGGTGGTTCGGCCACCTCACCGGGTCATTTATGCTATCATGCGAAGAGAGCAGTAGTATGAGCGACGTGCCGTATTTCATTAGCGACTCTCGCGACCCTTCGCGTTCCTCTTGGAGCGACGATGAAGATTGGAATGCCGGTGAGAGCTCGAACATCGACATCGGAAACGGCGAACTCGTCGGAAGGGTCCCGGTGATCGAAACGAGCGAGGTTCCAACAGACGGAATCTCTCACGCCTGGGCAGACATAACTCGGACTTCCTACGAGGATGAGTGGTCTATTGAGGAGGCCGCACCGACGAGTAGTGAGTTCAGGGTCGAAATGGAGGTCACACAGAATGGTGGGCACAATGGTGATGAGAGCGTAAAAGTCGAGATGGGCCTGCGGATGAAGGATGCTGATGGCTTAACCACGGACACCCTCTCAACCAGTGTGACCTTCGGCGGCTCCACGTCATCCGGGACGACGAAATCGACAAGTGTTACAGGTACTGTAACCGCTGGGACCGACTGGGTGCTGTTCATCAAGGGCTACCACGCTCCGACGACACGGTATGGCCCCAATGCGATGAATGCGGATGCGTCCGTCGCGCTTTATGACTAACTCCTCCCGTTTTGTGAGCGATCGGAGGACCAACCAGAACGTCTCTTGGAGTGGAGAACTGGACTGGCAAGCTGGGGAGCGAACCAACGTGGAGATCGTCGACGGAGCCCTCGTGTCTCAGATGGACCCACCGGAGAGTGGAGTAGCACGATGGAATTTCGAACAGGACCTCTCAGACTCGTGGGGGACAAACCACGGATCCGACTACACCAGTTCGGGCTACACCTCAGCCCCTACTGGAGGATACGCGAAAATCTTCAATGGGAGCACAGACCGCGTTGTAGTCCCGAACGCACCAGAGCTCCAGTTTACGAATTCGATTACCATCTCGACCTGGTCATATCTCGATGGTCGGGACGATGAAAATAGCCGCATCATCACGAAGCGGACTGACGGCCAAACAGTAGAGTCGTACGGGCTCGTCAAGGATCAATTCGTAGACGGCGACGACTCAATGGCGTTCCGGGTGTACATAGATGGGGAACACTCTACTCTGGACTCGCCCGAACGAATACCGCTCCGTGTCTGGACCCACTGGATAGGCACGTGGGATGGAACTATCCAGAGGCTCTTCAAAAATGGCGTCGAGGTAGGCTCACAACCCTTGACTGGAACCATCACAACGAACCCGGATGCTCTTGGAATTGGATGTCGGGGCGACGGGAATAACGACTGGTGGAACGGGTATATTGACGACCTTCGGCTGTATTCTAAGGGTATCACCGCAAGTGAGGCCTCGAATCTTTATACCACAGGTCGGATCAGCGGGTGACGACTCGGCAAAAATCGGATCCTCGATCCTCCGTTATCGGTACACGAGCCGTCCTTCGCGTTCCAGCATCGTCACAGCGGCAACCACCTGCTCGATTTCATCTTCATCATTCAGATCGGTGAACGTGTGTCGCGATAGCCCTTCCCTCCCGGAGATCTGGTGGATCCCGTCCAGTTCATCTTCGCCGATTTCAGCGTAGGCGTCGAGTTGGACGCATTTGAGCACCTTCTCGGAGCCATCCGACATTTCGATCCTCTCGAAGCGAAGCGAGCCCGGTCGCGCCCGGCCAGAGACGATCCGATCGAGCCCATCTTTGTGAGCGACCAGGTACCCGCCCACGCGAGAGAACTCAAGGAGGTCGTTCAGCGAGCCCCGTCCGGTAGCGTTGTCCACGGAAAGCGCCTCGGGATCGAGCGACGGCCCGGTTCCGTAATCGACCAGACCAACGACACCCTCGTCGAGCAGACCATCGATAACCTCCTCGGAAACATCGGGCGACACCCGGTTCGAAACAACCATAGCACCATCCTCAACAACACGACGGTCGCGACCTGCGGCGGCGGATTCTTTCATGCCAACTACACGGTTGCCGAACCAATTGTTAAGTGTGGCGTTTATGGAGATTGTGTCGCTTCGGATGCGACAGCACTGTCTTGTCAATTATTACAACGTGAGACGCCCAACGATTGACAAGATCCGTACCGGGGAGTGCCCCGCTGCCATGTTGGGAACTCAACGCCCCACTATGAGTATCGCGACCACTGACTAGACGAGGAAATTCAGGACACAGCAAAAGGCAGGACTAGGGGGAACCGTTTCGCCGACTCAGTAGGCGTCACCAATTGCCCATCGAGACAGCATCTAGATCACCCCGTTACCACCCGGCCACCTCCGGGGAGACGGCGGCCAGCTCACAACGACCAGAGCGTGGACTGGGGGGCTCGGTAATCGCAATACTACGCCGGGTGTGGTTCTGTTGAGGCATTGTTGGCTTCACTGGCTTTCAGAGATTCTCCACAGGCGAGGAGGCTACCGGCCCATGACGAGTGGGCCGGCCATGACAAACACAATGTTGCTATTCGACTCGAGGGGCCACCCGAACCAGTCTGGGGCAGGCCAGAGTGTCCGGCTAGGGTAACCACAACAGCCGCTTCACATACCTTAATAATAAGTGTCGCGGTCAATCTGAGCGGAATTGCTATGTACTGCCCCGCAGGACTGGGCATATGACGAGCGCAGAAGCGGTGGTCGTGCTTGGGATTATTGATGGAGCGATCGGCACCATCACGCAGTCATGGTACCTCACCGCGATCGCGGTGGTCGCTATCCTCACTGTCGGTCTCTCGATCCTCAGTGGTTTGATCGATATCGCCGTGTATCTCACGATGCTGGGATTGGTTGCTCTAGTAGGACTGGGTGTTGTGAACTTCTTCGCCCCCAATCTCATCCCCATCGTCGCGACCCCGGCGCTCCTGTTCGAACCCAGCACCGTTGAACCCATGATTCGCCTCACAGAATCAGCAGCGACCCCGCTCATCCCGTCAGTCTAACGCAGAACCGCCGCAACATCGACCCTCTGTTATTCAGCAACTCCGAACGACAGTCCCGACTCGGATTCGTAGTCGTGAAGCTCGATATCGTCGAACGTGAGCTCATCGAGGGGAACATCGCGAACGGACACGCTCGGTCTCGACGTCGGCGTCCGAGACAGCTGGGTGAGAAGCCCCGGCACGTGATCTAGTTGGTCGTCTCCCTCTGCTTCCTCCGGTGCGTTCTCTTCGACCCACTCGCGGACCTGGAGGTACCCGTCGGCTTTATCGACAGCCGCGAGGCGGTCTTGGAGAGCCTCGAGATTTTCATCGTACCACGCTCCGCGTTCGCCGGCCCCACAATAGACGTGGGCGTCGACGATCGTGTGGCCGAACTCGCCGACCTCGAAGCCGGTCCGCTGAGCGATGATCTTCAGGAGTAGCGCGTACGCCGCGATGTTGAACGGGATCCCCAGAGCGATATCCCCAGACCGCTGCGTGAGATGGAGGTTGAGTCGATCGCCCTGGACGTTGAAGACGAAGGTGTAGTGGCACGGAGGGAGCGTCGATACTGCCGCGTTCGACGGGTGCCACGCACTGACGACCAGTCGCCGAGAGTGCGGTGATTCCCGCAGCGTGTCCAGTACGTACTGAAACTGATCGAAGGTCCGCACTGTCTCACCATCCTGCGTTTCGGTCGACACCCAGCGGTGGGCGTCATCGGGCCACGATTCACCCGGTAGTTGCTGTTCGAGCTCCGGGACAGGATACCGCCGCCAGAACCGACCGTACGCCGTGTCGAGTTTGCCGTCTTCATCTGCCCACTCATTCCAGATCCCGGTTTTCTCGCGAAGCTCTCTGATGTGGGCCTCGCCAGAGAGGTACCAGAGCAGCTCATGGATCATCGACCGCCATCGAAACCCATCCATCTTCTTCGTCGTGAGAAGCGGGAATCCCTCCTCGAGGTCTATCTGGTAGCCAACGTTGAATCGGCTGATCGTATCGACACCCGTCCGATTCGGCTTGTACGTCCCACCGGCTAATGCCCGCTCAACAGCAGAGAGGTACTGCTTCATACTCTCTCTCACCTCCCCGTCTGTATGAAGTTATGGGGTCTCCACCCCTGAAACAGCCTTACCGCGTTCCAACTATTCGCCCGAACCATCTGACCGGTCTCTTTATGTCAGAGTACATATTCAGTAGGAGCATGAGGCGACGTCAGTACCTGACAACGGCAGTTGGCGCGATCGCAGTTACCGCCGGCTGTACCAGCAACGCCACTACTCAGGCCATCACCGCGGATGTTCGCGATCCCGATCCGAATCTGACCGAGGCTGGGCTCGCACCCGACCCAATTGATCTTCCCGAGCGCGAAGTCGATGAAAGCCAGTTCACCGACTACAACTCCGAAGGGACGGAGATTCAGCAAGTCCCGTTGGACGTCGCGTATTATTGGTATCACACCCGGAAGGCCCGATTTGTCGACGCCCGTACTGCCGAGCGGTACAACCAAGTCCACGTGAAAGGGGCGATAAGTAGCCCTGCCCCCGACGGAACGGCGGACGATCCCATGAACGACATCGGCGACCACGAGCGCATCGTGACCTACTGTATGTGCCCGCATTACCTCTCAGGCCTTCGGGCCGCCTCCCGACAGAACTCTGGCAACGCAGGCGCGTATGCGCTCTACACAGGCATCCGACCGTGGGTCGACAAAGGCTACCCCATTGGAGGCGTCGAAGCAGAGGAGCCGGTGCTTCCTGAAGAAGAAGACTACAGCAACGCCGACAAGTAACCACTCCACCCACGTCAGCGAAACACACGACCGCAGCTGACGCCCACTCAACACCCATGCAAGATACAATCGTTGTCATCGTCACCGCGTTCGTCGGTGCCATCGTCCTACTGATTGGAGCTGCTACTTCACAATTCGACCCGCGAGAGGACGAAGAGGAAGGCGGCAGTTCCGTCGAAATAGCGACGGGTGGAAGCGGCGGTCATAGTAGCCACCACGGGATGAGCGACACGCTCAAAGCCGAGTACACATCCAACGGTGACGAAGCAGACATCCAAGTTGGGGTCTCTGGCCCACTCGACCCCTCACACTCGAAGAAACGCCGGCAGAGCCAGAAGGTCATCCAGAACAACCCCAAGCAGTGTACTCACTGTGGCGCTCTCAACGGCAGCACTGGTGGCCCGTGTTGGAGTTGTGGGTCACGTCCTGAAGCGACGTTCTCGAGTGAGGGCATCGACGCGGTCAACAAGCACCTGCGCGAGACGCCTATCGACTCGTCGTATCTCGCCCGCGGCCCCTCAACGGAAGAACAGGAACGGCCGCGCTCGCCAGGCTCGCTTGAAGACCTAGACAAGGCCAAAGCGGAACGAGACGAACGCCGTAAGCAGGCAACCACCGAAGACGACGTCCGCCGTCGAAAGGAGATCCCGTTCTACTACAAGTGGGCAGGATACGCGCTCGCATGGGTCGACAAGTGGAAATCCATCATCGACACCCACGCTCGAAGCCTGATGATCGTCACATCATTCGCAACTTCGATTTGGGGACTCAGCATCATCTACGGGGCGCTTACGTTCAACGGCACCGGCATGACCGCTCTCGTCATGGCCGTCCTTATCGCAATCGTCTCCGCGACGATCGGCGCACTCTGCTTTCTCGCACCAGGGAAGGTCAAAACTGTCCTACTCGGATATCCGTTCGCTCTCAACGTGATCCTTCTGCCGCCCGTCATCATCGCGGTCTATGACCCGCGCCTGAACGTGATCCTCGAACAGAGCGTGCTATTCGCTGAGTATCTGCTCACGAACTACGCGACAATCCTCGGCCTCGAGACGTGGCTCCGTTCGACGTTCACGCTTGAAGGAATCAATTACCTCTTCATGTGGTTCTCGATCTCTTTCCCGCTGGGCTGGCTCCTTGGAGGGACAGTCTACGCCGGCAAAACCACGATCCCGTACACCGTGGAGTTAGCACAGAATATCGCACGTGAAGCTCGACGAACACGGACAGCCACTCCCCAACCACCGCCAGAGGAAGAACCACCGGAGATACCGGACTCCAAGTGACTAATGGACTCCGCGAAGACATACATTCATACACCAATCTTCTTCCAAACCATTGAACTATCTACCAACTGTACGCTTCTTCTTCCAAACCGTTGAACATTACTGCCGATTTTTCAAATAATCGCCCGTTAGATTCATATTAGCTGGCTTTGAGTGTTCGAGTATGCGATTGCCAAGTGGAGGAGCCTCACGTATAGGTGTAGCCGCCATGCTATTTTCCATGGTCCTAATCGGTGCTGGAGGGGCTGTTGGGATGGTTGCTGCGGACGACTGCCGACTGACCAGCCCTGAGCAGCTATCAGAATGCGAGAACCCCGGCGATAGCGTCGGCGATCTCCTGTTCTCAGACGTGCTCGACAATATCTACGACTTCGCGAAAGCCACGCTTCAGTACGCTGGCTTCGTTGCCGTCTTCGCAGGTGTGACGCTCTGGTTCTCGACCGGGAAGAACTCTGACCGCGGCTCAGTGGGTGTCTGGCTGACCGTCGGTGGTCTCGCCATGATCATCTTCTACTTCGGGTTCTCGTCCCTCGTCGGGCTGGCTCGATACGTCGCAGAAGGCAACTGAATCGCCACTAACCAACCTTCGCGTTCTCTCTCCTGTGAGCTTTCGCTATCTCTCCCGACATCCAAGTGTATTCTGACCGGGACCATTATAGCAATTCAACGCCTATGAAAGCCTGCTAGCCCAACAAACCACGTCTGCGATACTATATTTTTCGCCGGGATCGCCCCGATCTTGTCCACGGAGAGAAAATCGCAAGCAGTCACGGTGATAGCTTAGGAACCAGCCGGCAGGCGGTCAGAACGTGAAGGCGTTAGCTGTAGCTCACGCCCGCTGCGACCCGCCGATGAGGGCCGCCGGCTCGGCGGCCCTCAGGCACTCACCTCTGGTGGATCGTACACCTCCTTGCGATCAAGCATGTGGAAGATCGACACGAGTAGTTTCCGCGCTGTTGCGACGATCGCTATCTGGTGGTTCTTCCGCTGTTTCAATCGAGCGTAGAAGCGTCCAAGATACGGATCGTTACACCGATGAACCGCCGTTTGGACACATTGGACAAGGATCCAGCGTAAGTCTCCACTTCCGCGTTTCGAGATCGCTCCTTCAGTCCGCGAGTCACCTGACTCGCGGACGACCGGATCCAATCCCGCGTAACTCACCACTTGGTTCGCCTCGTCGAACCGGTCGATCTCACCGATCTCTGAGGTGATCAGCAACGACGAGTAGAAACTCACGCCAGGAATTGTCATCAACAGCTGCGTCTCCTCAAGAGACGCAGCGGTCTCTTCGATCATCTCTTCGAGTTCCTCGATCTGAGCGGTGAGCTCGTCGATGATCGAGAGGAACGACTCCATCAGCTGATCGCCGACCACACTGAGCGAGAAATCCTCGCCGGCGAGGATTTCTCGCCCGTTCACGCTAAACGGATCCCAGTCGTAGGTGATCCCGTGTTTGTCGAGAACGGCGTGAACTTCGTTTTTGAAGTCTGTCCGCTTCTCGACTAATCGCTTCCGGCCGCGCACGAGTGCGCGGCGCTCCCGTAGATCCTCGGGAGGAACGTAACTCTCAGCGATCATACCGGCTCGGCGAAGTTGCGCGAGCAACTTCGCGTCGAGCCGGTCGTTTTTCACCTCAGCATAGCCGATCGCCTTGGTTTGGCTCGGATCTGCGACAACCACGTCAAGGTGTTCGTCGAGGGTGTCGTAGACCGTGTAGTAGTTGCTGGTTGCTTCGAGCGCGGCTTTGGCTCCGGCGTATTCTTCGGCGACTTCGTCGAGATTCGCGTTTGTGACGCGAATCTCTTCGACGACCTCGGCATCATCGTCCAAAACAGCGACGTGCGACTCGTCTTTATGAAGGTCGATTCCGAGGTAGTACATGGTTCCTCTGGAGTGGGAAGTGCGTGAAGGGAGCCACACCTATTCGGGCTCGCCGCCCGGATGCCGCCAGCATCCGGGCGGCCTCCCATGATAGTGCGTCCTTGGCAGGTAGGCCAATCAGAGCCACGCGTTCTGAGACGCTGTTGAATCATCGGCCTTTGACCACCCCAGTACCTCTCCACGCACGCTGGGGACTTAGCAGGCTTTCATCCCATCAGAGCCGTCACTTATGCCGCAAGACCCCGTCAGCAACCGAGAGTACGAGGATTCCTTAGAGGGGTTCAAGCTCTGGGCGGACACCGAACTCCCGCATGGACTCCCGTTCCTGTACGCAGGCGTTGGCTTCGTCACCATCGGGCTGGTCTTCTCGATCGCCGCCGTAATCGCCACTTGGCTCACCGGGATTTCGATACCCAGCTGGGGGTGGGTCGCCATTCCCATCCTCAGTCTGATCTGGGCGCATGGCGGATGGATCCACGGCCAGGACGCCCGCGACGATCTCGACACTGACGCATCATCGTGGGAGTATCGCTACTGAGCCCAAAGGACCAAACAGTTAACAGACAGCCCCTTCTCCGACTCCGTATGTACCCGACACACGAAAATCAGGTTGAAACAACCCCATGGCGGCGGAGCCAACTTCAAGGGTATCTCCTGCTCTCGGGCATCTGCATGTTGTACTTCACGTGGTTAGCCACCAGCGAGTATCTTGAAACAGGCGAACTTACAACCACGTTTCTCAGCCACATCGCCATCACGTTCTTGTTCCTACTCCATGCGCGGCTTCAATACTGGGTCACACAGATCGCCATCAGGAACGAACTCCACACCGTGCGAATGAAACAGCGCCTCGACGAGCTCGAAACAGCCGAAGACTCTGGGGCGTAACCTCGCGTCAGACGCCAGATCCCGACAAATCTGACAACAACACCTATCACCCCCCACGCAGACTCCTATACATGACCCCGAGTGCCAGCGTCGACGACGACAGTCCCGACGATCCAGAAGAGCCCGATTTCTACATCGGCAACGAAGAGACAGCCACGCCCCCACCGCGGGGGACCAGCCGCCTCTCCGACGTGCTGACCCACGTCCAGACAGGCGACGTCGTCGAGATCACGTTCGGAACCGCTGAACAGATCGACTCCGTAGAGTGCCGCGTCGAGGCCCGCCGCGGAGAAAACGACTGCCGAACTCCCGACATCGATTGGGACTACACACTCGAACTCGTCGAGCGAACAGCCGGCGATGCGACCTACATGTACCGAACCGGAATCGGTGATCCCACTCGTGAACCGTGGCAGGTCCGAAGCTATCTCTACTACTCGAAACTCCAGATACTGGATGACGAAAGCGAGTGGGGTCGTGGCTGGGTTGTCGACGCCCGCGTTGTCAACTCCCCCGAGCCCGTCTCCGAGTAACTGTACCGCCTCTTCCGACCGGTAACTATAATCGCCGAAGAAGTGACTTCCACATATGGAAGATGGCGGGATTAGTTACCGGAGCGATCGACGCCCCCCAAGCGACTCTGCTTGGCAGGGTGGAGATGACTGGGAGCGCGGCGAAGCATCTGGACTCGATATCGTTGATGACACCCTCGTCGCGAATCAGGCACTCCTACAGGCGATGGATGCGCCCGAAAGCGGGATTGCCCGCTGGACGTTTGATGAAGCTCACATCGATGGAGGAACCACACTTGATGTCTGGGGCGGGCATCACGCCGAACTCAACGGCCCCACGACCGGCGTAGCTGGTCCCGATCGGACTTACGCGACCGGCGGCGCGCTTCACTTCAGCGGCTCTGATACCGTTGAAACAACACTCTCACCCAGCGACGTGGGCGTCAGCGGGAGCAACCCGAAATCCATCGCCCTGTGGGGATACACGGAACAGTTCGACAACGGTGGTGGTCTCTTTGAGTGGGGCGTGACAGACACCACTGGTCACGACTTCTCGTTTCGGACACTGGAGCCGAGTAACACCTACCGAACACAACTGTGGTCTGAAGCTGACATCGACTTCAACTACGGCAGCACCAACGAGTGGGTTCATTTCGTTCTCGCGTGGGACGGCACTACAACTCGCGTGTACGCAAATGGAGAACTTCAGGGGCAGGACTCCTACTCTCTCAATACTGGCGAAAGCAACTTCCGAATCGGCAAGTGGAACACCCGCTATTTCTACGGCAGTATCACCGACGTCCGGATCTATGACAAAGGCCTCGCTGGGTCTGAAGTGTCGAGTCTGTATTTAACCGGCCACATCTAGCCGCTACACCACCTCTTCTACAATTCGCTGTCCACCGTGAGTAACTGCTTCTCCCCGGAGTAGATTGTTTATAGCCCCCGTGAGGCCTGAAGGGTCTGAGATTAGCAGTAGAGAGATTTCAGATCCAGTGAGAGATCCAATAATGTCACAAACTCAGTCCAACAGCAACTCCGGGTTTGGCCAGACGGCCAGCGCGACCACTAACGTACCCGTGACCGATCTGCTCGAAGAGGAAGGCACCGTCCCGTTTCTCGGCGTGAACGAAGCCGCGAAAGCTACCTACCCGGACGCCGTTTCCACGTCAGGCCGGCGTTACGTGACCAGCGGCACCCAGACGTTCAAAGACGCACTCGATGTCCTCCCCCACGCAGGCGAAGGCACATTGTGGGCTGACAACGAGTTCGTTTCCGAAAGTGACGACGGGTCAGACGTCACCGTCGACGTCGACGCACTCACCGACGTTCACGGTCTCGATCTAAGCAAGCTGGCGAGTGCTACCGGCCGAACGGTCGACCAACTGGTCGCGAATGCCGAGCCCGAATCACAGATCAAGGTCAGCACGCACAAGGACATCGTCGATCGGCGTCGACTCGCGCTCCGGACGCTCGGGTACGATGTCAAGTTCCGCTGGCAGATCGCTTCCCGTCGATACACTCCCGGTAACATGCGGTCGTTTTTCAAACGGAAGATCGCTGCCTGCGAGAAGCACGGCGCAACAGACGCTTTCGGGTGGATTCGCCACTACGACTGGGGTGGCTCAGTCACAATCACGACGATCTATCCATCGAAGGCCTACGAAATCGGGACGCCCGACGAGACCGACATCGACTTCGAGAACAACGAACTGACGCTCGCGACCGCCGACGCCGACACGACTCCAAGTGAGGATTCGGTGACCATCTACTACGGCGACCGGATGGGCTACGACTTCCGTGGCCACCAGAAGTTGTGGGTGAAGCCGGTGATCTTCATCCCCTCGGTGGGGACGATGATCCCACTGCCGTACGCTGGGACGGACCTGAGTCGCAAGCACACGGGTGACCTGATGGCCGACGCGATCGACTGGCACGAAACGATTCTCTCCAAGATCGACTCGCTGTGTGCGGACATCAACAAGGAGATCACTCGAGCTCGGGTCGTCGCGCTGGACTTCGAGGAGCTGCCGTTTTCGATCACGGAGTTCTACCAGTACCTGGGCATCCAAAACGAGACGTACGCCGAGAAGGCCGCCGACCGTGCGACCGCGCTTGCGGACCCGCCCGAACGCCCCACGCTGTGGAATCTCCAACTCTCGCTCAAACTCGCCATCCTCGACAACTACAGCGGGTCGAAGGCCGGAGCGACCTACCAGGAGTACCAAGAGCTCGCCGGAGAGATTCTGCGTCACCCAGCAACCCAGATCACGCTCGCGAAAGAGCAACACCAGCTCGAAAGCGACACCGACGACACCGAGACGCTCGACGCCGCCCAACAGACGCTCGGCGAATCCCTCCAAGACGTGATGGACCTGACGGGCGTCACCGAAAACCGACTCAACCCCACCGAGGCACAGAAGATCGAACAGCGCGTCCAGCAGCGCCTTCCGAGCGCCGACAGCGGCGCGACGGGTGACTGATAATGTCCACGACAGACACCACTTCCCCCGACACTGTGCCCACCGAGGAGGTCGTTGCCCACTTCGCGAATCGACTCATCCGAGAGCGCGGCGGCCCGATCTCGACCGACGACCTCGTCTACTCCGTCGAGAACGCGACATCGATCAGTCGTGAAACCGTCGCGAGTCTGCTCAAGGACGCCGACAGGTCCCGCTTCGAGACCGACCGCGACTCAGGCGGTGAACTGCTGATCACGCGGGCGACGACGACAAGCCCGGAGCCGGCCGCCGTCACCGCCCACTTCGGCGCACTCCATCAGCAGGCAGACGACCTCACTGACATCGATGCGATTGATGACGATGTTGAGGCCCTGTTGAACGATGCCGGCTACCGCTCGTTCCGCGACCTCACCGAAGCAGACGCCGACGCCCTCCGTGAAACCCTCAACAACGATCTCGAAACGGATCTGGACACGGCCGACCTCTCCAATATCCCCGGCCTGACGAACTCCGACGTCGAGGCATTGGTGAACTCGGGGATCCAGACCGATCAAGAACTCATCGATGCTCTCCCTGGGCAGGTCGTTGAGCAGGCGGACCGAGCCACGCTGACGACCGCGAAGATCAATCGTGCTCAGACCGCGCTCGAAGACGCCTCCCGTACGTTCACGCCGGGAGAGGTGAACCAGATCGTCGGACAGGCGTACATGAGCCTCCCTGTCGGTGGGGAACTGGCCGCCGAACAACTCCAGCGCCACCACGACCGCGTGGCCACACTCGGCCGGGCCGGCGCGGTCGTCTCCACTGTGGCCGAAGAAACCGCCACGGTCGGCCGGCCACTCATCGACGTGCGTGACGACTTGAGCGTCGACGACGACGGCGGCGTCTACGTCTCGGATACGGGCCACAACGCCGATTCGCCAGTCAACACCGGACTGACCGTCCTCGAAGACGTTAGCTATGACATGGTCCCCAAAGCGGCGAACGAGCCGGACGCCGGCCACTCCGCGCTCCCCGTCGACGAGGATGGGGAGGTGATCGCCCCGTCGATCCCGCTTGAACGCGACCTCCAGATGCCCATCGACGAGCTGCTCGCGAAGAAACTCGCCCGGAACGTCCCTGTTCGGATTGTCGGCCCGCGTGGTAGCGGGAAAAACTACCTCACGAAGTACATCTGTCACAAGACGAACCGGGGCTATCGCTCGCTCGACGTCGACAAGGCGACGATGCCCCAGGACCTGTTCGGCCCGATTTCCCCCAACGAAGACGGGAAGCTCGAGCCGAAGAACGCCGATGTGAAGCAAGGCCTGCTCAACGGCGACGTGATCGTGATCAACGAGTTCCCTGTCATGCAGTCTGGGGCGGCGATGGCGCTCCACCAGCTGCTCAACGAGAACAAGATCGTCATCAAATCCCACGGGCAGACCATCGAGCCCCATCCCGAAGCGCGAATCGTCGTCACCATGAATCCGCCAACGCGCGAATACCGCGACTCTGAGCCGATGAACTCGGCCACTCGCGGCCGCTTCCGTGGGTTTTGGCAAGGATACCCCGACACCGTCGACGCCGAAGTCGAAACCTTGGACAAACAGCTCAACACGCCACGACCCGTCGTCGACAGCGACACCCTCGAGAAAATCGTCGAGTTCGCCCACCGGACACGCAAAGACGAATTCACGAACTGGCCGACGCTCTCGACGCGGAACCTCACGATCGTGGTCGAGCATATCGCAGACGGAGCTTCCCCACAGGCCGCTCTCAGGAACGTCCTCCGGATGGTTGCTGAACCGAACCAGCGGCCCGAAGACGCACACGAGGCACTCAACGGGATCTTCTAGTAGTCGATAGGCGCAGAACACACCCCCTCGCCGTCGACATACTGCGTATTATACTTTTGCACGAGTGAAATGGGTTTGTATTGGAGAGTCCATTGATACACCCCACAGGTGTAAACGGCTGTGTTGAATCGCCATACAGCGGTAGGGTAGGTCGCTAAATCAAAGGAGCTGAAGCGGGAAACTGCGGTTGTCTATGACGCAAATCTCCCGCTTCATCGGGGAAGTTGTGCCGGTTGCTCAAAGAGTTACTGGCGATGGAGGCGAATCCGCCGCCCCGGAAGGCGGCGGCGGATTCGCCGACTACGCACTCGTTTCCCTCCACTGTCTGCGAATTTACCTCGACACATCCTATCGGATGACAATCGACCTACTCAAAGAGATGCCACAAATAATCGGGGAGATCGGCCTTGACGCGGCCGATCTCCCCGTGCCGTCCACGTTGTGTAAGGCGTTCGACCGGATCAGTATGAGCGTCTGTCGAGTGCTGCTGCGCCAGTCGGCGCAGCTACACGATCTCTCCGAACACGCCGCGATTGACGCCACATTCTACGAACGCTCAGCAGCGAGCCGCCACTACTGCCAGCGAATCAGCTACCACGTTCAGAAGCTGAAAGTCACAAAACTCGTCGATACAGCGTCTCAAGCTGTCCTTGACGTTCACTGCTCGACGAACCGAGAAGGAAGCGACGCAGATCTCGCTGAGCAGATCGCCCGCCGGAACGCGGGCGATCTGCGGTCTCTCGCTGCCGATAAGGGCTATGACAAGCAATCGCTCCGCGAAGGTCTGCGTGAGCTCGGGATCAGACCGCTGATCAAGCACCGCATCTTCGCACCGTACGACCACGCACACAACGCCAGAATCGACGATAACCGCTACAATCAGCGCTCTATGACCGAAACTGTGAACTCGGCTGTGAAGCGCTCGCTCGGCTTCGCCGTGCGAGCGCGGTCGTGGTTCCGCGAGTTCCGTGAGATCGCCCTGATGTGTATGGTCTACAACATCAAGCGCTTCGTCAAACAGTGAATCTCTACGCCTTACAGCGATTCAACACAGCCGTGTAAACAGAGAACATGGACACCCACGACGTGGAAAACATCGAAGCAGGCGACGAACTGTATATCGACGGGAGAGAAGCAACTGTTGACTGGGTACTCGGCGGTGAATTCTGTGTCACCTACGAAAATGGAGATTCAAGGACCATCGGCGGTGACGAAACCCACAACCTGATCAAGGAAGAGGACCTTAATCGCGAGGAGCGCATCGCCAAGTTCGTACCGTATTTGGGCATGAGATGCCACGATATTGGTAAGACCACGAGCGAAGAGATCGAAGAACCGATAGTGGCCATTCACAACAAATTCCATGGTGCCGAATGTGTGTTCAACGCCGCCGCGATGAAACGGGGACATCTTCACCAATACCGACATGCGAATCTGTTGGCCTCCGATCAACCGTACGTATTCGCCATTTCCCCAGTGGTTGAGAGCGAAACCCACTCTGGCACTGTCGAATTCAACTACCGCAGTCTCGACATCTCGAATCTGGCGCATGAACTCAAGTTGACCAAGTTCTTCAAAAGAGACGGCATGGGCGACCACAGGTGGCTACCAACTCAGTGGGACGAGGTGAATGAGATGTTCATCGTCGACGTCTCCATTCTCTGTGAAGATCTCATCGTCGACCGCAAGACCAATCGCGAGTAGGCGGTTCATCAGGAGCCGCAGAACGTGCCTCCGGTCATCCATATAAGCTATTATAAGCTTTTGCACGAATCGACAGAGAGCGATTTGGAGAATCCGTTAATGCACCACCGAGTGAAGCTGGTACTGTTCCAATGGGAATCAACGACGTGAAAAATATCAGTCAGGGCGATGAACTAATCATCGACGGGAAAGAGGCAGTTGTACAGTCGCCGATCGGTACCGAATTCACTGTGGCCTACCCGAATGGAGGCACAGAAACGTTCAGCACCCACAAAATCCAACACCTGGTCAAAGAAGAAGACCTCGACCACGAACATCATGTCGCCACGTTCATACCATATTTCGCCAAGTTCACCCACCGTGTTGCCCACAAAACGGGCGAAGAATTCGATGAACCGATGGTGAACATTCGCGATGCCGGCCATAGCATCGAATGTGTGTTTAACGCCGCAGCAGCAGAGCGGGGATCTCTCGGCCAATACCAATATGCGAACCTGTACGTCTCCGACCAGCCATACGTATTCGCCATCTCACCAGCAACAGAGAGCGCAACACACTCTGGCACGGTCGAATTAACCCACCATACCGTAGACATCACCAAGTTGGCGGATTCTCTCGGCTTCAAGACGTACTACTGGAAAGAAGGCATGGGCGACCACAGGTGGCTGCCAACTCAGTGGGACGAGGTGAACGAGATGTATACAATCGACGCCTCGTGCCTCACGAGAGATCCGATCATCGACCGCAAGGCCAACCGAGAGTGAGGGTCTGAGAACTGGTAGGTACCTTGTTTGTATCTCTCGGGTGGGAGTGGAAGAGTCTCAAGAGGTATAATAGAATCTTATGAGTCAATCTCAACATCCCCGGACAAGCGATCTAGCGTCGACGTTAACACCCTCCAAGCCGAAACAGACACGCTGTTCGGGGAGTCGAACCGCCCACCTCCGCGAGTTTGTCCACGGGCTTCTTCCGGCACATATCAATTCACGTGTGGAAGTCCGGATCTCCGAGAACGTCGCCACGGCGGCCGTGGTCCCTGCCTCCACGGAGGCACTCGTCGACGGCGACCAGACGGAGTTCTCCCCAAGCGAGGCCAGCAACCTTGTCGAGAGCGTCGACGCCGACTACATCGTACTCGTCACGGGAAAGCCCGCTCCGCTTGAATCGGTCTGTCTCAACGACCAACTAACGGCGGATAGCGCGTACCAGTTCGGTCTCGCGATCCACGAGACGCTCCACATCCTCAAGACCGCATTTGGCGCGCTCCAATCGTTAACGGAGGAGCAAGTTGATCCTGCCCACCGCGAGTTCGTCCACGAGCTGATCAACATTACCGAGGACGGGGCGATCGAAAACGAAGCGATCACTGGGGAAGACTTCTCCCAGCGGTCGGCCAACCGACTCACCCTGATCAATGAGGCCTTGACACAGAAACCGGCCGAGTATCCCGAGGACCACGAGTTCTCCTTTGGGGACGCTCTCCTCAAAGGTCTCCATGACCGGCTCATCTACGATTCGGGGGTTACTGACCTCCTGTTGGATGAGACGGACACGCAGTTCACGTTCGCGACCGATGCCGACCGCAAGGCCTTCGCCGAAATCGATACGGCCATCGACCAACTCGCCACAGACATCATCTCGTTGCGGTCCGACGCGACCGCCGACATCCACCACCACGACAAGGCGGCCTCGATCAAGCGGATCAAGCGGACGATTCGATTCTGGAACGAGGACCTCAAGCCGCTGCTTGCCGACCAGGACGACCCAGAGAGCGACGCCGACGCCAACGACCCCGACGAAGCCGGCGAGGCCGAATCCCAACAGTCCAGCGGAGACGGCGACACAAAGACCGCCCCCGGAGACGGTTCCGACGGTGGCCCCTCGCTTGAAACGACCGAGAGCGGGGACAGCCGGCAGTCTGTCGACCAGTATCCGACCATCGGCGACGAGCCGGATCCGGACGACGTCGACGAAGGAGACGAAGACTCGACCGACACCTCAGGCAACACCGACACGACCGACACTCCAGACAGCACCGGCGACCCCGCAGGTGACTCGCCGGCTTCGGAGCCCGCCGAGACGACGGGAGAGGACACCCCCACCGACGACGAGACAGACGCTCCGGACACACCCGAACAGACCACTAGCGGACAAGCATCGCTCACAGACTTCGGACAGAACGACGACGGAGACGGCGGTGAGACAGCCCCCGATACCGATGCCGAGGGCGACAGCGCCCCCACGGCCTCGCGAGACGAGTCGGCGGACTCCGACACGACCGCTGAGACACCCGAAGCGAAAACCGCACAGGAGGCGACTGCGGCCGATGCAGACACCACCAGCAACCAGCCCCCAACCGACGGGGAACGACAGGATTCACCGGAAGCTCCCTCACCGGTTCACGACTCAGAATCACTCTCCCCAGCCGACTTCGAAAGCGATCGCCAACAGGCCGCCGAGACCGCAGCTGACGCCACCGTGGATGAAGCCGCGCTCGAACGCGACCTCCAAACAATCGACGACCAGCTCGCCGTGGAGGGTGCTGGGCAGTTCGCCGCTGTCGAGGACCTCGATATCCTCCCCGAACCAGATCCTCAAGACGTGCCCGACATCGACTGGCCGGCGATCGAGCAGTCTGCGGCACTCGTGGGCGACACGCTCGCAAAAGAACTCCGCTTGGATCAACAAACGAACCATCGTGACGGCCTCTCATCGGGATCTACGATCAACGTGAAGACAGCCTACCGACTGGGGTATGGCGACCCGCGGACGTTCACCGAAACACTCCCCGGCAATGAGAAGGACTATTTCCTCGTATTGATCCTTGACCGCTCGGCGTCGATGGGGCCGAGCTACTACGACGACGAGCCGGAAAGCAAGATCTCCGTCGCGACCAACGGCGTCGCTCGCTTCGCGCTTGCGTGTGAGTCCTTGGATATCGACGTCGCCATCATCGACTTCTACCGCGACGATGTTCGCCTCGTGAAGCCACCAGCCGTCGAAACGGAGTTCGCCAGCGAACAGATCCTCTCGACAGAGACCGGCGGAAAGACGCCACTCGCGGAGGCGCTTTCGTTGGCGCGGACGCTGGCCGATTCAAGCCCGCGTGAGTCGCTGATCATCTCGATGACCGACGACAAGCCATCGGACATCGACGCCGTCGCTAGCGAGATTGCGGCTTCATACGATCCGGTTTGCTCGCTGACGATTGCGACGGACTGTAAGCCGGGTCACCCACCGGAACAGGCTGAAACGCTCCTCAGAGAATACGACCAGACGACGACAGTGTACGACCCGTCACAACTCGAAAGCCGACTCGACGAGCTCGCAAGTCTCCTGTCGGTGTATTAATCGAAGCCAGTCGACCCGACGACACCGAACCCGCTGTAGCCGTCCACGTCGAGAACGTAATCGAACAGGTAGGTGATCATCGAGAGGGTCTGTTCGTCGTGAGAGTCCGGGTCGATGGTGAAGACGCCGACCGAGTCCGTTGCCTGAATACAACCGACCATCGTCTGGAGGAACCGGAACAGGACCTCGATGTCTGCATACATGGTCATCGGGCAGATCGAATCCAGAACGAGTCGGACCCGCTCGTACCCACGGTTGTTCATCGACTCGATCATCTTCGTGACCTCCACGCCGACGCCAGTCAGGTCGCCGGGGCCGCCCACCTGAACGACAGATGCTTCTCGCACTGAGTACGGTGTGGGACTCGGCATACAATCGATGATGCCGAGGGGCGGGTGGATGTCGGTTCCCTCTAATCGCGAGTGGTACCGCTGGGCGACGTTCTTCCCGACTTCGTTAGTCGTAACCACAACTGACGGGTCGGCCAGCATACCGTTACCCGACTTGAGGAGATCTATGACGAAATCTCTCCGTTCGGGGTCTGAAGGGCCTTTGACCAGAATCGACTTTCCTTTCTCTACTTCATCCACCGGGAGCTCCCGCCCGAACGTATACCCGTTAATGGCGGACCTCTGTATTTGACTTGACATGGCTCGTGCGTCTCGTGGTGAAAATCTACACAGCACCCCTAATTAAATCCACCGGGGGGTGGGGGGAGCTAGAATTCGGCTGTTTATAGCCTCCATGGGGGAGTGAGAGGAATTTGGATTAGAGCCCATGAGCACCATAGCCCACACTACCGCCACCGAGGAAAGCCGCCCGAACACGCTTCTCTCGTACTGGTCAGACACGACCGAGGGGTCAACGTTCCAAAGCGAGAAGCTCCGCTGGTGGACTGAATCACATCTCCAAGAGGCAGAGCATATCCTGAACCCGTGTGCCGGCGTTGCGAGATTAGACGTACCGGGTGACATCCTACGTCTTGACATCAATGAAGACGCAGACGCCGACCTCCACATCGACTTTCGGACCATTGAGGACCACGTAGAGCCAGAGACCTACGATGCGATCGTCTACGACCCGCCCTACACGTGGGGGCAGGCAGTGAAGAAGTATAATCTGGATTTAGCCTGCGACGAGTTCTATTTCTATAATGATGAAGTGATGGAGATGTTCAATCGAATCCTGAAGCCCGGCGGGATCATCATCCAATTCGGATACTCGACGTCGGTGATGCCCCTCTCGCTCGGCTATAAAACTGAGGCTGTTGCTCTGTTCAACAAGCTGGGCGCGCAAAATGACTATCTCGCAACGGTGGCCCGGAAGCCGACCACCCCAGGTCAGTCCACCTCGGCCACCACCGTCAGTCAATCCGTCGTCCCGAATGCTGGCGCAGAGAACATCCGCGGATCGAACATCTCCAAGGGTGGAAACGGCGGTGAAAACATCCAGATGGAATACCGCCACTCCCTCAGTAACGGCTCACTCAACAAGGCGCTCAAACCGTCTATCACATCGTGGCTCGATGATGATGATCGCGTTCTCCACATCTACCAGGACACCCCGCGGTTCTCGCTCGACGAGTACACCTGTACCACCTGTGCCTACACGTCAGCCGACTTCGATACGGACGCCGATTCCCTCTCCGCTGATGTGGTCGTCGCCCCGTGGAACATCGACAGCACGTTCGCAACGGGCGAGTTCGACGCGGTCGTCCTCGACATCCCGTATGAGGCCTTCCAACGCAACATCCGAAGCCCGCAAGCAGAGGCCAGCTCGAAATCTGGAGTCACCCACATCGACACGATCCTCAAGCGGAGCATTACGAATCTCGTCAAAGGAAACGGCGGGCGTGTGATTCAGATCGGGCAGACAGCGACGCTGATGAGCGGGGCGGATTACGACTACACCCGTCGCGGCGTCACAATCACGAACCACGCACCGGAACCCCACGACTGGATCATCACCGTCGACGAGAAACCTCACGAGAATCTCGAAGTTGCGACGCTCGGTGATGGCGAGGTCGATGGACTCTACCAGCACCCGCACGGGGCACCGAACATCACCGACAAGCAGAACCGGACCAACTTCGAGCCTCACCCCGACTCCTCCCACTGTGAACACTGTGGGAACTCCTACTTCCACCACCCTGCGGCCTACGTGGACTGTCCGGATTGCGGCGCGATCGCCGGGAATCTCTGCCTCTCCGAGAGCGGCCAGCCCATCAATCCTTCCGGAGCTGACCACCGTATCACGGACTCCGACGTCTGTCCCAGTCGGCTCACAGAAGCAGAGGCACTCCACGACGGGTCCTGTAATCGAAAGGATCCGAGCTATGTCGCTGCCGATGACGAGATCGTTTCCGAAATCACTGACCACCTTCCGTCCGATATTCTCTCGGGCGACTACGCCTACATCCGGCGCAAACACCTCGAGCAGGTCCTCGAAGACAAGCTCACAGCAGAACCACGATCAACAGACATCGTCGAACGGGTGATCGAGAGACTCAGTTCCGGGCCTGCCAGCAGCCCAGAGACCAACACTCCAGCGGATACAACCGCGTGTACGCTCGATGAGTATCTCTAATGCGAATCTGACCAAAGCACTAATGACCACGTACTGTCCACGGTATAACTACAACACATGAGTCAGGTCCGTACATTCATCTCAGCCACGGGTATCGGTATCGGCGGATACCTTCTCATCGGCATCTGGTCGGGTATCCTCTTGGGCGCGCTTTACTTCACAACTGGCGCAGTCCTCTTCGAACAAGAACTCTTCGTGAGTAATCTCGGCCTGCTGATGGGGGCTGTGACTACGACGGCACTGTTTTTCCAATTCACCGATCACAGGTACCAGTTCCTCAGAGTCAGACCGCCAACGTCGAAGGAACTGGTGTTGGCTGTCGGGGGTGTCGTGGTTCTGCTCGCCGGAGCGATAGGCCTCGAATTCCTCCTCGGTCTTTTCGACGTGGGGACCTCCGATCACCAGATCTACGAGGCCTTCACCACCCAAGAATCACCCGCCAACCCCACAATCTTACTCGCGCTCATCCCCATCTCGATCCTGATCATCGGCCCGTGTGAGGAACTCATCTTCCGAGGGCTCGTTCAGGGATCGCTCTACCAATCGTTCGACCGGCAATATGCTATACTCGTCACGAGTGTCATCTTCGCGATGGTCCACTTCCCGGCTTACCTAACCGCAAGCGCAGCGGATGCAACGAGCACACTCCTGATCGTTCTCTTTCTCTCACTCATCCTTGGCTGGCTGTACGAGACCACAGACAACCTCATCGTCCCTTCACTCGCCCACGGCATCTACAACGCGGTCCTCTTCCTCTTTCTCTATTTCGAAGTTACCGGCGTTGTGTAACCCCCTCTATTTCAACTGGAAAATATTACGATTCTTCCCCCTCGACCTTCCCTTTGTAGTCCCAGTTTTGACCGCCCTTTCCGTCCGGTGTGACGATGTACTTGTACGGCCCGTGCGGGCAACCCTTACAGTCTGAACCGCAGTTGTTCCGCCGGATAACAACCGTCCCCTCGTCGCTATCTTGGACGTCGACGACCTCGTCTGACTCATCGACATCTAAGTCGTCCTCGTCGATCATCTGGTCCTGTTGACCGATCCGGTATTCGCGCAGTTGGCGGGCGTACTCCTCGATTAGCTCTAACTGATCGATTTCTTGGCGGCGGAGTCCATCAACGATGTACTGCGCGATCTCGTCCGGTGGGGTCGGTTCAGTGTTTTCCATCTTGTCAATAGATATGGGCCGCAGCATTGTAAAGCTTGACAAGAAAATACCGCTCAAATCCGTTTTTGCCTTCCGAGAGAAGGTGAGAAGAGGGTTTGAATAGAACCCAGACGCGCTACTACCGACAGACGATACCATGGTCGTATTCATCTCCACAGTCTCTAGCCCTGACCGCCCGAACAAGCTCGCGCAGTTTTACCGGAAACTCGGTGTGCTAAAAACGCAAACAGGAGGCCCATTCTACCTCTCAGATGTCGATGGAACGATGGACTGGCCTCACCGTGGGATCTACGTATTCTTCGACAAATCCACAGACCCAGAAATTGACCCGGTTAGCGAGTGGCACATCACTCGGATCGGTACTGTCGGTGTTTCCAAGGGAAGTTCCAGTTCGCTCTGGCAGCGACTCCGCACCCACCGAGGAACCACCAGTGGGAACTACGCCGACGGCGGCAACTGCCGAGGATCCGTGTTCAGGCTCCACGTCGGAAATGCGATCATCGAAGACGAAAGCCTGGAAGACAAATACCCTCACTGGGGCGTTCCGCACCGTCAGCTCCCAGACAACATATCCACCTCAGAGATTCGCGCCCAAGAACACCCACTCGAACTCCGGGTCTCCGAGCGGATTCGAAACCTCCCGTTCCTTGTGATTGACATCCCCGGTAAGCCCCACGCAGACTGCGATCGGGCTCGCCTTGAGAAGAACCTCATCGCGCTTGTCTCTCACGCACGCCGGACGAATCCCCATCTGAAAAAGGACGACTGGCTCGGTCACCACTCGCCGCGGGCCGAAATCAACAAAACCGGGCTCTGGAATCTCGACCACGTGAATTCTTTCTATACGGACAGCATCATCTCGGAGGTGACCCCCTACATCGAGTCCACCTCTCCCATCAGCGAAGACGATTCTGAGGGCCAGTAGTCTTTTGAGCCGACTCTGTCTACGTGCGTATGCTATGGCCGCAGAAATCACTACAGAGGGGCTAATGCCCCGCGTAAAGTCGGGAGTGGCCTATCTGATGGGCTTACTCATCATTATGAACGGCGTGGGGATACTCGCGATGCACTCTATCGGGAGTGGTCTCCTGCTACTCTGTGGCGGTGTCTTCCTCTTTCCCGTCACCCGGAGAACCATCGAATCTCGGCTGGATACGGAACTCACACTGATGGTTACCGCAGGCATCTTCCTCCTGTTCTTCTTCGCCGCGTCGGTGCTCTTGTTGATGAACGTCGACGTCGCAGAGGAAGGCCCAGAGATGCTCGCCCCCTACTTCTAACAGCGGTCAATCTGACCGGAGCAGATATTACACCCGCCTTTGAACTCCGAGCTACACCCCATGGTAGCCTACTCTATCATCCTATTCGGGAGTATCGTCATCATTAGCCTCATCGCGTCTACCGCGATTGGCTTTGGCGTCCAGTGGGCGGCTTCGGAATTCCAACTCGGCCCTCTCCCGAGAGCATTCATCGGGTTCGCCATCATCATTCCGTCAGTGCTACTGAAAGCAATCGACCTTGGGATGATCCGGATGATCCCGCTCTTCTTAGTCATCTACTACGTCGGCACCTTCCAGATCGGGACCAAACTCGGCCTCGCAGCTGGCATGGAAGCACCCGACGATAACGACCCGCCGGACTTCTTCTTCGATATGCTGAACAGATACCAATAACCCGATGAGGGTTTCATCGGATCACGCGATAATCTTTTTATAGCCACCCTGCGGTGTTCGGTATAGGCCATCCGACAACTCATGGCACAACCATCCGTCCCATCAGACTCGCCGAACAGACCGCACTGGTTCTCCGACGCGATCGGTCGATCGGAGGCCGGCGTCACAATCACAGACATCTCGTTAGGGTCTACTGCCCTCAACGAGATGCTCATCAGACTCGCGGTCAAGTTCGACAACGACTATCGGGAGCCCAGACGGTACTACACGCTCCGACATGATGGAAGCTCTTGGGAGTGCCAGACACCGCGTAAACCGTCAATCTGCGCCTCCGTGACCGAGTGGTTAGACTGTAACCTCAGTTCGCCAGACGGGCTACGAGCTCCGTATTGATGCCGGGCGAGTCGCACCGCTTCACCACCAATAGACGACTGAAATCCAATACTAAGGAGTTAGGATGGGGTGGCGATCGCGACTGGCAGCCCGATATTGAAGAGAACGACGAGATCGAGATCAACTCGGGGAGTGTGTTTCCCTGGGCCGGTCCTAACATCCCCACCGAGGGGCTCGTTTCCTACTGGGACCTCAATGCTGGCTCCGGAAATTCCATCACCGATATCGAAGGGTCACACAATGGATCGATCCACAATGCTACATGGACCACTGACAGCGAAAGAGACGGATCAGTGCTCCAGTTCGATGGGGGCAACGACTACATCGTCCTCAACGGTTGGTCAGGGATAACGGGGACGCACCCGCGGACCTGGGCAATCTGGTTCAAGTCTGGTAGCTCTCGAGACCACCGCCTCATCTCATACGGGGCGAACACCTACGGGAACAAATATGATATCCGAATCGATGACGCAAATGGCGATGTCCTGCGTGTCGAAAACGCAAACGGACAAAAATACGGCTCAGTAGATGTCATCGACGGCCAATGGCATCTGCTCACCGTCGTCTTCCCATCTGGTGGGTCAGCTGTCCATGACCACTCGCTGTACGTTGATGCGACCTTAGATTCCAACACTGGGGGTGGGAATCAGTCTCTGAATACAGCCACGTCAACCAATGTGTTCTTTGGGAAGTCCCACTGGCACGCCGACGATACGAAAGGGCGCATCGGGGCCGTGTATGCCTACGATCGAGAGCTATCCCAATCGGCGATTCAAACACTCTACGACGAGACCAAGTGAACGCAGGGAGCCAACCGCCCTTCTAGTCGATCTGAGTTGAGGAAGACGCCCGAGATATTGTTTTTACCCTCCGAGAGATGGTGATGAATCGTGGTTGTGTGGAAAGAGACATACAGCCATCGATTCCGACTAGAGGGTAGCTCCGTCGTCAGGAGCCCCTTCTAGATTCGTTCGCGGCCTCGCCTCAGGATTGTTTTATATTTCCCGATGGGGGTGAGGAGCAGTAGAAAAGAGGTACTCAGAAAAATGTCCCAAGCAGCTGACTCTCAGTCGAACGGAAGCACCGACATCGAAGACAACGACACGGGCGGCATCGTGATCACGAACAAGCCGCAGACGGAACCGAGCGCGGGCGACGTGGAGAACAACCAGCCCGAGGCTGTTGAGAAGCCCGCCGCGGCCGACGAAGAAGTCGCTGAAGCGTCTGCCGTCGACGAACCCGAGTCGGAGCCGCAGTCCTCTGACTCTGTCGAGGATGTCGAGGAATCCTCTCCCGAAGCCTCCGACGCTCCCGACGTGGAAGCCGAGGACCCCGCCGAAGCCGGCGAAGCCGACGAAGCCGAGCCGGTCGAGGAGGCCAGCACCGACGCAGCTGCGGTAGAGCCCGACACCGACCCCGCCAGTTCCGCTGTTAGCGATGAGGTGACCGAAAGCGATACCGTCGACGAACCCGAAGCAGAAGTCGAAGCCGAACCCGACGACCTCTCCGAAGACGAGTCTGAGACCCCGTCCGTGGATGCTGAGGAGGCGGCCACCGAGGAGGCGACCGAGGACGGCTCGACCAACGAGGAATCCGACATGAGCAACACCCAGGCCGAACCCGAACCCGCACAGACCGACGATGGCGACTTCTCTGGAGTCGACGAGGACGTGAAGTCCCCGCCCCAGGAGTTCGACGCGATCGTGGAAGCATCCACCCTCAAAGACGCAATCGACAGCGTCGGCGTTCTCGTGGACGAGTGTAAGATCCGCACCTCCCCCGAGGGACTCCAGATTCGCGCTGTCGACCCCGCCAACGTGGGGATGGTCGACCTGACCCTCTCCGCTCCCGCGTTCGAGAGCCTCAACACCGACGTCGGCATCCTCGGTATCTCGTGGGATCGGTTCGAGAAGGTCATCGGCCTCGCGAACAGCGGCGACCTCGTCCACTTGGACTACGACCACGAGACGCGAAAGCTCAACGTGGAGATCAACGGCCTCTCGTACACGCTGGCGCTCATCGACCCCGACTCCATTCGACAGGAACCGGAGATCCCCGCCCTCAACCTCCCGGCCGACGTGACCGTCGAGGGCTCGCAGATCGCGCGCGGTGTGAAGGCCGCGGACATGGTCTCTGACCACATCCGCCTCTCCGTCGACGACGTGGAACAGACCTTCAGTTTCAGCGCCGAAGGTGACACCGACGACGTCGACCTCGAACTCGACGCCGACAGTCTCGTGGCTCTCAGTTCCGCTGCGCCCGCGAACTCGCTGTTCAGCCTCGACTACCTGAAAGACATGAACAAGGCCATCCCGAAGAAGGCCGAGGTCACGATGGAGCTGGGCGAGGAGTTCCCCATCAAGCTCCACTTCGGATTCGCAGAGGGCCACGGACAGACGACGTTCATGCTCGCTCCGCGTATCCAGAGCGACTGACGCGCCAAATTCCTTCGAAAAGTCGTTTACAGATTACCGTTCGTTAATTTCCCGCATATCGTCTTGGAGGGACTGTCTCGTCACTTGTTCCTCTATGCTATCGCCCTCCTCTTGAGCCGGCTGCCTCCAAGGGTACTCTGGTGATTCTGACTCTTCTTCTCCATTCTCCTCCTGTTCGTAGGGTTTAGTAGGCTCTTCAGGCTGTTGTGCTATCTCTTCATTACTAGCCGGGGACTGACCCGCTTGCTGATCAGCGGTAGGCTCAGACTGATGCTGCTGACCTCTACTATTTTGATACTCTGTCGATCTTTCTGTCCGCGGATCGTCCACCGCCGAATCGGGAGAAACACCACCACGAAGCCTGCGTTCCTTATCCTGACGCATGTAGTATTTGATCTCCTTAATAAGCTCTCCTGGCTGGTCAACTCCGTGGAAGTGAACTTCGCTTCCACCCGTCCCCGCGGTGAAGAAGTCAATGTGGCCTACACCGTAGAACCGCTCCGGCGGCGGGTAGTGATCTTCAACGTTCTGTATCTCATGGAGGTCGAACCGCTGTTTCGTTGTATTAAGCAGGTGAGCCCGGTGAAGGATCTGCCGGTTCGTAACGATGTGCCAAGTCGACCCCCGCTGGATCGCTTGACGAGTAAGTAGCAACACGGACAAACTAACGAGGAATAGCGGAAAGTACCACCAGCGGTCAGGGACGCCCAGATCAAGTACGTTAGGAGTGACAAGCGCAAGCATCTCCTCACCATACCCCAGCGGGACACCAATCGTTACTACCACAGCAACAACGAGCATCACGATCGCAACAACATACGGCCCCATCATCACCCACCGACTCGGGTTTCCTTCGTGAACGATGAACTCTTCGTCACCGATCATATCCTCCGGGTAGAAGTACCCCGAAATCCCTTCTTTCGGATCCGCTGTCCCTGTTATTCTAGGCAGTAACCAGTGTAGCCCTGCGATCTTCAGATGCCACGCTTTACTCGCAGCCACCATCACGAGCAGTATCAGTTTAACGTGGATCGGGCCTTCTACATCAGACCAACTCAGCGGGTTTGACCCCTCACCTTCGTCATTCCCATATCGTTGACTTGGTGGGACGTAATCTTCAGGAAGTCCGCCAAGTTGTTCCGATGTAGCCACAGTTTGGTCCAGTCCGGTTTGTTGCTCACGGGTTGGTGTTGATGGCTCTCCCCCGTCTTGCCGCAGGTGTAGATCAGACTCCGCGACTCCGCGAGAAGTCTCGTTGCCGGTTGTCTCTCTATCGGATGGCGTCATAATTGGTTGATCAACTCTCTTACCACCCCAAATTCACCCACATACGATAATCCTTCCCCTCGTTTACCCCCACCCCTTTCAGCCAGCAGTCAGTTCAATCAGAATAGTTATAACAAATGACTGCTAACGCCAGCCATGCCTCAAGCGCATAAAAGGTCACACACCGGTAGGTCAGCAGTGAACACTGGCAATAGTGAACTGGGCCAAAACGAACGGTATGAGGAATGTGACTCCTGTAATGATTTAACCATTCACGAGATCACCGTCGAATTCACTTCAACTGGCTCTGGTGACCCGAAAACCCACGGCAAAGCTCCGTTTCGAGTAACCCGATGTCTCACATGCGAGACGACAACGAAGCTGCGCGTGGGCTCGATGAAACAGGCTGGAACGCGGTAACCCCGTTTCACAACGCCGGGGATCGGCCCCACGGAGCGACGGCTTTAGCACAAAACAAGCGGTACCTGCCCAATCTGACAGAACCACTTATTACACCCGGCAACGGAGCGCCGGCTGTATGCCCACGTGTGAGAACTGTGAAAGTCACGTCACCGACAACTATGTCCGAGTCTTTACGCCGGACGGACTAGACAATCCCCGCGCCTGCCCGCAGTGCGATGACCTTGTTCGGCACAACGGACAAATCAGGAAGGCCCGTACCCCAAGATTCTAACCGCCTGCTACTCCGGCTTTCTGGCGTCCCTTGCGATCGGCTCTATCTCCGAGAGAACGATGTCCGCTTTCACGTCTGTCCAGCCACTCGCCGATAGCTCCTTCGCGAAGTTCAGCTTTATCGTATCTTCACCCGTGTCTCCGCTCTCGACCGTGTGTTCGTAGACGAGCGGGACGATCTCATTCTCAGCAACGCGCGTGCTGACGGAGACCCACCCGGAAAGGCCTGCTTCCTCTCCGAAGTAGATCTTCGAGTACGAATCCGCGTCGTTCGTGTCTTCAGTTCGACCACTCGCGTGTGCCGGTTCCTCGCTTGTGACGCTCTTAGCCGCAACCGTCTCTTCTGACCCTGCCTCCTCAGCCGTTTCTCCGTGTTCATAGCTGAGTGGCGTTTCCTCCCAGAACGTGGACAACGCCCGCCCCACATCATCGGGGTTGGTCATGGCGAACTCTCGCTGCTCCTGTTCCGAGAGGTAGTCGTTGACGCCGTAGAAGCCCGACGACCCATATCGTTCGTCGAGGAGGACCCGCACGCCAGTCTCCTCGGAGCCGCGGATCACGCGGCCGAAGGCTTGCCGAACCTTCCGGACTGCGGGAACGGTTAGGGCCGTGTCGAACCCGGACCCTTCCATACGGTCATCGTAGGCGGCTTTGATCGCTCGGATCGTCGGCTGATAGGTCGGCAGCAGCGGGATACCAACCGCAACGACACAGTGGAGCTTCCCACCGTCGTAGTCGACGCCTTCTGTGATCGTCCCGCGCGTACTCGTGAAGATGACCGAGTCCCCATCCGCGAAGAACTCCTCAAGCGTCCGGTCGGTCTCTTGTGAGGAGCTGGACTGGTCCAGGTGGAGCCGCTTCGAACTCTGATCCGCTTTGACGAGTTCGTACGCCCACTCCGCTTCGTTGTAGTTCGGCATCGCGACCAGCACGTTGCCGGGACTAGACGCGACCTGCTTGATGACTCTCGCGTACTCCTGGCGAACCTCGGTCATCTCAAGTGGGTCTTGGGTCGGGCTTCCGCGATTCTTGTTGGTGTACTTCGGCAGGTCGCCGATCAACGACAGCCGATTCTCCTCGGGAAACCGAAGCGGGTACTGCTCGAACTCCGATGGCCGCTCACCGGGCTTCTCCTCTTCGTCGTCCTCACTTGGGTACGACACCTCGTCGATACCCACGGCCTCGATGAAAACATCCTCAGGCTTGATGGTCGCGCTCATCAGCACACCGCCACCCAACTCGGAGAACACGCCTTGGAGCTCTCGCCGCGGGATACAGTTGAACAGCTGGAGCTTCGGCGTCCACTGACTGACCCAATCGGGGTACTCCCCCGGAACGGACTCTTTCGGACTGTATTCGAGAACCACGTGCCGGTGGTACTCGACGAGGCCTTCGACCGCCCACCGCTTGAAGAACTCCCCGACACCCACACCTTGCGGCGTCCGGTCGTGGATGCCCTCCTCTTCGAGACCCTCATAGACGAATTTGAGAGCGAGCATCACCGGGTAGACCTTCCGGTAGGTTCCAGCATCGTAGTCGGACTCTCGGACCGTCTCAGTCATGAGTGTGTCCGGGTCGTCCGGGTCTTCAGGTTCGGTCAGCGGATGCTCGATATCGCTCAGGTTCCATCCGTAGTCGACCGCCTGCTCCCACGTCACATCGTCAAACTCCTTGCCGATGCGCTCGGCTCCGTACCCGAGGATCTTCTCTTTGACGTATCGAAGGAACCGCTCTACTTCAGAGAGATCCTTCACCGAGACCGAATACCCCGGTATCGTACTCAGCGCCTCCTTCGCGAGTTTCTTCGCCGTGTGCCGCTTCTCCGTTGACAACCCCGACGATGGCGTCTTCTCGAAATCCCCGTTGGCGTAGTGACGGGCGATTTCGACATCGGCGATCGCGCGGTCGAGTGTGTAGATGTCCATCTCATCCGAGAGCATATCTCGGACTCTGGATTCGATCTGGTGTGCCTCGTCAACTACGATGATGGTCTCTTGATCGAGGATGCCCGCCTTCTCTTCTGTGAGTAGGCGCGTCTGTGGGTCGTACAGGTGGCTGTAGTTCCCCAGCACTACTTCAGCGTCCGACGCGAGGTGCGCCATTGTCTCGTGCGGGCAGATGCCCCTACTGGCGGCCTTCTCGATCAGCTCGCGACGGTCGAAAACGTGATCTTCGGCGTCATCGAAACTGAACGGGACAGACGGCCCCCCAGCGAAGAACCCAGCGTAGAACGGGTCGAACTTGCCCTGAAGGTCTAACGGCAACTGACCAGTCCCACGGCGCTCAAGCACCGCCGTGTCGACGACGTCGTTCGTGTGCGGGATGTAATCTGGGTAGGGCGTTTCCACCCCATCAACAACGAGGTTGTCCGCAGTCTCTGCGCCACCTCTCTCGAGATCTGCTACGATCTGGCGGACGGCCTTCGCCCGTTCCGGGTCGAATCGGTAGTTCTCTCGGTGTTGCTCTGCCGCTTCCGAGGGATCACTCCAATCGTAATCGTGGCGCGAGAAGTCCGGCGGCGTCATCCCGTCAGGCCAGTTCAACGGGATATTCGAGTCGAACCGGATCAACTCTGTCGTCATCTCACGGAGATCATCGATCTTCGCCGTGACAGGGTGCCGGTCGAACGGGGCGGCATCCGTGTAGGCGTACGGGAGCATGTCTGTCCGTCCGCGCATGACTACCGTCGAAACCGGGGACACACCGCGATCGAGGGATTGGTTGATCCCCCTCATCTCTTCGATGAACTGCTTGATTTGCTGCTTAAGCGGTGTCGTCACCACGACACGGGAATACTCGGGGAACACTCCCTCCTCAGTGCGGTGTCGGCTGAGGTAACTCCGGTCGCGAATCGCGTGGATTCCAGCAGTGACAGCCATCAGCGTCTTCCCAGTCCCACACGCGCCCTCGTGGACGTAGTAGCCGTTATCAGCCAGCAGGTCGAGAAACGTGTCTATCGCGTCCACCTGGTCGGAATACGCCGCTTCATAGCGAAAATACGGCGTCCACGCTTCGTCCAGCTCGGACAGGTCGACAGTATCCGACCCACCCGACGAATCCGACCCATCGCTAAGCACGAGCTCGGGTTCCATCGACTCACCGCCAGTCACCTCTGGAGGTAGCGGTGGCGGATCTTCCCGGCTCGGATTATTGTCTTGGGTCATTGTGATACTGAATATTACAACGGCTCCCCTCTTGAACGTTGTTTGTTTCAGCGGTCTATTAGAGTATTTTCGAACCCTCAGCCGCTCAATCTCTCACTCAGTGAAGCACAGATCAATTTCCACACCCGAGGCCGTGGCACCCTCGCGAAACAGTTATGCGTGGTAGTTGAGTCGATAGAGGTACATTGCCGATTTCCATCCCGCCGTGGCTATCCCAACTTTATTACCTCCTCACAGCCCCCGGCGTGGTCATCCACGAATTAGCCCACAAGCATACCGCAGAAGACCTCGGCCTCGCCATTGCTGAATATCGGCTCTTCAAGTTCGGTAGCCCAGCAGGGTACGTGAAACACGAGACGCCCAGAACGTACCGCGGTATCGTCGCAGTATCAGCAGCTCCGTTCCTGTTGAACACGATGCTCGCCTTTAGCTTGTACCTCGCGATCGGCATCTCACTTCACTACACAAGCCTCGAGTCTCTATCTCTCCTCCAAATCGCCCTCCTATGCGGAGGCTTCTGGATTGCCCTCTCGTCGAGCCTCCACGCCTTCCCGAGCGCACAGGATATCTCCAACATCAACACAGCGGCCAGGGCGAGATGGGCGAACACACCGTTAGGGAGTCGCGGGATTCTTGGCATCCTCGCCATGCCGATATTCCTCCTCAAGCACCCGTCCGTTGTTTTCTCCCTCCCGCTTGTGGGCGTACTGCTGGTTCTTGACCGCGCAAGAGCCATCGGGTCTCACTTCTTCTTTGCTGGAGCCGTCATCGCGACCGCGTTGTACGCTCTGGACATCATCTATCTGTTCCTCGCGACAACCATCTGAGAGCCAGTTTCATAACACCTGGTTGTGAAGCAGAGACCACAATGGCCGAATCGAGCACGATCCAGAGCCACTCATATTCGCTTTACACACCCGGTGGGCGTCGCACGCTCTTCGTCTCCCTCATCAGCATCGCAATATTCACTCCCACACTTCTGACAGAGTACCTCGAGCCCGTTGTGACGTTCTTCCCGATCGTCGCGTTGATCGCCATCGCGATGGTTCGAACCGGGTGGCCAGCAGCCATCCCCACATGGACCATCTTCAACATCTTCAGTGTGTATCTGATGATCTACGCCGGCTATTCGTTCGGGACGAAGCTCCCAGCTACACTCCTCATCCTCTTTCTTCTCGGGATGCTGGTGTACGATCTGATCGGTGTGAAGGGTGGCCAGATGCAATCAATGGCCGCAAAGATGATCTCATACGGGATCCCGATCTTTATCCTCGTACCTCACTCCAAGACCTTCTCGTTCGAGAAGTTCCGAGAAATTGTCTCTGAGGAAGGATTAGAAGGTCTCCACGGTTCGGATCACGGGATCTCGATGCTGGGGATCGGCGATGGATTCCTTCCGGGCGCGCTCGCTGTCAGCGCCGGGGCGTACGGTGCTGCCGCTCAGTTTGGCGCACTATCGATCACCCTCCCGCAGTTCACAACCGCCCTCGGCGGCATCATCGGCCTCGGGCTTCTCATGTGGGCGGAACTTCCGAAGGCGATCGCCGCGCTCATTGTCTCCGTCCCCGGCGCACTCATCGGATTCGGAGTTGGCCTGCTCGTTGAAACTCTCGTCTTCTAGAAATTCACGGAGGGCTAAACGCCTACAGGTCGCCCAGCATGTCACCCGACCCACCATCGCGATCGCGACTGTCGAAATTCGACCCACTGACCAGAATATCTGACCGCGAGAGGACTCCAAGGATGTCTGAAAACGGCGTCCCGAACATCTGGACAAGATCCGAGCCGCACTCAGCGTAGTTTCTATTCTGGATTTCGACACTCTCCAGAACGGGCGAGTCTGCCTCATTCCGATCCACCACAGCTTCCAGAGCGTCGGTGCTCTCAACTAAGCACTGAAGCGGATCGTGGTAGTCCTGCGATTCGTATTCCAATTCCAACGAAGTTGACCCCACGTTCGTCATCTGGGGCAATTCGTCGAACTCTCTCATCTTCCGTTGGGTGAATATCTGGCCGAAAACACGACTCCGGATCTCAAACATCTGTAGCCACATCGAAAGCGGCGGTGTAACGCTACACGCCGGGATAAAATGGGCAGACAGCACAGGTGGGCGAGAATACGAGATTACATTCTCGTGTAGCTCCGGGTTGCTTCCAGGTCCATACCTATTTTCCATCGTCCTAATTTGAGCTTTTCACTAAGAATATAAATAGACTCCGGAGAAATCAAACAAACGTACTGAGATTTGAAATGACAGCGTAAGTAATTTTTACACAACAGAATAAAGTGAGTTGATTAGTAAATTTTCTAGACAGTTAACCACAAGTGATACAACCTCTCCACGAGTAGACCCTGATGATAGCCCGTGTACCAAGCCAAATCTCCACCGATTGCTTCGGTGTAATCTGTAGGGTGAGGCCCCAGCGGATACGAACTATGAAAACGCAGACAACCAATATACTCGGCTGGAACCGACCAGCCACCGTAGATGAAATCCACCTACGCCAACCGCCACAGAACGTCCATGAACACGTCTAACTCACCAGACCTCCCGATAAAGCGGGAAGAAGCCGATACGCTAGCTGAAACGCTTACAGACAACGCCTACTACAACATCCTGCCTGCCCGGTATCTTCGAAAGAACGCCAATGGCGAGGCTGTTGAGGCCCCTGAAGAACTGTTCGAACGAGTCGCCCACAACGTCGCCCTCGCAGAGGCAGTCTTCGAGGCGGATAACCTCGAGATCGACGTCACCGTCACGCCCGATCAGATCAAGCCGGATCACCCGCGACGTGACGAACTCGCCGCGGAGGTCTTCGGTAAAGGAACGAAGGCAACTGACGACGCCGAGACACTCTTGAGCGTCTACAACGTCAACAAGTTCGCCTACGATACAATCGTCCCTGAACTACCCGAGGAGCTTCGCAACCACGTCCAGTCGAAGGCGGCCGCCTTCCAAGAGAAGATGGAAGAGCTGTCGTTTATGCCGAACTCGCCAACACTGATGAACGCCGGAGACGAACTCCAGCAGCTCTCTGCGTGCTTCGTCAACAGCCCTGGCGACGACATCTCCGACATCCACCACACCGCGAAGGAGGCCGCAGAGGTCTTCCAGAGCGGTGGTGGTCAGGGGTATGCGTTCTGGAAACTCCGCCCCTACGGCGACGCCGTCGGTTCGACCGGCGGGATCGCCTCCGGCCCGATTACGTTTATGAGGACGTACGACCAACTCTGTGAGACGATAGCACAGGGCGGCGCTCGCCGCGGCGCACAGATGGGCGTCATGCGAATCTCCCACCCCGACGTCATCCAGTTCATCCACGCGAAGAACAAGGACGTCTCACTCGCCCACTCACTGCGGCTGAACGACCCCGACGACTTCACCCACAACTCCTTCAAGGACGCGCTCGGTGAAGCTCGCGAACTCATCGACGACGAAGGCCGTGTGCCGGAACACCTCCGGAACGCGGTCGAGGGCCACCTCTCGAACTTCAACATCAGCGTCGGCATCACCGACGACTTCATGGACGCTCTAGAGGCGGGCGAGGAATTCGTCTTCACCAACCCCCGAACCGAGGAGCCGCACGTCGCGACTCCCGAAACGAAGGAACTCTACGAGATGTTCGGCCTCGGCGAGCACGTTGAAGTCGGAGAGGTCCTCTCCATCCCCGCACAGGATCTGTGGGACGACATGATCGAGGGTGCTCACGAGAACGGCGAACCGGGCGTCATCTACCTCGAGCGGGTGAATAAGCAACACTCCTTCGACGTGGAAGAACACCCGGACCACCGCATCCTCGCGACGAACCCCTGCCTAACCGGTGAGATGGAAGTCGAACTGGCGGACGGCGAGACCGCCACCATCGGCGATCTGGCAGAGGCGGGCGGTCGGGTTGATGTCTTATCGCGAAACAACCGAGAAGTCGTCACCCGATCTGCGAGAGCGTTCCAGACCAAGACAGACGCCGACATCGTCAAGGTCGCAACCGAATCTGGAACGGCAATCCGCGTCACCCCGGATCACGAACTGCGGAGTGCCGACGGGAAGTGGGTCAAAGCAGAGAACCTCTCGGCAGGAGACGCAATCGTCTCTCTGTCGAAGCCCCTCGCCACCCAGCAGGGAGCGGAGTACGAAACCATCGCGAAGACTGTCGAGAGTGTCACCCTCGACGGGACGGCCGACGTCTACGACCTCACCGTCGAAGGCACCCACAACTTCTTCGCCAGCGTATCCGGCGAAGAGGGACTCAACGTCCACAATTGCGGCGAACAGCCGCTTGAGGAGTACGAGGCGTGTAACCTCGGGCACATCAACCTCTCGACCATCGCAGACCTCAACGCGCCCGACTGGCGTGTGTGGTCCGCAGAGAACGCAGCCGACTACGACTCTCACGAGGCAGCCGTCGATGCGTTCCTCAACGAAGCGATCGACTATGAGGAGTTCGACGAGCGAATCGACCACGGCACTCGGTTCCTCGAGAACGTCGTCACGATGTCGGACTTCCCGGTCGAGAAGATCGAAGAGACCGTCCGCGACATGCGGAAGATCGGTCTGGGCATCATGGGACTCGCCCAACTCTACATCCAACTCGGGATTCGCTACGGTTCCGACGAGGGTAACGAGGTCGCCCGCCAGCTGATGACCCACATCAACCACGAGTCGAAGCAGGCGTCTCACCAGCTCGCAGAGGAGCGAGGCGTGTTCAACGACTGGAGCGATTCGAAGTACGCGAACCCCACGAAGTACCGCGAGTGGTTCGAACACCACACCGGGCTCGACGCCGACGAGTGGGAAGACGGCTTCCCCATCCGTAACCACAACACGACGACGATCGCCCCCACGGGAACCACGTCGATGATCGGGAACACGACCGGCGGCTGTGAACCCATCTACAACGTCGCCTTCTACAAGAACGTCTCCGACGACGTCCAGGGCGACGAGATGCTCGTCGAGTTCGACGACTACTTCCTCCGGACCTTGGAGGAAAACGACATCGACGTCGATGCTGTCAAGCGTGAAGCGCAAGAGCAGATGGCGAACAACGAGTTCGATGGCGTGGACGGCCTCGACAGCGTCCCCGACGCAATCGGCGAACTGTTCGTCGTCACGGGCGACCTCACGGGAATCGAACACGCGGCGGTTCAGTGCGCCTGCCAGGAAGGCGTCGACTCCGCGATCTCGAAGACGTGTAACTTCCCCAACGACGCAAGCGCGGCCGACATGGAGGAAGTGTACCGCTACATCTACGACCACGGTGGAAAGGGCGTCACCGTCTACCGCGACGGTACCCGCTCGAAGCAGGTCCTCACGACCCGCGCGAAAAACGCCGAGTTCGCAGACGAAACAGAAGCGGCCGAAACCCTCGTCGAGCAGATCAGCGATGTGTTCGGCGGCATCGATGCGTTCCTCAAGAACGAGAATGTCCAACAGGCGGTCGACACGGAGATCGCAAACATCCTCGAGGCGAGCAAACAGCCCCGCATCGACTACAGCCAACGGAGCCCGCGCCCCAACTCTCTTGCGGGCGTCACCCAACGGATCGAAACGGGATACGGGAAGGTGTACGTCACCATCAACGAGGACGAGAACGGCCGCCCGTTCGAGCTGTTCGCGAACATCGGCCACTCCGGTGGCTACACCAACTCCTTCACGGAGGCACTCGCGAAGGTCATCTCAACGGCACTGCGCTCGGGCGTCGACCCCGAGGAAATCGTCGACGAACTCCGCGGAACTCGAAGTCCAAAAATCGCGTGGGACAAAAGCGAGCAGATCCAGTCGATTCCGGACGCAATCGGCACTGCACTCCACCGGGCGCTCACGGGAGACATCGACCGGAACACCCCCAAACAGCAGAACCTCTCAGACGTGGACAACAGCCCCGACGCGGACGCTGTTGACACCACGCCGTCAGGGAAGACGGACGGTGGGAATCCCGTCACAGAGGAACCAGCGGCCGGAACAAAGGGCGTCAGTAAAGACGCCACTCAGGAACTCATCGCGGCCGGTGAGTCCCCCGAGTGCCCCGAGTGCGGCGGGATGAGCCTCTACTACTCCGAAGGCTGCAAGACGTGCGAGTCATGCGGCTGGTCGGAGTGCTGAACTAGCATCTCTCATCTACCTTTTTAGAACAGACGAACCTCAACCGTCGAGTGTGGGGTTTCTAGTTCTCGGACTCGATTACGACTTCGATCCGGTCGCCATCTTGAACAAGATCTCCCAACTCCGTGACCTCGCCGTTGACACGAACGGAGATATCCGCATTCGCCGTATCATCCGTGATCGCTTCAGTAACTAACACCGACCCACCATCGACGGTGACCACACCTAGTTCTTCGAGCCCTTCGGCAATCCGCAGACGGTCTTCTGTCGGGACGTTCATATGCCACGTCGAACTCCCCTCAGCAACGTAGAACGCTTCACCGTCTGCGAACTCAGCCGCGTCCACTTGTTCGCCGTCGACGGTGATTTCCATTTCGCCTTGTTCGTACACCCAATCTCCGGTCGTATCCGTCGCCGTCGCATCAGCGGTCCCGATACCTAGCATCTGGACTGCGAACACACCGATGACAAGCGCGAAGCCACCTGCGAAAATCCCGGCGACGATCGCCGGCTTGAGCTCCTTGTCATCTTCGAGTTTCGCCACGTTGCCGTCCCAAACATTTTCTACTAATCGCTTGTCAACCGCGCCAAGCTCATCAAAATGCTCTTCTGCCAAGTGCGTGAGAAACTCTTGATCGTGGCTGTCGCCACAATCGACAGTCTCCTCACAGTAGTCGCAATCGACCATACACACCCATAGCTTTCATCTGTAGAATAGTTTCTGGTCAGAACCCCAACCGAGATGCCACCGGGGTAGACTTTTATCAAATGAACGCGAACCAGCGTCTAAAACCGTCTCAGTGCGGTTTGATACAATGTATAAAAACGGCCACATCGGATTAGCACTCTTGTTTGCCGCACCGTTCGCCTTACTCTTCGGGATCCTCTTCGGACCCCACTGGGGGGTCCTCACACTCGTATTCTCATTCACGACGGCCCGAGTTCCCGACATGGACCAACGACTCAAGATCCTCACCCACCGTGGCTTCACACACACTATCTGGTTCGCCCTTGTCGTCAGTGTGGCTATGGGCTCTCTCGTCACGCAGCTCGTTTCGATACTGGAGTTCAACACGATCGGCAACGGAGAATTCCTCTCGTGTCTCGTAGCAGACATACCGACCCTCCTCCTTGCGACATTCGGTTTCATGCTCGGATTCATCAGCCACCTCGTCGGTGACATCCTAACCGAGGCCTACGACTATACGATCAATCCGTATTGGCCCATCTCCAACAAACCGTACACTCTCGGCTGGGCAACGGCCGATTCGCGCCTCTGGAACTGGGGGCTACTGCTTTGCGGGTCCGTCAGTGCCGGTGCTGTTCTGTTTTTGATCGCTCTGTCTTGAGATCCAGCTTATATTTTTAACCCCCGAGTTTAGCTGAAGGTTTAGTAGTAGGTGAACACACATGTCTACCCGAACTAGCACGCCGCCGAGCGACAGTGGAGTACAGCCAGAAGACCACACGAAACCCGCAGACGGTACCGATAGTGGAGACGAATCTTCTCCAGCCAACAGTGACTCGACGACTGGCCGGGAAGCGTTCGATATCGCTGCAGAGCAGCAGATGACGTTTGGCGATAGCGGCGAGTTGGAGCCAGCAGAAGACGCGATCACGACCACTCTCGATCAGTTCGATGTCGACGTCGACAAGCGAGAACGGGAGAGCCGTCTTGACCGCCCTGAAGCCACGGGACTCCTGTGTGACGATCGTCCTGAGGTAACCTGCAGTAGCGAAGGTGAACAAGCCAATCTCTTCGCCGACGCCGAAGAAGACCAGCAGACCCTTTCCGGCGATAACGCTGCTAACCAGAGTCTCTTCTAACCCGGCTCGAACAGTCTCTACACTAGGTTCACCAGTTCTCCCGAAACACACTCTAGCTTACCTTTAAGAACTCTCATCAACTCATCTCACCCATGACCGACGACAATTACCCCGACGACGACCGCCTCCCCGAGGATGAAAACCTCGGTACTGCCGGGACGCCTCGGTCTTCTGGACGGGAATTACATACTCACTCCTCCAATTTTGAAGACCAATCAGACGAGCAGGCCCCCTCATTTTGCGAAATCTGTGGGTGTTCTATCCCACCGACCGACTCCCGGTGTATTGACCACGAGGTCACCAACGCCGCAGAAAAGCGCGATGCTGGACATCAGTGGAAATACTCTCACGTCGCGCTCGCCATCGTCCCCGCTAATAGCAAGATACACGCACTCGCTCTTGCCTCCGCGGTGTTCAAACGGCGAACTGGTGTATCTGGCGATGGGCGTAGCTTTGAACTCATCGAGACCATGGATAGCCCCTCCGACACGATCACATCTGGCTGGGGAGGTCACCTCCCCGAAGCTGTTCCCGTCAACGACCCGTCTGGGAAGTCGCTCCTCGAGTCGGCGATCTCCAAATTAGATGCGGAGGCAGACTCGACCAACGCCTCTCACGCCGGCATTGATTTCAGCCAGTTTTCCACTCTATCCTCAATGGATTACATTTTCCTCGAGAACAGCGATCCAGTCCACCCGGACTCACTCGATGACACAATGTTCTCTGAGGTAGGGGAGGATAGAAAAGAACAGTGGGTGATCCCCGCGCTCCTCTTTCAGCGGAGCTACAACACTGACGACAACCCAGTCAGATTCCGCAATTGCGCGCACTGTGAGTCGGCGCAAAAACACGTCTTCGACGGCATCAGAAGCCGAAAAGCTGGAAACAACCGGGCTGGTCGTTGGATCTGTTTGGCCTGCCACACAGCTTCCGAAGGTCCGATACCCCGAGCAAAAGCCACGTGGGAGAACTCGGAACCGGCCGACCCGACCGAGGAAGACCTCGACAAAAACCACCATGAATCCGTGATGAGCACCTTAGAAGAGAAGGGGGAGCTTGAATAGGACTGCCGTCAGAGGAGTGAGCAAGAGGCAGATCATATGTTCGAGAAAATCCCCGGCGTAGGAAGCGGGGAGAAGACCGCTGATTCCGACTCGGAGGATTCGCTCTCCGACATCACAGTCGAAGAAGTCAAAGAGAACGACGATCTCTCAGCTGAGGACCTCCCACGAGATGTGAAGATGCGACTACTGTTCTCAGAAGCACCGACCACATTCAGGCAGATGAAAAACAAGTGGGAAAACGAGCGGATCGAACTCTACTTCCTGCTATTTTCCGTCGTCGCAGCGACCGGGATGCTGGTTCTCATGCTCTACGATAGGACGTACTACGTCCTCGGGTTATTCGCACTCTACACCGTGATCATGATCCCGCTACTGTATATCCACGAAGAGGAGAGGTACTTCCAGAACGACGGAGAATTATTCAAGTAACCCTCTACGACGCATCAGACCGCTGAACCAGATCAGCAAGCTCCTCTCCCCAGTCACTCTCCGCCTTCCGTAGCTCAGCCCGAATCGTCTCAGGCTGGATCCCTTTCAGTTGCGCGAGTGCTTTAGAATCTGAACCCGCTTCGGTCGCGAACACACTCAGATAGTAGTAGACCGCTCGTGTGAACCCCTGCCCGTCTGCCGATAGAATCATGGACGCGAGCACATCTGCGCCATGCGAATACCCGGTGTTCCATCCATCTTCAAGAGTAACCAATTCCCCGGCTAGATCACCGAACAACGCGGTCGCCTGAACGCAACCTTGCTCTTCGAGTTTCCGACGAACCGACTCTGGAAGATTCTCGACTTCACGTTTCGACAGTTGCCGCCAAGGGGCGCTTCCCTGTTTCAACAAATCAGACATCTCTGACTGTCTACTCGCCGCGTCTACTAGATGGTCCCCCCCGTGAACAAAGACGCCTGATGAGCCTCCGATATCGACCGGACGAGAACGCAACTGCGGCGAGTCTGTGTATACGACATATCCTACTGTTGCCCTTGTAGGAAGGCCACCCGTCGTTTGTGAAGGTTGCTCTTCGCTGGAACCCGTAGATCCGCTTCGATTGACGGTAGTTTCTCCCCCCTCTGTGCTTTGTGTATCCCACATCTCGGGTGGGTTAATATCGGTCCCTCCTTGCGATGCTGTCCCGACTAACCGAAATGGGTCTCGAGGTTCTCGTGACCGACAAAGTGATTTCTTTTTTCCTCTCATATCTACCGCGTAACGCCCCGAGAACTAAAATCTATGTGCGGGGCCTACCTCCTCACCACCCCCGGAAACATAATATAGGCAGGCTCAGAAGTAGAATTCACAACCGGAGACAAAGGCCCGCTGTATTAACGAGCCGAATCGTTGATCTGGCCTTTTCCAAAATGAACCCCTCCGGCAACTGAACACACGCATGACCGACATCAAACATCAAGATCACGTCGACGAGGTCCGTGAGGCATTGGAAAGTGCCGAAAAAGACGGCATCTCAGTCGAAACGACCGATGAGGCGATCTCGAACGCCATCGAAGAGCACAGACAGAAGCGAGTCGATCCCGAAGACGCAGTTCGCTACGTCTCCCGGAGTCTCCTCCGAGAAGCCGGCGCGGATAACCCCCGCCAGTACCTCTCTGGTGGGAGTAACCCATCACCTCCCTCGGGCGTCAACCCACAACTAACCGCCAGCCAGCTCGAAGAAGAAGGTGAGTGGATCGAGTTCATCGGTACCGTCATCGAGGCCTACGATCCCTCGTACAGCGAAATGGACCAGCAGGGACGTCTCGCTGATGATACCGGGACCGTTCGATTCGTCTCGTGGCAGAACTCTGGCTTCGAAACCGAACTGGTCACTGGGGAAACCTACCGATTCGATCCCGTTGTGACGACGGAATTCGATGGGAACATCGAATTGAAGCTCACGGGAACGACCCAGGCGGAACGTCTCGAAGGCGACGACGCGCTCGACATCGATCCTGACACCTACACGGAGACCATCGAGGGCGTCCTCGTCGATTTCCAAGACCAGATGGGCCTGATCGAACGCTGCCCCAACGAAACGTGCCGGCGGGTCCTTCAGGATCCGACCGTCTGCCCGGACTGTGGTGAAGTGGAATCCGAGACAGACATCCGGACGAAGGCCGTCGTCGACGACGGCGAAGACTCCTGGACGGTCTTTCTCAACGCCGAGCAGACCGACTCGCTCGCGCAGTTATCGTTCGAGCAGGCAGAGCAGTTAGTCGAGAAATACGACTACACCGGAGTCGTCAAAGAGTACATCGTCAGCCAACTCCACGGTGAATACATCCGATTCCACGGTCGCGATCGCGGTCGATCGTTCAACGTCTCCGACTTCGAGTTACTCAACCCGCCGTCCGTGACTGACCTCGAGAACGTCAAACAGGAGCTCGAACAGCTCCCGTAACCAGACTCATGAGCCAAAGCACACCATCACGAAATCCCGCCCGGCGCGTGTTCGCGTGGGAATACAAAGACGCAACGTACGAAGAGACGAGAGGAGACGGAGAGCGATCGCCCAACATGATTCTCCTCCCAACCGGCCAGTGGGCGCACCGCGTGTTCCTCGTCGGTTCCCTCGTCGACATCGTCGACGACCCGGACAGCGAGAACTACATCCGCGGCGAACTTCAGGATCCCACCGGTCGCTTCCCGATCGACGCCGGGCAGTTCGAACCAGAGGCAATCGCGAACATGCGGCAACTGGACCCGCCCGAATTTGTCGCTGTCACGGGGAAGGCAGTCACGTTCTCCGGTGACTCTGGACCAGTCCCGAAGGTCCGCGTCGAAAGCATCACCGACATCCCAGAGGCCCTGTACGATTCTTGGGTTAAAGATACCGCAGAGAAGACAGCCACCCGACTCTCGAACTTCGGTGACGACTCCAACGAGGCAGCCGCTCTCGCAGCAGAGCGATACGGGACTGACCTTGAGCAGTATCGCGATGCGGCGATCGAAGCAGCAGAGGATGTCCAAGACATCATCCGCGAGGAAATGGCAGACACCGAACCCGACCCGGATGCGTCCCCCACCGCCCCTGGCGTGGGACAGGACTAGTTCGGCTGAACCCCACGCTCCACGCAAAGCTACGTATCACTCTTTCACCACACTAATCCCCTAATGGTCTACACCGAACTGACATCCTTCACTTGGCGTATTTTCGATATCAGCATCATCACTGCCGAAGCCCTCGGATGGGTTGCGTTTATTATTGGAGGGCTGGGTCTCGTCGCGACGCGGTCGAACCCAGCTACCCACAGGCGATTCAAAGGCCTCTTTCTGGGTGGCGGGATGGCACTCGTGTCCGTCCTCTTCGTCGGTGGATTCTACGAAGCCACCTCGTACATCATGACTGGCCACACAAACGGGATCGGACACGCTGAGAGTATGTTCCCGAATCTGTATCTCGAACAGTTCAGTGATAACGATGGGATACTCCGGATACTGGATCTCTCTGGAACGTTCTCACAAATGGCCGCCATAACCGGTATGGCCGCAACGACGTTCGGCTCGGCACTGTGGGGTATCACGAAACACCGTAGCATCTTCCGCTCAAAATCACAGAAGATCACCTATGCTGGTATCGTTCTCATGGCCATGTCCGTAAGCGAACGGGCGTTTGCGGCGATCGTCCACGTCTTTATCAGCCTCATCTTCGGGGGCTGATTCGGGTCTGAAACGAACTTATGTTGTTTCAACTACGCGAACCCACCCCGCCTAAAGGCTTATAAACACATTCGCTGTACACCGTAGTAGGCCTAATATGAGCCATAAGACCGAGTACACCCGACGCAAAGCAGTAGCCACAGGAGCGTGTGGATTGGTTGGTGCGTTTGCCGGTTGTGCCTCAGTGACGGGCGACAGTGCCGAAGAGACAGTTGACGAGCCCGACCCGAACCCAGAAATTGTTGAAGTCGTCTCCGAGATCGGCAACTTCAGAAAGACCGATGAACGGGCTCGGACACTCATCTTAGTGAAGAACACCGGCCGTCTGGGTGAATTCCGATTGACGATCGAAGCGGTAGGTGAGTCAGTTGTGCTCGAAGATGCTGAGCAGCTCTTCTCACTCGACGCCGACCAAGAGTACCAAACTCGATTCGACCTCTTTACCCACACTGGTGCGAAAGACGTCCGTATCTTCATTGAGGCAACCAACTTCCCCGAGAATTTCGCTGAAATGGTGATCAACGAACAGGAGACGCCCGACAAGATCGACTTTAGCGGCTAACGCCCATCTGGAGGAAGAACTGCCAATCTGTAAAACGTATCACCGTTGTGTGTCTTTATTTTGAACCGGATCGGCATATTGAGGAAAAGGTATAAATCAGCCCCTTTCGATGTCTCCACGTACATAGTACATATGAGCAATCAGAAGCGAACCCTTACCGTTCTAGTCGTAGCTATCGCTGCGCTGGCCGTGGCTGGAGTCGGTTTTGGCATGGTCAGTGGACAGATATTGTCCGAAGAAACATACTACGAAGAGGAATTCGAGAACCTCTCGCACATTAATCCCGATGACTACGCTTTAGAGGAGATGGAGGAAGCGTACTACATCGGTTCCTGGGACAGGGGGTATGATCGGTACCGGAATGACAAGAGAGGTTATCTGGAAATCAACCGGTTGTCCCCGGATGGTGAACAGATGTGGCAGAATAGGCGCAGCAGGAAGTCAAACATGGAAGCCGATGGCATGGCGCTAATCGATGAGGGTTCAAAACTCGCTTACATCGACAGAGATGCCTCGGACCTAAAGCTCGTCCAATCTTCAACCGGTGATGAGATCTGGACGATAGATTCTAGTGCTAACCACCTCAGAGCAACCTCGGATGGGAAACTTGTCGGAGTCGACCGATCGAACCGCTTTGAGGTCTGGGAAACCGAAGTGAACGAGACAACCGGCGAGCCTGATCAACTGGTCGATGTTGAATTTAATTACAATCCTCGATTTACCAAAATCCACCCCGACGGCGATAAGCTGTTCTATGGGGGTGCGGCTGGCGTAGGAATGATCAACATCTCTGACGGTGAGAGCCTCTGGCATATCGAACAGAGCGACCCGACGAGTGATGTCGATGGAACCGCCACAGCTGGTGCTGTCGAGCCAGCGAGTGGGAACGTGTTCTTCTATGACGCTGGTGACGAGACCTTCAAGGAGATCAATGCTGACGGGGAACTCGTCGAAACCTTCGAGGACTCCTCTGGGGGCACCCACCAGACAATGCACATTGGGCCGCGTGGATACATCTATTCACACAGCACCAACAACGAGGTCCACAAGTTCAGCCAAACGTTCTCCGAAGAGTGGGCAACCGATACTGGTGGCGCTCCGCGATCATACGCTGACCCACTCACTGTCACAGCGAACCAAAAGGTCATGACCGGTGACAGCTCTGAGCAATTCTACAAGATTGACGGCGAAACAGGGGATATCGAATGGACTTGGGATTCCGGACGGGACAACTGGCAGTCGAGTGCTGCGCTCCACGCAGTTAATGAGAACTGGAACTACCCCAACTACGAGGGGCAGCCCGACACCATCGATGCGAGTGAATTCGATTCAATCAGTGGCTACAGCGGGCCTGCCTACGAGACCGGCTTCTGGAGCTCACAGGGGGAGAAGACCCTCTCCGCAACGGGCGACATCACCAAAACGTTCTCCGAATCGGCCATCACTGAGGATGGCGTCCGCAACGTCTACGTGATTGCGACGATCGAGACCGGCGACCAACCCGTTGACGCCTCGATCAACCAATTTGGCCAGGAGGTCGGCTCTGGGAGTATCTCCGGAAACTCCCGGTCAGAGATGACTGTTGAGTTTTCCCCACAGACTCACGAATTCGACTACACTCTCTCGTCAGACACAGCCTTCGAGATCGTCGACCTCAAGCTCGTGACGCTTCAGGAAACAACCGAGGGCGACCCGCTGTCTGCCGAGGGGCCTGTCGTCCTCGACGCTGATCAGGGGTACGACCGAACCGTCGGCGTACTTATCAGCGCACTCGACATCTCGACAACCCACCTGCTGATCATCATCATGATCGCACTCGTCGTCGGGTTCATGGTGTTCACCTACACGAAGAGCGTTCGCGGACAGGAGCTCGCCCAATCACTCTTGTTCGGGGCGATCATCGCCGGGATTGTCATAATCGGGGTGGTCCCAACGTTCAACCTCGCGTCCTGGGTTTTCACTGGGGACATCGACCGTGCGCCCCTTGCGAACCCCGCACTCGAGGCGGAGCCGCCGACGTACTACAGCACTGAGTTCCAGGACGGGACGATGAACGGCTGGGAGTTCGACTACCAGCGATCGAGCGGTGAAGCTCGCCCGGTCTCTGTTGGTGATACCTTCAACCTCGACTTCAGTGGGACACCAAATGACGCAGGAGCAGTCAGACATGACGAACACATCTCGTTGGGGAACGCCTTGGACACGGGCTTCGTCGACGTGAGGGGCATCGCCAGCGGCCAATCTGGTCTCGTTGGACCGGTCCACGAGACGACGCTGAACATGCGCGTGTACGTCACTGAGGACGGCAACCTCGAATCGGGCGACATGCTCGACCCTGACACGAACTACGTCAGAGAAGAGGGAGACAACATCGACACGTTCGTCCAGAACCACGAACACGCCGTCGCTGTTGAAGAAGTCGCCCTCTCGTTCAACGGTGAGGTCGTGACCAACGACCACATGGTCACCTTCCCGCTTGAGGGAGAGTACGTCCACGTTGAACTTGTGGCATCCGACAACCGCGACGACGTCGCAGCAGAAGCCCAGCTCGCCCACGTGCGGATTGGAGCGACTGTCGAAGGGATCGGCGAACAGGGAGAATAACCACTACCGGGGGAAACAATCATATCCCCTGGTTTAGAATAGCGACTCAACGGGTTCTCAAACCCTTGTCGCACGAGCCAAACCAACAACGAGCCAAAATGACGACCTCAACGAAATCCAATACGCGGGCCACGCTGAAGTGGAGTGCTGCCTTCGCGTTAGTAACAACCTTGCTGGTCGGTGAAGCAGCAGCCACCGGCAGCCCCAGTACAATCATCCAAACATCCGTCACCGAACTCGAGATCATCGGCTTACTCGGGCGGATCCACGAGCTGCTCCGGAACATCGCGTACCTACTCGGTCCGATCATCCTGCTCCACGGCATCACGCTGTGGGCACTCGGCAGTAAGAACTCCTCGTGGTCGCAGGCAGGCTACACCGCCATGGTTGGCGGCTTCATCCTGTTCGGTCTTGCACTCGCGATGGACATCCTGCTCCAGTTAGCAGCGTTCATCGGCGACGTCTGATAGGGACGAAACGCCCTAACCCCGTTTCATATTTTTCGCAACCCTGATCGAGAGGTATGTCCGCACAGACACCTTATCAAATAAACAGGACAACGCCCAAAGATATATTATAGCGGTCTGGGTTGACATAGACGAAGATGGAGCCAGTCCCTGTCGCTGAGAAGTTGCTCAAAACGAAGCTCTTTGGCTTTTCATTACAGCGACTTCTACAGTCATACCTCGTTCCGATGGCTCCTGGCCTCATTCTGACCGTTCTCAACTTCCCCGCAATCATCTTCGGTCCGGCCGTGCTTGTGGGGGGCGCAATCGGGACGGCTGTCTACGTCCGAACACCAGAGGGCCAGAGCCCAGCTGCGTTCCTGTTCGGTATGGTCCGGTACTATCTCGGGCCTGATCGATTCATGTGGAAGCCGATCCAGACACAAACTGATCCCATTGAGATTCAGGATGGGCCAGAAAACACGCAGACGGAGAAGCCACCCGAAGAGGACTACGAAACCAACGCCATGTTTGGAGACGAAAACACAATCGAGAACCTCGACTTTGAAGCGGTTCATGACGACGGCGTCATCGAAACGGATGAAGCGTACGCGCTGATGATCGAGATTGAACCCCGGCCGTGGTTGATCTTGGATAGTCAGTCCCGAAAGGCGGTGTATCACTCCTTCTCACAATTCCTCATGGGGGTGAAATCACCAATTCAAATTTTCACCCTCCCCGTCCCGTTCAACGCAGAGGAATACGCCGAGAACGTCAAGAAGACGAACGAGAATAAGCCCCCCAACGAGAGCAAGTATCTCGAATTCGGTCGAATCCACCACGTTCAGTGGTTGGAAAAGACGATCGAAATGGGGGAGATCAGAGATCGCCGCCACTTCATCACTGTGACTGCTCAGAAGTACGAACAGCACGAAGAGGCGGGTGCGGGTTCCTTCCTCGACCGTTTCCGACCCAAGGGCGCGAAGGTTGACCAGGAGAAGCGATACGATGAACTCTGGTCGCGAGCAGACAACGTGAAGTCGGCTCTCCCTCGAACGGGTGTTGATACCAACGCCATCGACAATCGAGACGATGCGCTAGAAGTGCTCTACTACTACTACAAGGGACGAGACCCGCCGGCTTCGCTAGACCATGGCTGGCTGACGAAAGGCCCGACCGACGCAGACAGTACGCCTTCCGGCACCGAGACCACCCAAGACACCGCCCGGACAACGCCTGAAGCAGACGATCCAACCAACCCCCCACGACCAGCAGACTAATGTCATCTGGACGAAAACGACTGGTCACTATCCACGTCTCGCCGTAAGAACAGCGGCTACACTATCATCCACATCCACACTATGGCTATCAAAGACAACATCAAGGACAACTTCAACGACCTCATCGGAAGAGACACAGACACCGATGAAGGCGGTCGACTCGATATCGACAGTCTAGACGGTGAGCAACTTCAAGACGCGATCGAATACCTCGAAGCGATCGGGCGGGAAACGAAGCGAGCAGACATCGAGGAGGCCGCCTACTACCTCGATACTGTCGACGACGACATCGAGCTCTTCTCTGCGTTCGAAACAGGGGAAGAGCGCGGTCGTGTCGATCGTTCCATCGTCGCCCCGAACAACATGGAGCGGGAAACGAAATGGCACACCCGTGACGGAGACTTTTATCAGATCCTTACCACGACCAGCCTCCCGCGTCTTGTGACCCCCGGATGGTTGATCCCAGTTACGCTTTCAGAACACGACGTCCGACTCTCGATGCACATCAAGCCTCGAGACACCTCATCTGTGAAGGGACGGCTTCAACAGCGGCTAACGCAGATGAAAAGTGCGATTCAGTGGAAGCAGCGCCGGGGTCGGACCGACGTCTACGAAGAGGAACACGAGCGAAAGGAACTGGAGCGTCTCCTCCGCAACGTGATCGAGGGGACAACCAAGCTGTTCAACTTCTCGTTCTACATGGAGGTCCACGCCAACACTCTCGACGAGCTTGAGGAAGCCAGCCGGAGTGTCCAGCGAAAAGTGTCCGAACAGGGCATGGACCTGGCACCCGTCGAGGGCCGGCAGATCGAGAGCCAGCAAGCGATTGCTCCTGTCGGAACAGACCCCATCCGCAACAACAATACGGTTCAACTCGAGGCACTCGCGACGTTCTTCAATTTCGTTGAGCCGCCCGTTATCCAGCCAGAGGGCGTCCACTTCGGATTCGACGACAACAAGCGGCCCGTCATCGTCGACCGATTCGACCTCAGTGGGTACTCAAAGGTTGTTACCGGGAAGATTGGCGGTGGGAAGACCTTCTCCGTCAAGATGGCCATGTACCGCCGCCAGCTCAACGATCCCGACATCAGGACGATCATCTTCGACCCGCTCGGAGACGACTTCGTGGACTTCACCGAGAAGATTGACGGAACCGTCATCAAGTTCGGCGGCGAAGACCGCATCAACCCACTCCAGATCGAACCGCCGACCAACAACGAAGAGGCAACCGACCTCTACACGAAGAAGGTCCGGAGCGTCATCGAGATTCTGAAGACCTACTTCGACCAAGCAGAACGTGGGGGGATGGACGCTGGCGAAGAGGGCGTCATCTCTCAGTGTATCCACTACGCATACGCCAAGAAGGGGACCACCGCAGACCCCGAGACGTTCCACCACGAGTCACCCATCCTCGACGATGTGATCGAGGGTGTACGGGTCGTCGCCCAGGGTGGCCTCAATTCCGAGACCTCGCCCGTCAACCAAGCGATGGCCGACGGTGCGGGGACGCTAGCGGACTGTCCGACCCGGACGAAGGAGATCGTCATGGACCCGTCCGACCAGCACATCAAGCTCGCTCAGAACCTCGTCCCAAAGTTTGAGTCGTTCAAAGAAGGCTCAGTCAACAACAACCTCAACGGCCATACGAACATCAAGCTCGACGACCGCACCGTCTGTTTCGACATGGAGGCGTTCGCAGACACGGGTGAGATGCCGCTGATCATGCACACGATGCTGGACTGGGCCTACCAGGAGGCTCGCAGAAGCCCCCACCGGATCGACATCACGTTCGAGGAGGTTCACTACTTGTTAGACCGCCCCGGCGCTCGGAACCTACTCAACCTCTTCATCCGCCACTCGCGTCACTTCGATGCGGGCCTGACGTTGATCTCACAGACGCCGGACGAGTTCCTAGAGAACGACCAGAAACGCGAAATCTACGACAACTGCGACATTAAGCAGCTGTTCTACCAAGAGAACGTCTCGGACAGGCTGATCGACTACTTCGACTTCAGCAGCGAGGAGGCTCGATTCCTCCGACAAGCAGCGAGGGGGAAGAACTCTGGCTTCTCAGAGTGTCTCCTGTCGACTTCAGAACACGGGCGGCGGCGTCTCGAGATCTGGACCGAGGACTTCGAGCGCCACATGATCGAAGAAACGCTCGACATCGAAGAGTACGCGAGACAGCAAGGCCACGAAGTCGGCCCCTCTGGCAAAAACCACGACGAGAGCAACTTCGGCTCGTCCGTCCCCACAGAGGTTTCCCCCGAGCAAGAGTCCGGACCGGCAGACGGGTTCGACGGTTCCCCACCGACCGGCCCCGCCGTGGACACCACCGAATACGACCACGAGACATTCGAGAAAGGCCAAACAGAAACTGCCCCGGAACCAGAAAATCAGGAAGTGCGCGACCCCTTCCGGGTTAGCAAGCCGGCGGGCAACCCCGAGGTCCCAAGCGAATTCGAAGATGAACAGCCCACCGACGACACACCATCCGCGCCCCACCGTGACTCCGAGGCATCCACCCGGCCCGAGTCGGCTGTCGAGAATTCGGCACCCACGACCCCACCGGGAGACCCCTTCGAGGAAGGGACCGTCGAGGACGAACCCAACCGAGAGCCCCCCGTCGAAAGTTCGGACACCGACCCATTGACACAGAGCGAGTCTCCGGACGCACGAGATCAGATCGATGACGATGCCGAATCGGAAGATACGCTCCTTGATCGCATTCTCCCCAACCGAGGCGGTTCAAGCGACGACGAGGAGGGGGGCATCTCTCAAACGGTAGACGAGCACGAGAGCGAACAGGAAGGCGGCCAAACGAGCCCGCTACCCGCGAAGATCGAGGCCTTCGCGGACACCGAGTTTGGCAGCTGGGCAATCAAGATGGTCCCACTGGTCATCATCATTATTGCCCTCATCGCACTCCTCGTCTTGTAGTCTCCATCGGGGGGTTAACTCACCGACATACTGATTACCCCCGGTTAAGAAGTAGAATTTAACGAAGCTCACCCCCCACCCCAGATACACATCCATATCCATGAATCCAACAATCCTCGGAAGTTTTCTCTGGTATAGCACCTTCCTCATCGCAGAGGGACTCATCGATCGGTTCTTTTCATTTGCTCCAGAATTCCTCATGGACGCGGGCAGAGGGGTCTTAGATGCACTCCTCGATTTTGACTTAACCGACTTCATCATCATCGACCCGACCCCGTACGGAAATGCCGATGAAGCATGGATGAGCATGTTTGAGATCTCTCTCGCTCTCTTCCCAATCATGATCATCTTGGGTCTCCTCTCAATGCCGTTTGCAGATGAGCAGAAGACCAGCCTCTGGAGACAGGGGCTCCGAATCGTCGGCGTTGTCGCCCTAATGGCTGTCAGCCGACCGATCATCGGATTCGGCGTCGATGTTTCCAACGCACTCACTCTCGCAATTCTCCCTGATGCCGGGCAAATAACTGGTATGTTAAATCCGGTCAGTGGCGGAATGCTTAGCATCGGTGTTCTAACTGCTGGGGGAATCGTCATCGCGGCTTCAGCCGCAATTCTAGTGAAGGTGGTTATCGCGGTTTTCATCGCCCTCGCGATCGTTCTCACACTCCTTCAGATGAGAATCTTCCTCATCTACATCGTCTACATCGCCTCACCCCTCCTCATCGTCTTCTGGTATGCGGACTGGGGGCTTCTCGAGTCAGTCAATGAATTCGCAAACAAATGGTTCCGGATGGGCACGTACACCCTCCTGTCCGGCCCTATCATCGCGATTATCATGCTCTCAATGGTCACAATTGCGTCTGACCCCGTGGCGGCAGACAACACCATCGCCGGTCTGTGGACGTACATGACGCTCATCCTGTGCTTCCCATTCATAATGATCGCATCCGTCTGGAAGATCGTCTCCTGGGCGGGCGAACCCATCGGTGCCGGACAGGCGATGACTGGGATGGCTATGGCAGGCGGCGCTGCTCTCGGCGCAGTCTCCGGAAAGCTCGGTGGTGCTGCGGGAGAAGCGGCACAGAGCGGGTCAAGCGCCGCTGAGCAAGCAAGCGGCATGGGCGGTGGTGGGGGTGGTGCCAGTGGCGGTGGTGGCGGTTCCGGTGGAAGCAGCACTACTGGCTCAGGAACGGGAGGGGCAGCGGGCTCTGGGAGTGGCCTCAACGACGTGATGTCGAGCCAATCTGGAGAGACCATCAAAAGCTCCAGTACGGAGTCTCAGGGTGGCGTCGCCGGAGACATGCCCGGCGGGACCGGAGCTGAAGCCGGCGGCCCTTCCGACGAGGTCACTGGCGTTGCCGGTTCCTCCGAAGCGTCTGAACCCAAAGGCTACATCGAAGGTGGTGTCTCTCGTGCGAAAGACTTCAAGGACCGAAACAAGTCCCGCATCTCGAACGCCGTCAGCAGCGTCTCTTCCAAAGCGGCAAGCAAGGGCTCGCCTGCGAACTTGGAGCGGCTCTACGGCGATTACAAGCAACAGAAAGGGGACAAACGAGGCGCACAACTCGATCAGTTCAACGACTCCGTCGACTGGAGTCAGGGTGAACACGGTGCGATCGACATCGACCAAGCTGGCGAAAGCTTAGGCACGACACCGCAAGAAGGCCAAGGAATGTCCGAACTCACCGAAGATGGGAAGTTCGGATACTTGGACGAAGACGGCGAGCTCCAAGTTTCCTCTGTGGGCTCGAACCGGGGTCGACTCCGCGGAGAACGGAATGACCAGTACGAACAAGCACAGGCCCACCACGAGCACGCCGACGAGCTCGACGAGAAGATGTCTCACCATGCAGAGCGTCTTCAGAAAACCCGGAACAACATCAACAAGCACGGTGGCGATGTTGCTGATGCCTTCTTCAAAGAGGGCATAAAAGGGACGATCGGCGCTCAGTCACCGTATCTAATGGCTGGTGGAGGATTCGGTGGTGGTGGTTCAGGTGGCGGTTCAGGTGGCAGCGGTTCCGGTGGCGGGGCTGCTCCGCAAGCTCCGGAGCCGGGCCAAGGTTCGGAGGCACCGGGACGACACCCACCCGCGAACATCAATGCGGGCGATGTCACCGAAAACGCTGAAACGGTCGCAGAATCCGGAGAACGGTTCGACCTCTCCGACGATGTCCAGCTTCAGTCTTCCCCGAACCCCACCTCAGAAGGTCACGCACAGGAGTTCTCTGTCCACGATCCCGAGAGTGGCGACCAACTCGGAGACCTCGCAGTTAGCGAGGAAGCCGACATGCGCTTCTCGCACGGAGATACTGCCCGTCTTGGGAACCTAACTACCTCAGAGGACAGCAACGGAAACTTCCAGATGATGGCAGACGAGCACTCTCGGACCTTCGATGAAAACGAGGTCCGCGTAGACGAGATGATCGGCGACAGCAGCATGGAGGGCGATAAGACGAAAGTATCCGACGTCACGCTCCAAGAGGACCCCAACAACGAGGGGAACTACTACGCGCAAGCAGAGAACGGAGCACGAACGCCTGTTCACGCTGGTAGCGAAGAAGCGAACGAAAGCCTCTCAGAAGCCGTCGGCGATCAGGTTGACCTTGAAGGAGTGACCGAACAACGCTACGGCTTCAGTGAGGATACCCACACCGGATACGAGGGAGCCCACAACTACAACTCACTCAGAATCGGCGGATCCGGAGAAGCGGGCTCAAAGGGTGATAGTACCACTTCCGAAGGATATGGGATCTACGACGCCGACACGCGGGGTGGTAGTGAAACAACCACAGAGACTTCCACGTCGGGAGGTTCAGGAACCGAAGGTTCGGGCGAGACCGACACCACGACTACCACCGAGCCGGGATCCGAATCCGAACGTTCCACCGACTCAAGCGAAGCAGATTGGGATGTGAGCACTTCTGCCGGCAGCTCTACGACCACGAGTGCCGCAACATCGGGTGGTTCCAGTGGCGGTTCATCTGACTCCTCATTCGGTGGAGTCTCCTCACCATCTGGCGGAAGCTCACCCTCCTCCGACTCAAGTTCGGGATCTGGCGGGTGGAGTCGCACAGAGCAGAAGTCCGGCCACGAAGTGATGAAGGCAGATACCGAAAGCGACCTCCCCGGATCCGTTGCTATGGAGGGTGATTGGACCTTCAGCGACACCACACCCGCAGGACACGATAAGATCGCCAAGCGAGGAATCTTCACCGAAGCAGACGAAAGTGGCTCTCCGGTGGAGGACGGCGCTGAAGTTGGCTACGTTCGCTTCAGTGATGAACACGCCATGGGTTCTGACGATATGCCCGAGATCGACGGAGAAGAGCGCGACCCACAAAGCGGAGAAGTCGTTAACTTCGACTCCGACAATGGCTTCGCGACCCGGCAGTGGGCAACGAAGAACGCCATGGGCGATACGAGCATCAACTCCGAAAAGCACGGCGGGGCGGGAGAAACCCCAGCAATGGGCCGAGACTACGAACAGGGGGAAGAAGTCGATCCCGACGACGAGTACATGCAATTAGTCCCGCATAACGAATCCACCTCAAAGCTTCACACCACAGAAGAGATCAACCACTCGTCGCCCGACAATGGCTCCTCCAACGATGACGGCGGCAGTGAGCCAAACAACTCACACAGTGAGCCCTCGGGTCACGAGAGCGATGCGGCCGCGGAACACGCCGCTACCGAGAACTCAAGCGAACCAGAAACCGACCACGAGTCTCACTCTTCAGAAGGTCAGTCGATGGCCACTGAACACGTCAACACCCCGTTCGACTTCAGCTCCGAAACTGAATCCGACGGGTCAGAGATAGTTGAAGATGAAAACGTATTCGTTAGTGAAGGTAGCCAGACGAGTGAAGGAACTGAAAGTAGTTCCTCTGAGGAACTCACGGAGGAAGGTGGTGGTTCAGAAACGGAAGAGGAAGGAGGTGACTCCGACCCTTTTGAACACGGGGGTGGTAGCGAAATTCATTCGAGCGAGGCTGCCCCCACCCCCACCGCTGGGGGGGACTTCGGGCACTTCGAGGCAGAGGGTAATGAGTCCGCGTCGTCGGGAGGTTCTGAATCCCCGGAGGCGGAGGGAGAACCGATCGTTGGCGTCTCAGATAGCGACGAATGGAGCCACGACGCTCACAACTGGAGGGATCACGTCGACGAATCTGGTGAAGAAGACGAAGGGCTCGGCGAAGGCCTCAGTGTGGATGCTGGTGCGATGCGGAAAGAGACTCTCAAAGACTCGGGAGAGGATCTCTACATCACTGATTACGACGCACTCGGAGAAGCGAACGGTGAAGAGAAGGCTGAACAGCTGAAAACGCAGTCCCTGATCGGCCATCAGTACACGCAGGAGATGGGCCACGAAACACCCAACGTTGCGTACAACGCGGGGGAGAACGAAGTCATCCAGCAGGAGGTTGGCGGCGCAGAAACGGAAACGTGGGCCGTCGAGGACGCCCCAGATAGCGCCCTAGAGAACGTCGACAGAGAGGAGTTCGATGACCTGATGGGCTCGCAATTGCTGGCAGGAAACTTCGACACCAGCCCCGACAACGTCCACGTCGATGAAGAGGGCGGCCTCCACGTGATGGACTTCGATCGGACTGCTGACGATATCGGCGACGTCTCCGATAGCGCAGAGATGGAGATCAACGCCGCAGCCGGCGCGGACACGGGAACCCACATCGGAGAAGTCAACGACGACTTCCACACCGACAAATGGGAGTACGAAAAAGAGATTACCGACAGCGCGATCGAGACTGCGACCGAGCTCGATGAAAGCGGCGGGGTTGATGATGTCCTCGGGCCAGTCGAAGAACTCGAAGACGAGGTCTCCGGCAGTGAGCACAACCGGACCGAAGTGATCCGGAGCAATATTGAGGCCGTCGCTGGTGAAGACATCGTCAGCACGGACGGCCACGGGCACACCAGCGTCGACGAACCGTCCCATGACAGCTTGGGGAACAACCACACAGAAACCCACAGCCCGGAACTGGAAACAGAACACGGCATCGACGCCGATGTGGACTACGAGAATCTCTCAACCAAACAGGCCGAAGAAGGTGAGGAGTATATGCTTGAGGTGGGCGAACGAGAGGAGCTTTTCGAGAGTCTAAAAGCCGAACACGGTGACGAAGACGTTGAAAACCTCTACACCCGCTTCCAGATGCGAAAGCGGTCTTCGAAGTTCAATAGTGAAGACGTGACCAAACAGGAGATCGTCGGGAATGAAGCCCTCGGAACCGATCACCCGGTCCGAGACGACGACGTCGACTACGAGCCTACTGAGGGTGAAGTGGAAGTCCACCGCGACTTCATGGAGGCGTCAAACAAGTTCGTCGAGGAGAACCTAGCAGATGAAGATGGAGAGGCCCATGTCCACCGCGGGATGGGCTACAGAGGTAACGACATCGCCGCACGCCTGATCGACCACCCGGAAGCAGACGAAGTCGAGGTCCCAGAACACCAACAGTCGATGGCCTATTCGACCAAAGAAGGGGTCGCACAGGGCTTTTCGTCGATGGAAAATTCGCCTGTCGTTACGCGAGCAGACGCAAGCGAAGAGGACGTCCTCGCCGTCGACGGCCTCGGTTACGAGCCCACAGAACACGACTTTACCGAGTTTAACAATCAAGACGAAGGCGAGATCCTCGTCCAAGGCAAAGAGTCGATTCCGATGGAGGACATCCGATTCACGAGTGAGGAAGGCTACGATGACTCCAACGCGGGCGAGCGGTTGAAAGAGACCATGGAGAACCCGGAAGAGGCGTCAGAGGACGATCACGACTTGGTTGATTTCACGGTTCGGAACATGGCGGCCGACGAGACGACCGGGCTGGAGACGCAAGAAGGCGCAGAGCGACTTCACAACTGGGGCGAGTACGTCCACGAGAACGAAGATGCTGTCCCCAGCCCCGGAATCACTGAACACAGTGTGAACGAGGTCCTCAACGAGTCGGAAGCGGATGTTGGTGAAGTCGGCGGCTCCGAGGAACACGACGGTGGAGACGACGGCTCTGAAATCCTCTAAGGGGATTCTACAGAAGTTTTGTTTTGTAGCACCCGTTGTGGGTGATGGTTGTTGAACTCCGGGACAAAGGTATAAATGCGATTACCAGCCTAAGACAGTACATGCGACGAATCAAAAGCATGGATATTACTACCCCGCCACACCGGGACTCCGACGTTAACCCCGGCGGGAATTATCCCTCTGTCAACTACTCTGCGGTAAATCGGCCGAAGCCTACGAGTGGCCACTTCGAGGAACTCCACCCGTTCCACTCAGACTTCGAGCTGGTGAGAGCGTACCAGGAAGTGGCAGATGCCGAACTCAGAACGCCACTTCAGAAACACAAATCCAGCGGGAAGATGTCCGTCCAAGCAGATCAGATCCGAGCGACGTGGGGCCTTGAGGCATCCACGGAAGGGACGATCGGACGAGAGCCCACCACTCGTGAGTTGATCACGCCTCTCGACCGAGCGAAAGGCATCATCATCGGACAGGCGTACGGAGACGCTCTGGGGCGTCCGGTCGAGTTCATGTCGGAGGATCAGATCCAACAGAAGTACGGCCGCGTAACCGACTTCCTTGGCGATGGCTCTCACCACCAACCGGCGGGGACGATCACTGACGACACGAATCTCGCTCTGTATCTCGTTGCCAGCCTGCTTCGGAACAACGGCTTCGATATGGACGATTACGCAGACCAGATCGTTGCGTGGTTCGAATCCATGCCGTTCGATATCGGTAGTACGACGTTGAGTTCTATCGACAAGCTCCGGATGGGCGTCGACCCGCGGGAGGCAGGCCACCAAACGGTTGAAGAACGTGGCGAGTACCGTTCAGCAGGTAACGGGAGTATCATGCGGTGTGCCCCGCTCGCGATCGCCTACCCTGACGACCTCGACACGCTCCAAGAGGTGAGCCGGCAATCCTCAGAGATCACCCACGCAGATCCGCGGTGTACCCACGGTTGTGCCGCTCTCAACCTCGTCCTTGCGAGCATCATCCGCGGACGTAGCGACCCGCTCGGGGTCGCACTCGACGAACTCTCGTCGGATGCCCCGGACGAACTGGTCGAGCTCCTCGAGAACCTCCCCAATGCGGATCCGGAGGAACTGAGCAACGGCGGCTACGTGCTTGACACGCTCGAGACGGCTCTATACATCGGACTCAACGCGGAACATCCCGGAGACGCCCTCATCGAGGCCGTGAACCGTGGTGACGACGCCGACACTGTCGGTGCTGTAACCGGCGCGATTGTCGGAGCCCGCTTCGGCGACGGCAAGCGGCTCACGGAATACGCCCACAAGCCGAACAACAGCTTCCCGTCCCGGTGGGAGGAGAACATCCGGCTCGATCTCGATGCCTACCGAGAGCGGATCATCCCGTCGCTGCTCGAACTCGGTCAGGTTGCCCCCGAGGGGATCACCTGTAGCGACTCTATAGCGATGGAGGCGCAGACCCTCGCAGAGAACGACGGCCAACTGGAGTAACACCGATCGGGCTAGTTGGCGGACTGTTTAAGACGACAACCACCAAAGTACGACCATGACAACACACAATTCGAACGACACAGATGAACGCTCGACGGTTCTATCACAAGTCGGGCTTCCGAACTCCGTAGCACTTCCAGAAGGCTCGGTTGGGATTTTCACGTTCAGCCGGGAAGAACTCAATCTCCCCTCCGGCGATCGCCAGTACCAGCTCAAAGGTATCCTCACTACAGAAGGCTGGATACCGCCAGCCCCCCGCACAATCGCGCACCTACTCGGTCAGGCGGGAGACTCACCACAGGACATGGCCGCCTTAGGCGAATACACTGCTGGGAGGGGAAGCCGGCTCGTGATCGAACCGCAGAAGCTCGATGAACAACTGTCTGAGCAAGGGTCCGTTACCATCGACGACAACGTGGGCTCTCTCTTCGGCTCACCATTTCAGGATACAGCCGAGTATTACCTTCCCGATGGACTCTCTCAGGAACAGACTGTCGTATATCTACAGAATGCCGTAACAGCCGTGCGTGAATACGCCAAATCGCAGATCACGGAGAACCCCACCAGCGACGAACTCGCAGAGCTCCTCGCAGAACAGTATGGAGTCGCCCACGAGGTCGCGCTCGAGGCGGTTGAACAGAACGACAACTCCGAGAGCTAGCACCGACACGACCTCACCCCACTCGCCCCGAAGAGTCCGCCCCAACGCCACCAACGCAAAGCGCCGATTTGAGACTGTTTGTATAATTTAGAAGTGGAGTTCACAGCGGGACGGGTGTTTTGTGCCACTCTGAGTACAGGACACGACTTTATATATCAGTACCATTAAGAACCATCTAGAACGGAACAATGAACCACAAACGCGCCCCTCAGCCGGTGTACGCCCGCCTCGGTCCGTTGGCGGAGTCTGAGAAGCGTCACGCTCTGTGGGGGAGTCTCTGATGATTTACTACATTCTCGCGGGGCTGCTCTTCGCGTGGCTCTCCTGGCGGTGGCTACTCCAAGTCGATCCCGCTCACCAAGACTATGCTGACGCACCGATGGGATTCACATTCCTCGGTCTCCCAGCACTCATCCTCCTTGTGATGGAGACCTCTACCGCCTTCATCCTCCTCTTGGGCCTGATCAGCCTCGGGCTCCATCTGAACTACAAGCACTGGCGTCCATTCCACAGCGGGATCGTTGCCAGTCTCGCCACCGGAGTGATTCTCCTAACCGCAGGTGTGATCGCTGGTACGACGCCGCCTGAATGGGCCAGTAGTTCCGCAGATGCGGCCACGCTGTTCGTCGCGACGGCGCTCGCCGGCTGTGGTACGACCCGGATCACCACCTCGACAGGCTACCTGCCCCGGTATTTCGCGGTTCTGAGTGGCCTGTACCACGAGCGGTCGCAGTCTTCGGTCTCGAAGTTTGGCTACCGCCGAGACGATGACAGCCGCTTTGAGCGGTTCCTCCACTGGATGGGCTTCATGGACTACACGCTGATCATGAACTCACCCTTTGACGAGAAGGCCAGTGAGCAGGAAGATGCGGGCAGCCACAGCTCGCCTACCAACACGGCGTCGGACGTGACGCCCGCCGATCTCCGAGCATCGGCAGACGACCACCCGTTTCGAGATGCCCCGGACACCGACCAGCACGACGGGTCTCAGGAGGACACCACTCCTGAGTGGTCCGTAACGCCAGTCGACCATAGTGACGACGAGGAAGCGGACGAGGAGGCGGCCACGGACGAGGAACAGGACGACGAGAGCGATACGCCCGCCGAGGAAACGGATGATGAGGCCGTGACTCAGTACCAATTCCCGTGGGAGGAGCCGCCCGAGATGCGCTTCGAGGATATCGGTGGGTATCCCGAAGTCAAGGACGCGCTCCGCGAACAGGTGGTCAGCCCACTCCGGGGGAACAACCCCAGTTACGACCGCTTCGGAATCGAGCCCTCGCGCGGGCTCCTCTTCTATGGCCCGCCGGGGACGGGGAAGACGCTGTTTGCCCGTGCGCTAGCGAACGAACTCAACCGGCCGTTCGTCGAGCTGACCCAAGCGGACCTCACCCACGAGTTCATCAACAAGTCGCCGCAGATCATCCAGCGGCTCTTCGAGGAGGCCCAAGAACTCGGCGGCGTCGTGTTCATCGACGAGGCCGAGCAGCTTCTGGGGAGCCGTGACGACAGCCTCAATTCGCACGCAGAGGACAAGAAGATCACCAATATGTTCCTCTCGGCGCTCACGAAGGAGGACAAGGACTACATCATCCTCCTGACGACGAATCTCAAGGAGTCGATGGATGACGCGATCCTCCGTCCAGGGCGCATTGACGAGGACTTCGAGATCGGACTTCCTGAGTCCGACACCCGACTCGAGATCATCAAGATCAAGCTCGCGGAAGTGCCCCACGAGATCACCCAAGACCAAGCCCAGAGCGTCGCGTCGAAGACCGGCGGGTGGAGTGGGGCAGACCTGAACGCCCTCATCAACCAAGCCAAATTCAAGGCAGTTGACCGGAAGGCTCAGAAGCTCAAATTCGACGACATCAAGCGGGCTTACAGGGATATGAAGTCCGACAAAGAATAACCGGCTCAGCAATCTTCAGCCCTGTTTTGCGGGACGGATTTAAGTAACTCTCCTCCGACGTACTAGGTAATCAATCGCCCCATGACCGAGAGCCAGCGATCCGACGACAGCGAAATCTGGGAGGATATCTTCCCCTTCGAGCCATATCCGAACCAACGAGAAGGTATCAACCAAAGCATCGACACCGTTCGCGACGGGGGCGTATTCCTTCTTGAGGGTCCGTGTGGGACCGGGAAGACCCTCATCGCGCTCACTGCGGGGATCAGCCTCGTCAAAGACCCTCAGACGAAATACGATCGCGTACTCGTCATCACGTCGAAGAAGCAGCAACTGAGCGCCTTCGAATCAGACCTGCGGACGATCAACAGGAAGACGGACAACAACATCCCCGGCCTAACTCTCGTCGGTAAGGCCGATCTGTGTCCGTATGTCCAGGCTGGCGAGATTGAGAAGGAAGACATCTACCACCGATGTATCGAGTTGCGGGATAACACGCGGAGTTTGATGGCGAAAGCGGCGCGACAGAATAACAGTCGAGAAGCCAACGCCGCCTTTGGCCTATTCTCGTATGCTCAACGGGAGCCATCCGTTGAGGACACGCTCACGTTCGACGGAGCGAATGCGGGCGTCCAACCGTCGATCCCGACCGTCGCCGGGAAGGAATACTGTCCATTCTACGCTAAGCACATCACGAATTCGGTCAAAGATTCGTTTCCACTCTCCATCTTCGATGTGACGACAGGCGAAGAGACACTCAAGACCGCGGCACGCGCGGGAACCTGCCCACACGTCGAAATGCGCCGACTCCACGACGAAGGCATGGCTCTATTCGGAAATTACCAGCACGCATTCAACCCGAAGACGGTGGCTGGATTCACCGGAGGCATCATCGACGACACCACCCTGCTCATTTGCGACGAAGCTCACGAACTCGTCCACCAGGTCCGAGACCAGTTGTCGTACAGCGTCAATTACTCCACGTTCTCCAAAGCCGCTGACGACATTACCCTCGTCCAACGCTGGATCACCGGGAAGGGCCACCCTCGGAAATGCCAGCTCGCAGATGCCGTCATCGGAAACACGGGTCTGACCGCTCCCGATCTGCTAACTGCCTCCAAATTCGTTGAGCGAATCCAAGACGAATTCCACAAGAACACGATACAGGGGCTTCGAGATGAACTCGGGACGAACTGGAAGGATAAGTGCCGGAGGAAGAACCGCGACGAACTCTCGATCGCGCTACAAAACCCACAGAACCCCGGCCCGGACAGCATCCGAAAATGGGTGGAAGACAACGACTACGAGGACATCTGGGAGAAGACCCTCCTCGCCGCCCGAGCAGTGAGCGTTGCCCGCGACGTCATCTCCCGCGAAGTTGACGAGAAGAGCCCAGACGGAACGTTTGCCATCAGCGACGTTTACGAACTTCTCAACCGATGGTGGACAGGCGGTGACTCCGAATACTTCCGGGAGATCAAGCTAATCCCACGGAAGGGGACCCGCTCGACTGCCGACTCTGCCCGCCCGTGGCGAACTGGCTACTACGCACAGGTCCAGATCAACAATGCGATCCCCCAAAACGAGATCGCCGCGACTCTCGATGCCTTCGGTGGAGCAATCCTCATGTCGGCCACGCTCTCGCCCCTCGACATCTACGAGGAAGTCACTGGAGTGAAGAAACTCAGAGAAGGAACCCAGCCCACAAGCAGTCTCGTCACCAAGGCGATCGCCAGCGCCAACGTTCCAGAAGGAGACGAGAACACCGTCCATATCCCTGATATCGGTTCTGTCGGGGCCGATGGAGGGAGTACACAGCCGCCTTCCACAGACAGACAGCGAAACGTCGGCAAGGTCGCGTTCGATCTCGGCTTCCCACAGGAGAACAGAGCATCGTTCGCCGTCGACGCTCAGAAGTTCACCTACTCAAATCGGTGGCCACCCGACGAACACCCGGAACTGCGAACTACGTACGGAAAAACAATCACCTCGGTCGTGAACACGACGCCGGGGAACGTGATCGTGTTCATGCCAAGCTACCTCGAGGCGATGTGGGCAAGCAGGATGTTAGACGGCAACCCGAACGTCACCAAACCGGTTCTAACCGACACCAGCAGCTCGGATGCGGCGACTGAGGAGCTCAAGCAGGCGTTCTTCGAAGGCGAGCCCAAAGTCCTCGCGACAAGCCTCCGTGGGACGCTCACAGAGGGCGTCGACTTCGATGGCGACAAGCTCAACGCAGCAGTCGTCTGTGGCGTTCCGATCACCAACACGTCAACGAACCTCTCTCAGGCCATCCAATCGGCGTACGATGAACGGTTCAATAACAACGGGTTCGATTACGCCTTTACCGTCCCCGCGGTTCGGAAGACGAGACAGGCACTCGGCCGAGTCATCCGCGGCGTCGAGGACGTCGGCGTCCGTGTCCTCATCGACGAGCGGTACGCGAATAGCCGGACGTTCACCAGTGTTCGCGAGCACTTCCCAGAACACGCGACAGATGAATTCAGACCGATCTCCCCACCAGAGCTCGGCCGGGAACTCCAGCACTTCTGGTCTCAACACTGACGGTGGAGTGATCGCCTACCCCAGAGAGAATCGCCTGTTAAGTGCCGAACTGGTTTGTTTTTTATCTCTCATCTTGTAGTGAGAGAGGTGTGGTAGCGGTGAGAGTGAAGACCCACATGGGGGTTAAGAATATGACCCGTGGGTGCGAGAGTAGATACACGCGCCAATTCGAAGTCAACAATGGACATTCAAGTCACCAATATCCCGAGTGAACTCAAGGACCACGATCAGTGGATCTGTTGGGACACCGGGATGCGAGACGGAAAAGAAACGAAACTCCCCAAGGACCCCAACGGTGGGTACGCACAGACTGACGACCCATCGACCTGGGCCGGATTCACCCAGGTGTGGGCGAAAAAGAGCGATCACGATGGTATCGGGTTCGTCTTTACCGAAGATGACAACCTAGTTGGGATCGACCTCGACAAGTGTCGCGATGCGGAAACCGGCGAGTGGGAAGACTGGGCACTCGAAGTCATGGACGAAATGGGAGGGTTCATCGAGATCAGCCCGTCGGGCACGGGCGCTCACATCATTCTCGAAGGCGAAATCCCCGGCGATCGCCGCCGAAAGGGAAACATCGAAATCTACGAAGACGGTCGTTACTTCACCGTCACCGGCAACGTCGTCTCATCGGATGGGCAGCCTCTCGATGAAAATGAGGGGGCAACACTTAACAGCAACCAGGAGGGCCTCACCAACGTCTACACCGAGTATCTCTTGGACGGAGAAGACGAGGATGACGAAGACGACGACAGCAACGGGAACATACAGATCACTCCCCCAAGTGGAGAACGGCCCAACTTAGCGAACCTCGGGTACGACAGAAATGTCGACATCCCGTTTTTAGTCGATCCAACGACAGAGGGCCTCACCGCATACGAACAGGAACTGCTGACCGATGCGAAGAAGGCAGACAACGGCTACGGGTTCACGCTCCTCTGGCGTGGACACTGGGAGGAGTTCTTCAGCTTCTCAGATGATCACAACAAGACGGGCTACAGCCAATCTGAAGCAGACATGGTGTTCTGTAACAAGCTCGCATTCTGGTGTAGCGGCGATCCTGTCCTCATCGATCGGATCTTCCGAGCATCCGGCCTCATGCGTGAGAAGTGGAACGAGGAGCATTACTCGGACGGGACCACCTACGGTGAGCGGACCATCGAGAAGGCGATCATCCGTGTGGACACCCACTACGACGACGATCGCCATGACGAAGTACAGACCCGATCCGATGACGATGACGACAACGCAGAGCAGGACAAGGACACCCAGAACGACGCCCAACCGACTCCCCAAAAAAAGGCAACCGACGACGAAGCCGGATCTGATACTGTAAGCACGGCCGGCGACGGACGTCGAAGTCGGAGTACCGACCGAGGCGGGCCAGGTGCATTCAAATCCAACAGTCAGGCTAGCTCTGGTGAGGAATCCGATCAGGAGGTAACGGACCCAACCCCAGACGACACCCGTCGACGCAGGGGAAACACCCGGACTGAGAGAAACCGCCGAACTCGTGACGAGCGGAACTCTTCAGTCTCAGACTTCTCCCCTAGCAAGACAGAACCGGATTCAGACCGTTTTACGGCTGATCCAACAGAAGAGCCCGCTGAAATAGCGGATACGGACGACGAACCGACCGCCGACGAGGATCAGGATGACGACACCACCGACGATGATCCGTCGTCCAACACGGTGACCGTAGACGTCTCATCCGACCCCGATGATGGATTCAACCGACCATCTGAGTCGGAAGGGAGCATGTTCCCAGATAAAGAGGAACCCTCGGATAGCGATACCGAGACAGAAAGCGACGATACTGCCACAGAAGACGAACTCGATCCAGAAGAGGGCAGGGCCGCAGTTGAAGCATTAGAGGCAGACCACGTCGAACAGAAGAAGTCTGAAGAAGACAACGATGATTCAGACACCAGCTCCGAAACCACCAGTTCCGAATCTGAAGAGGGGAGCAGTGATTCGGATGATGTGGGTGAAGAAGACGCGGAAAGCGACGACAGCGAAGTAGAAGACGACGAAGGCGAGAAAGAGGAGATCAAAGACGGAAGCGACTCCGTCAGCGGAAACGAGACGATCCCCTCCGAACTCGGGCGGAGGGTTGAGGTCCTCGAGCAGGACTTCGGGAAGATGGAAGAGGAACTGAGCGAGTACCAGACCCAACTCGAAAACGAGATCCAGATGCAGGAGAACAAAGTCTCCCGCGTTTACCGTGAGCTGGAGCACTACGAACGCATCGTCGACAAACGCGAACACCAGTTGGAGACGCTTCAGCAGGTTCTCTTCGTGATGTGTAAAGCGAAAAACCACCCTGTGTTCGACGAGATCGCAGAGGGGCTGAGCGACGATGAAATCCCCATGGAGGACATCCTTGACGAAGAGTTCGTCGAGCGGCTCGAAGCGCAAGAACGTGTGAGGTGGGAACGCCAGCCACCTCAGGACGTCCCCGCGCATGAAACAGAGACCACCAGCACCGACCTGGTTCCTGCGGAACCTCAAGCGCCCGCCGAGCCCACTGACGATCCCAACGAAACCAGCCCGTCTCGGTCGTTCTGGTCGGACCTTTTCTAAGCCTCTCTTTTTATACGGCAGTCCATTTCAGGCCGACAACCCCAGTTCAGCAAATTGAACTAACAACCATCTTTGTTTTCGAATTTGAACTGACAGAGGATTATATTCTATATTTTGAAAGTTTCACACACATTTGACCGATAATTATATATCAATACCCTGGGTCCGTCATACTGTACGCATGAGCCAAAAAATTAAGCGTGCTGTACTGTCAATGCTCCTCGTCTCGTTCGTCGCAACGGGCATGGGGCTCGGTGTTGGATCGGCCGTCGCAAACACGACGAACTGTGAGGACGTCAACGTCGACGACTACGACAATGTCGTCGAGAACTTCGACGACTGCGAATCGAACGAAATGAGCGGCTATACGTCGATGCTGGACAACCTCTTCGAGGTTGCCCACACGACGCTTCAGTACGCTGGATTCGTGACTGTCTTCGCGGGAGCCACCCTTTGGTTCACTGCTCGGCGTAGCAGTGACCGCGCCCAGACCGGCGTCTGGCTGCTCATCGGTGGTCTCGCCATGATCGTGTTCTACTTCGGCTTCACGGCGTTCGTGAGCCTCCTGAAGTGGGTCGCGGAAGGCGGTTCCGGTAGTTCCTAAACGGAACTTCCGCCCAGTCGTATAGTCCATCACTTCATTTATTGAACGCTACTCGGCTAGCGACAGCTTCGCCATGAAACAAGGTAAGGGCGTTCCAATATTCAAACTGGTGAACTGACAAGGAATAATGTTGTTAGAGTTGAAAACTTAGCAAAAACCACCGGCAGATTAATATTAGTACCTTGTTTTGTAGAATTCGACGCATGAGCCAAGCAATCTCACGAGCTGTACTATCGATGTTAGCTCTGTCGTTCGTTCTCACCGCGGGTGGGATCGGCGCGGCGAGCGTGGTCGCAAACGACTGTAGCCCCTCGGACCCCTCCTCCTGTGAAGCTGGGATGGACGGATACACCAACATGCTGGACAATCTCTTCGAGGTTGCCCACACAACACTTCAGTACGCCGGCTTCGTGACTGTCTTCGCGGGAGCCACTCTCTGGTTCACCGCCCGCCGTAGCAGTGAGCGCGCCCAGACCGGAGTCTGGCTGCTCGTCGGTGGTCTCGCCATGATCGTGTTCTACTTCGGCTTCACGGCGTTCGTGAGTCTCCTGAAGTGGGTCGCAGAGGGCGGCTCCGGCAGTTCGTAAATTTCGGCGCGAACAACGAATCCACCCCCTATATTTTAGACACCTGCCCGCATAGCGGGTAGCACGAACTAATGAGCCCCCGATTAGCAGAGTTCATCTTAGAGGATGGACCAACGTTCTCCTCTCTTGTGACAACCCAGCTCCGCCATACCATGTCATCTTTGGCCAGCGTTCCGAGTGAGTACGCTTCGACATCAGCTTCCGGACCCCTGATGCAATTCGACTTCGATATGCTCTGGTCCGCGTTCGAGCACTTCGAAGGACTCGATCGCGTATTCTGGATCCTTGGATTGACCCTCATCCTCCTTGGGTTCATGGCATGGCAGATGAACAAGAAACGGACCCAACGTCGATCGTGGGGATTCCGCCTATTCGGCATCGGTGTTCTGTTCTCAATTATCGGGGCCAACTACAGTGCCTTCTGGAATCTTCTGTACCATGTTCTTACCCAATAAACGAACCTCGGCTGTTATCGGACTAGCACTTCTCCTCGTGATCGGGAGTGGGGCGATCCTCATCAGTGACGGACAAGAAAGCGACTACGGCGAGTATCCACCGATCGAAACTGCCACACAAAACCCACCTGTAGACGACGTGGGTACGTACCGCATCCTCGCTTCAAACGACATTGATGTGAACTCAACAGGGAACAACGATGATATCTTTTCAGTCACATCCCAATCTGTCGATCTAAGAACGTACAAAGTAGATCGGCCACTCCTCAGGCTCGACGAACGGACCTATACCGTCGACCAAACCACGGAATTTGCCCAGCTCACAGATGGGTTCCGGGAGGCGCTCTACACAGAGTATCAAGTCACCACCGACGACACTTGGATGTCGTATGACGAAGCGGAAGTCACTGATTTAGTCCACATCGGGCAGAGTCGCCCCGTCAACGAATCGATCATGACGAGCGACGACAACCTCCTCTTTGCCGAAATCGAGGGCCGGGGAGGGACCATTCCGGTCCGCAACGCCGAGTTCATCTACGAGAAAGAGGGCGACACCCTCCAAGGAGTAACCGTTCTAAATCCCAGCAGTGCGGAAGTCTATGAAGGCGAGTTCACGGACTATACTGAACTCAACCAAGATGTTGTAAGGAGCACATTCATCAACACGAGCACCAACCTAAGCATCGTCCCGGCAGCAGGGTACGGGAACAATTCTGCCCGGTATGATGTCCAAGGTGGCACAGCAGAGGGTTACTGGCAAGATGAAGTCGAGGTCATCCACGACCACTACGCCGACGTCGCCCGGATGGATGAAGGCGCGCTCTACGACGACTACTGGCTGGTGAATCCGGATCAAGTCAATATCACAACGGTGTATGACTACCGAACCACCACCCCAGAAGATTACAGCAGTAGCGAACAGTGCTCGTACATCAGTGGTAACGAGACCCTCACAGGGACGGACACCAAGTATGAGGAGTGGGAGATCATCGAGAGCAGTTCAGTGATGTCTCTTCAGAACGACAACGAATACTACGTTACTGAAAACGACCAGAACATCCTCACGATCGACAACCCACAGAGTGGTCGCCTTGGGCTCTACTCTGACGTTCTCGTTGGCCTAGAACTCACATACGGTGTCAATAGCACTTGCCCCGGTAACTCGTGGGAAAAAACAAAGAAGGTGTCCGCAGCAAGTGCCTTCCACGACCCGAGCTACTACACCATCGAGGCCGCAGACGCAACGGACCTCACGATTGATGCCTACCTCGTTGAGAATGCTTTCCGTGACGAAATCTACTTCGACATCATTGGCGACCAGCGACCGGAAGAAAACCCGCTCGGAAGCATCGAACTGAAAGCCAATGAAGAGTGTATCGAGCGTGGCACACTCCTCTGTAAGGAACATGCCCACCAAGACCAGTACAAGATCCACAGTCCGTGGATTTTCCTCTCCCAGTCACTCTACGATCGTGTCGAGTACCGACGTGACGGTTCAGCGCAGTGGGTCCGGACGTCTGTCAAACATAACGAGACGCCGAATCTCCACCGGGACTACATGGACGCCGCGGGGTACAGAACATCAGCTTCCAACACCCTCGGAGTGAAACCCACCATGCAAGATCAAGCCCAGATCTACGAAGGGATCAATCTCGGGGAGAACGTTATCGACACAGGGGGCGATGTTCAACTCTACAGGACTGTCGGCTCACAGTTGTCACAGCCGGTCAGCGAGTTAGAGGACATCGAGATTACCGCAACCGACGTATTCGGAAATGACGTCCCCATCGGTGAGGTCCACCGAATCACTGTTGAACCGACGCGGATCATTAGCGATCTCAACACAACCACGTACGAGGTCACTGGCACCTTCAAGCATTCAGAAACGGATGATCCCGTCCCCAACCGTGAGATCATCATCGACGGTGAATCTGTCCACAGGACCACCACAAACTCCGATGGGGAATTCACCCAGATGGTAAGTGAAAACGTCTCAACGGTCGACGTGCGCTTCGAGGGCGACCCTCTCCGAGAAGACTTCGACACACACTACGGCGAGTCATCAACAAAGGTCTGGACAGGCAAAGTCGCCCTCAACATCGTGAGGATGCCGATCGGATACCTCCACGCGATGATCTCCAACCTCCTCGTCTTCATCAACTGGATCGTTCTCGGATTGTTCCTCGTGTGGTGGATGAAGTACCGAGATTAGCTCCGGTAGCCACTACGGTATGAGGGTACCGAACTCTGCTAATTTCTAAGAATCCAGTCTCTGTGAATTCACATCCGGAGAAGGAGAAGACAGGGGGCACAAGACATAACTAATCTGGTTGTGTCGTACATTTCACGGTGAGCCAAGACGACAATCACCGGGAAGGCGATACTCCTTCGCCAGGAGAACCGCCCGGCCCAGACGAACCATCCGAGGAACAGCCGCCGACCCTCTTCGATGAGACTGCCGACGACACTACGGACAGTGCCTCGCCAGCACCAGCTGAAGAGACAAGCGAACCATCGGTCGAAGACGACGAGACGCCGACACCTGAGGTGGTTGACGGCGACTTCGATATCTTCGAGGCCGCGATAGATGGGGAAGTAGAGGATGAAGACGAAGAGCCGATCACCATCCCTGCGGACTACGAATCAGCATCTGATCCGTCTCTCAGTGGAACGCTCAGCGACGGTGAGGCTGAAAACTTTATTGAGGAAATCGAATCTGAACAGGAGTACATCCAGATCACGCCCGTCCGTGAGGAAGTGAACTCAGAGACCGTCAAACGCGAACTGTACGGCCTCCACCGCTACGGGAACGGGCGGAAGCTCCCGCTCGACATGGAGCTCCACATCGCTGGGATCGAGCCAGTATCGAACTTCGAGTTCATCATCTACAAGCCCGAGGACGAAGCGCAGTTCAAGTTCTTTATCGGGCCTGGTGAGCGTGGCGACGTTACGTGTGACCGGCTTGAGAGCACGACGCGATCGCAGTATCCAGAAAACTTCGAGTTCGGGCGCAAACAGTTCGACATCACAAACATCTTCGAGGACGTCCCCGAGATGGTCCGCTGGGAGGGTGTCGAAGAGAAGCGGCGCGATTGGATGACGACACTCTCGTCATACGACAACGAAGCAATCGAACGCTCACCACTCTCAAACCTCCTCGAGACGATCATCCAGTCGGATGGCGCGGTCGTCTTTCAGAGTGTCTTCGAGCCACGCGCAGACTGGTCACCGAAAGCAGAACGGCAGAAAGGAAACCTCAAGCAGGGCGTCCACACGACTGGCGGACTCTTTCTCCGAACCCTCATAGACGGTGCCCTTGGCGTCTCTGACGAAGAAAAACAGGAGCGACACCGGAGTGACACACCGAATGAAATCGGTGGGTCAATCCACGACTCACAGACCGGCGGATACCGCTCAGGGACTGGCCGGATGGGGCAGATCGACCTGAAAGATCCCTCACACACGTACAACGTCTCACTACGAGCCGCAGCATCGAACCCGGAGACAGCCCGTAATCTCCAAGATGCGCTCAACCAGATCAGCGGGAAATTCTACTCGATTGAGGGGAACTACCTCGGTACAAACGAGGCCGAGTACGAGCGGATGCTCAACCACGGGATCACCTACCCGAACGGGCTGGAGTCCTGGACGCGACGAAAACCGCTGCTCGTCTGTAACATCGACGAGCTCTCAAACTTCATCACGGTCCCGTCGATCGACTCGCTCCCGAAAGCAAGTCGCGGTGGGACCGGCGGGATGCCTACGGCTCAGTCGCCGCTCACCTCACCGAACGAGGAGGTGTTCAAGGAGTTCTCGAAGGGGATGACGATCGGACATGCCGTCACGGCGCTCCGTGACCATAGCGACAAGCCCGACGATATCAGTACCATCGAGACGAAAAACGAGTGGTGGAACCACCTCTCGCAACGAGACGCGCTGTCATTATCTGCGGACCATCTCACCCAACACTACATCCGAGCTGCGACGACTGGGAGCGGGAAGACGGTCGCAACGATCAACGACATGCTGACCACACACAACGACCTCGAGGGGCCAACAATCCTCATCGACCCCAAGGACGGCGAGATGTGTGAGAACTACCTGCGGTGTCATCGCACGCTGTTCGGCAACGTCGACGACGTCGAATATATCCAGATCCCCGAGGCGGACGGCATGGTTCCGGGGATGCCGTTCTTCGATCTCCGGCCGCTCACAGAGGGAGCGGGGCGGACTCGCGAGACGGCCAAACAGGATATCATCGACCACTACTTCCAGATATTGCGCTTCGTTCTGGGAAAGAAGACGGTCGAACAGGCGTTCGTCGCGAACGAGATCCTCACCAACCTGATCAAGGCGCTATTCGACAAAGACCACGGGAAGGACTACTTCTCTATCGGTGAGCTCATGCAGGCCGCACAGGAGTTCCAGAAGTACGGCAAGCAGGTCGAAGACCTCGACAAGGACTACGACAAAGTCCTCGAAGCAATCCCGCGAACGGCCGACACGCAGGTCACATCTATCCTCGAATCGCACCTCGAGAAGGACGCACGGCAGTTCATGAACACGACGGACGCAGTCCTCAATCGGATCCGGAAGCTGAAGGAACGCGACTTCATCTGGGATATGCTGTCGTACACGATCGAGGATAAATACTGGAACGACGAGACAAACTGGTACAGCAAGGAGATACCGATGCTCGATATGAAGAGCATCCTCAACTCAAACAAAGTCGTTCTCATCGACACGGGAAGCCTTCGTGGAGCCAGCAGCGAAGTGTTCACTGTGTTGTTCCTCTCGCACCTGTGGACATCGGCGCAGTCCATCTGGACGCCGGACGACGACGAATACATCACGAACGTCATCATCGAGGAATCCGCAAATATCGCTCGCAACGAGATCGTCTACCGAGAACTCCTCCCGAAAGGGCGGGAATTCAATCTCTCGCTGGGGCTCATCATGCAGTACCCTGAGCAGGTACTCGGAGACAATCCAAACGACAATCGGCGGGCGTACAAAGAGATCCTCAACAACATCAACACGAAGATCATCGGCAACGTCGCGACCGACGACCTCCTCGCAGAGTCGCTGTTCCACGAGGACCTCGAAAATGATGAGATCAAAGACCGCATCTCCGGGCTTCGGCGCGGCGAGTGGATCGTCCAGCTGCCGTCGACGGGCTTCCACAAGCAGAAGCCAGAGATACTCACACTCCGACCGCTCCCCATCCCGCCAGGACACAACGCAGGACCGTTCAACGTCAACTCGCTCGCGGATTCTGTGCGTGAACGAAGTCGGTATCGCCACTGCGTCAACCGCGAACACGAGGCGATTGACATGGACAGCGGCGTAAAAGCACGCGCAGATGAAGACGATGACGGCGACGACAACGATGATGACACCTCCCCAGCGGACACCGAGGAGTTCACAGACGAACACGAGATGTTCCTGCGGATGGTCTACGACGCGCTCACCGATGGGGTAAACGGCTACCACATCAAGGACTCGATGAAGGAACTTCCCTACAGCGAGACAGCAGCAGACCTCTGCGACTGGGGATACCTCGAGAAGTTCACGCTCGGAAACAGGCAGGCGTACTACTGGCCGACAGACGAAGCAAACGTCGTCGTGGACCGCAATCTCGCGCCACGAGACGGCGGTGAGTACGGGCGGGAGAGCCCGGAGCATCGTGTCGGCGTCAAGCTCATCCAGGCACACTACGACGCGCTCGGCTACGAGACGCACATGTACTACAGCCCGGACGACGAAGAGAAGAAGTACGACCTCTACGCCAAGCCGACCGACGACTCTCTCGACGATCGCATCAAAATCGTTGAGGTTGAGACGTCACCAGACAAACGGCGGCACGTCGTAGACGACTCGATCAAGCTCAAGAAACAGCGAGGAGACGCCATCTGGGTCGTCAAAGACGTAGATGGAATGCGCCAGCTCCTCTCGTCACTCACCGACCAAATCGGCTACATCGAGGCAACTCGAAGCACTAATCTCGATAAGATCAACGAAGAACTAGATGCGGAGTGTGCCAAGGAGATCTTCAGCATCAACAAGCTCAGGACTGATCTGGACGAGAACTAGCGGCCATATTCTCTCTACATACTTTCTGGCACCCTAGAAGCCAACGCCCATGTGAATAGAAACTGAAGCCCCATCCAAGGATAGCAGATCGCTTAGTTAGTAGGCAGTATTGTAGCAAGCAGATACAGTCAACAGTGGCAATATCATCGCTCAGTAGCATATTAATTGGAACCCCGGTAAGAAGAACAAGAGGAATCAGCATGTCACCACGCATGAAATCTTCTCTGAGGAGGTCCATCAAACCCACATCTAGCGACAATCTAAGCAGAATCTAGCGAGAATCAAAGCAGAATCTAGCGACAAACTATAGCCGTGTGGAGCAGAATCTGAAGCGATAGAACTGTTCTCGTCGACGAACAGAGCGGTTACGCTCACTACAGTTACGTCGGACTCACAGTTGGGAGAGAAGAGCAGAAACCAACCAAGAGAAAACACCCCAGATTGTATTCCGTGCGGACATCGACTACCCGAGGGATAACCCATCAAGAGCCAATCCCAACACCCAGATACACAAACGCAAGCCGACCATGTATAACAAATAAGACAATAACTCGGTTCCGAACTCAATTAATGACAAGACGGAGCCGCCAAACCCCGACCACTTCATTAATCCTATAATGACACAACGGAGGGCGATATTGGGGGGTACATCATTAAGAGATTTCTCGGGCAGCCGAGTAAGCGACCCGATCTCAGTAAAGAGCTAATGACAAGACGGCACCCAGAAACGGGCTAGCATTCATGAAATCGTTAATGACCCGACGGCGGTCGGATCTGGATGTATTGTAATGAAACAGTGGGGCGCGCGCAATCCCTCTGTGACACTTCCGACATCAAGAGTTAATGACCAGACGTAGGCGGGTTAGACATGTAATTTCATTAATCTCATAATGACAAGACGGGAGGCAGATACAGGCTTTTTGTAATGAACGTCGCTGAATCCAAAATCACGGCTATTAATGACAAGACGGCAGCCGGGTGGGGATGATTTGTAATGAAAACTGAGTTATTGTTGACACACCCGATAATGACAAGACGGGAAGCCCATAGGGGGCTTTGTTCATTAACTAACCCTCCCCCATAATCCCCGTGTTTAGGTTCTAAGCGGCTGAGAGGGCTTTAGAGATGCTCTAATATATCTCTCCTCCCCTGTGTTTAGGTTCCGCGAATTCACAGTGTTAGGGGCCTAGAAGGCAATCCGACCAGAAGGTTGACCGCGTAGCGATAGTTCGGGGCGGGGCCGAGAGGAGAGAGGAGATGTGAGCGATCGATGAGGGAGACAGGAGAACTATATCAGAAATCAGATACTGGATTCTGGGCGCAGAGGAAACAGCCTGAGAGGGGGCGCGTAGGAGTGCGAGACAGGGGGTGGCCCACACGGACAGACCGACACCAGACAGCGAGCGAAGACGACCCCCGGCTGGCACAACCAGACAGAGACAGCGATCGACGTCGACCAGAAGCAGCAGGCCACCCATCAACTCTCGGTGTGGGGACCGGCGTCGACGACCAGCCACGCGGTGGGACAGACCGACGCGGCGATCGACAGCACCGGATAGGCAGTTACAGCAAGGAGGTTTCCAGCGCATGGGGGCAAGCGGGGGTAACCACTGAGAGTGGTGTAGAGGGTGAGGGTGAAGAGGCGATGATCATCTCCCCGGTTGCCGCGGGCAGGAGACAACAGGACGGAGCCAGGTGGTGGCACATCGGCGGGGAGTAGCCGAGGCCGGCAGAACGGATGTGGGGATTGGTCTGAGGGGACGACTTAAGAGGGCACCCGATGAACGGAGAGTTACGATGCCGACGAAAATCTCTGGGTACGTAGCCGATGAACTAGCGGACCTCATCGACAAGATCGCAGAGCACCACGACATCCCCAAGACGCGAGCACATGAACTTCTCCTTCGGGAGGGAGTGAACAATCGCTACCAGCGTATCAAGATGGAACAGATCGACATCAAGGTAGAACGGATGCTCATCGAATTGGGTCTCAATACAGATGGGATATTCAGCGACGAGCTCGAAGAGCGCAGCGAGGAGATCGGGAACATGCCGCTGCCCGAGGGGACGACCGGCGTTGACCTCGTCACACCGCACCCCTACTTCGGCGACGACGGCTGGTACCACGACGACAACGAAGCCGACGACAACTGAACGCCCGGCGACGTCGAGCAGACAGCGACAGGCAACACCGGATCGAGACGAACAGCTGGGAGGCCACCTCCGACCGAGGCGAGTAGTACCGGACGGGGACACAACAACAACGCACTCTTTGTGAGTATCAGCACGAAGCCATCCAGCACTGCGTGGGCCACCCCCGACGACGCTTCTTCAGACCGCCTGCGATGGGAGCCAGCCTCGCGAACACCGACGACCGACACAACGACACCAGCCCGGATAGGGGGGAGCCCGATCAGCAGACGGCGATCAACCGCGACGGAGACGCCCCACTAGGCAGTTGAACAGACGGCCCCTTACTCGAGACAGCGGTGGTACTGCCGCGGCCCCCATAGGGGAACGTCTCAGTGAGGGGGTGTGCCATCAGTCACTCACCCGTGGGGGAGCCGTCAGCGCAAGCAGGGTATGGGTACCTGTACGGAGTATCGGTAGCGGGGTGATGAAGGAGCCGTAGAAAGCCCTCGGTCCCCTCCTGCCCGCTGAGCAACATATCCCGGTCAAACCGCGACCGGGATAGGGGTCGACTCAGCGAACAGGAGTGACCCTCGCCCTTTCATCCACCAGGGCCGCAGACTGTTTGTCCGGTCCCGACGTGGAGGTCACGAGTAGGGGCGGGGGTTTGTAGCTCCCGACGGGGGTAGAGGAGAACTGAATGAGTACACCGCAAGAAGACACCGTCGACGTTCGGACAACCACCGACTACGGAACGCACAGCCTCAACTCCGAGAACGTGGTCGCCATCTACATCGAGTGCGTTGACATCCGGACGGCAAGCACCTTCGCCGAGCAACTCTCGCGAACGCTTGAGACCAACGACGCTGATCCGTTCCTCCAGGTCCTCGGGATCTTCACCGATGTCACCGAAAGCCCGGTGGAGAAGACGGTGGGCATCCAGCCGGTGGACGAGACACCCCCCGACTGTCGGTGGCCCGTCGAAGTCGAGATCGAAGGCGTCGACTCCGAGTTGGCCCACCGGATGGTCACCGCCGGCCGGAAGATGGGCAGCTCGCTCATGGGCATCGCCGAGTTCCGCTCCGTCCTCGAGAAGGCAACCGCCGACCAGCCCCGGTCGATCGTCCGCGTGGCCGAGACCGCCGACGACCTCGGCAGCACGATGGAGTGGCACGCCGACACCGACGCAGACTGGAACGCCGTCGAAGTGTAGCGCCCGCCGGGTCACCCCCCAGTCGCTCCGAGGGGGTCCGGTTACACATCGAACACGGGGGTCGCCACCGAACACATCGATAGAGGGGTCCAGTTACAAGTCGATAACGGGGGGTCAGATTTCATTTCGATAGAGGGGTGTGGTCGCCGCGTACCACCCGAAGAGTTTCTACCCTCCGAGTGAACTGTGAGTAGTAGCATGTCCGACCGGACGGCGTCATCAGCACAGGCCCACCCCGCAGTGATCGTTGCCGGCTCCCGCGACCTCTCCGAGCAGCTGTCGCTGACCGAGACCGAACAGCGGGCCGTCGTCGCCCGTGCGTTCTACGCCGCCGGCATCGACCGCCGCGCGATCGACGAACTGGTCAGCGGCGGCAACGACTCCTCGCCCGACCAGTGGGGCGAGACGTGGGCCAGCTACCGCTCGGATGTCGACGTCGTCCAGTTCACCCCCGACTGGAACGACATCGACCACCCGGACGCCGTCGTCCGCGAAGGCCAGTACGACAAGTATGACGCTCGGGCCGGCCCCCGCCGCAACGGCGAGATGGCCGAGTACGCCGACGCACTCGTCGCGTTCTGGGACGGCGACTCCAACGGGACCGCGGACATGATCGACCAGGCCCGCGAAGCCGGTCTCCATGTCCAGGTGTTCCGCCTCGACAACGCGACCACTCGCAAAGCGATCCTTCAGGAGTTCGACTCCTAACAGCGTCCGCCCTCTGTGGGTTCCGCAGGAGCCACCCAACCACCGAGCGCCCCGCGAGGAGTTTCTACCTCTCGATGGCGAGTGAGAGAGATCATGAGTAGTCAGTTATCCCCCACCGACACCCCGTTCGTCGAGACGCCGACTGTGTACGACGCCGACCTCGATGAGCACAACGCGATCACCATCTGGTTCGACGGCATCGACGAGCGAACATCGACGTTCTTCTGTCAGGCGCTCTCGCTGTTCATCGAAGAGCACTCCCCGGCGGCCCTGACGCGGATGGCCTCGGTCTTCAACGAATTCGACGCGACCGTCCTTCGCAGTCGCAACCACCAACCCGGCCACGGCTCGGCGTGGCCTGTCGAGCTCGCCGTCGACGATCTCTCCGCGGACACCGCCCGACACCTCATGGGCCACCTCCGTTCACTCGCTTCGTCCCCGACCGATGAAGCCATGATCCGCTGGGCCGGCGCACAGCTCGCGTCGGCGACGGGCGACCAGTCCCGGTCGGTTGTCCGGATGCACAAACACGACGGCTCCCGGCGGCCGTCGATCGAGTGGCACACCGACGTCGACGCCGAGTTCGAATCGCTGGCAGACCTGTAGCCGGTCTTGTCAACTGGTTCGCCCGGACGTTGTAACGATTGACAAGACGCGAGCGCGGAAGGAGATCGACGCCCCCGGCGAGAGTTTCTGTCCCCCGATTTGGGTAGAGGCCGATGATGAACGAACACACCAACTCAGACGACGACAGCATCGAGGACCTGAAGCGCCGCGCGGCCAACATGGGCGCACCCATCGGAACGGCGACCCCACTCCGGACTCGATAAGATGGACCCCGCCTCTTTCGACACCGCCGGTCGCGACTGGGAGCTCCGCAAGCGGGGCATCCCAGCCAGCGCGATAGCGCACGTCCCGAACGCCGCGACCGTCTGGGCGTGTCTCGAGCACGCCGTCAACGAGCCGACGACGCTCACCATCTACACCCCCGGCGACGGCGACGTCCACGTCACCGTCCACCAGGACGACTTCCTCGTCTGTGTCGCGTGCGACACGTTCGAGACCACCGGGGCTGCCGCCGAGTACGTTCGGCGGCTGATGGACCACTACGGGTCGCGGGTCGACGCCCCGGCGTGACCGTCCCGGCCACGGTCGCCCTTGCGGCCGACCGACGACCATCCGCGCGTTGCTCGCGCGCCGGGTCGCGCCAGACGAGCTGGCGCTGAGCGCCTTCGGCCAGACTCAGCATCACTCCATCTCCGCGACCGGACCGTCCTCCCACCGAGGCCGGAGGGGGCCTCCGCACAGGCAGTCAAGAACGTTTCCCCGGCGCAACCCGCGCGCCGGTTTTCCGCTCTTACTGCCTTGGCCCCCTCCCCCTCCCTGCGGTGCGGTGGCTCCTCGGGCTGCGCCGGGGGACAGCCACCGATCCGTGAGCGAGCAAGCGACCGACTGATGCGACACCAAGGACAGCACCGCTGGGGAGGTTTATATGACCCGAGTGAAGTGAGGGATGACTCGAACAGTAGCATACGGGAGTACCACTGACCAGCCCACGGAGGTAGTTGGACAGGGACTTCCGTCGTGTATCCCACACAGCAGGCCCACGCCGGGAGATTTTATAATCCCCGATGAGGGTAGAGGGATGTTCGAGAAGACACACTCCGACCAGACCACCACGGAAAGCGTGCTGGGTGGGAACTCGGAGTCCATCCCAAGCTCCTCGAAGCGACCGCAGGGTTGTTTATATACCCCGAGTGGGGTGAGGGGCGATGAAGGGGGAGGCACGAACGAAGACATGCTCTCGTTCGTTCCGATGACCCATCCCTCGATTTAGGTGAATCCAATGAGCGCAACCAGCACTCCCCAGACCGGTAGTACCGACTCCAACAACACTGTCCTCGTCATCCCCACCGGCATCGCCGGGAACCCGCGATACATCGCGGACATGGATGCGATGGCGGACGAGATCTGTTCGGCTGTGAACGGTCTCGCTGGCAACCTCGGCCAGTCCATGGACGAGGTCGTCGTCCGCGGAAGCTACGAGATCGCTGAGGCGGTCGGCGAGATGTTCGGTTCGGACGGCCCCGATGTCGACAGCTACTCGCTCGACTTCCGGATGTTCCTCGACGACCCTGCCGAGAGCGGCAGCGGCTACTCCGTGGAGGGCGTCGCCCAGGACGGTGACAAGCCCATCGTGGCGGCAGTCGCGCAGGTCCACGACATGACGGCTGACGAGATCGAGGCGTTCGACCTCTCGGACCGTGACGACCGGAACCTCATCAACTACGAGGTTCTCGAGCTGCTCGAAAACGAGAACAGCCTCGACGAGAGCGAGCGCGAGTTCGGCGGCAGCGCGCGTATCGGGCGGGCGAAGGCGAAGTCGAAGGCGAAAGCCACCGAGCGGCTCCTCTCGGACTACTTCGACAGTCTCGCGACGGCCGAGCACGTCATCATCATCGAGGACGGCACGGACAGCTACACCCATGCGGCTGGCGACGTTCGCGGCCAGAACGACTGGGTCAAGTTCGCGTCGAAGGCACCGGGCGAGATCCGCTCTGTCCGACCCAGCGGCGGCGTCGGCGGTGTGCTCGACTGGACGCGCGCGCTCCTCGAGAGCAACCGCGAGGGCGGCATCGAGGTCGAGGACCTGACCGACGAGCAGGAGGCGGACCTGCGCGAGCGCCTCTCGGACGAGGACCTCGAGAACGTCGGGCTGGGCGTCGAACAGCCGGCGGAACCGGTCGAGCCGGAGACGCCCCAGGACGACAGTCGCCCGGTCGCGGCCGAGGCCGCTGCGGTCGCCGGCAACCCGGCTGACGACTGAGGCGAGGCGAGCTCCCTTTCGTCGTCGTTGTTGTGTGTGTCTGCCCCTCTCTTCTCTTCTTTCTCTTTTGTGCGCCCCTCCCGCCGAGGCCGGAGCCGCTCGCTCGCCGCCAATCGCTCGCGCCTCCCCCTCCCTCGCTCTCCACACCGCCCGCTCGGGCTGCGCCTCTCCGCACTCCTGGTCACCGCCCCCCACAGCAGGTTCGCGCCCCGCGGAGCAGTTTTCACATCTCGCTTGGACCGAGAGATATGACTGAAAGTTCACGACCCCAGACCCAAGAGCAGACGCCGACCGAGAGCACCCACGAATGCGGCCACTCTGCCGATCGTGACGCGATCTCCCTCCCCGAGGTCGGCCGTATTTGCCGAAGCTGTTACACACCGTTCTCGCTAAAGAAGTGGGATGCTTCCCTCCGACGCACGAAGACCCACCACATGACCGGCGAAACCACCCACTACAATACGTGGCTCGTCGGCATCGACGACTTCGGGCGGGCAATGTATCACGACGAGAAACAGGGCCGGATCCTCAAGATCGTCCCGAAACACCACCGGGCGTTCCAGGATGAAGTCGACGCCGACATGCGGATCCTCCGTGGGTATCCGCATCCGCACGCCGCCGGCTACGGGCACATCCTCAACGCACCGGACAACGACGTTCTCGTCGCCGTCGACTCGATCAAGACATCCTCGCGCGACTTCAGTAAAGACGACCTCGTCGAGTACGTCACCGACCACGCTTCGGCGGAAGACTGGCACGCGATCTCGACACCGATGCTCGAGTGCATCCGGCGGTACAACTCCCCCCGGACGCGCCACGAATACGAACACGCCGACGAGGTCCTCGACGAGTACGCCGACGACGAGTAGGCCCCACACCAGGTTGTAAGTGTTCTTCCCCCTTGCCCCACACCGTTTTTCCAGTGTTTTTCGTGCCACCACTTCACGAGACCCCCCACACCGTTTTTCCAGTGTTCTTGCGACGCCAGTCCATGATCTACTCACCGGGATCGCACGATTCCTTCTACCGGAAAACACACCCACAGAGCGTTTCTAATTCCCGTTTGAGGCAGAGGATTCGAGAAAATGTCACAATCAAGAGACTTCATATCGATGTCCACCACCGCATACAATGTCCGAATCGAAGGCGAGACACACACCGTCTCCGAAGAGAGCGAGCTCGACGCGAGGTATCTCGCAGCCTCGCGCCACAAGGCCAGCGACGACGGCCCCGAAGTCGGGATCGGCGTCGAGGAAATTGCCCAGCACGCGACCGTCGTCGACGACTCCGTCGAGGCGTTCTCGTTCGAATCGCCGCGCGTCACCCGTGAGGACCTCCCCGCAGAGCTCCAAACCACAGGCGATGCCGAGGGATCCTTCGGCGGCGTCGACGTCCGCTCCGTCCACACCGACCACGGCGGCGTGTTCTACGGCATTTTGGTCCGCCCCGACGATGTCCCCGCCGTCGTCGCCGCGATCGACGCCGAGGACCACGACCGTCACGAGGTTCCCGCCCACGCCCCGCGGACGCCGATCTACACCCACACCGCCGCGTTCGCGTCGAAACTCGACATGCGAGACGCCGCCACCGGACTGGTCCTCACGCAGATCAACTTCGGCTCGGTCCCGAAGACGATCCCCTTCCTCGATCTCCGTCCCAACGCCACCTCGTTGTGGTCGATGGCCTAGCCGACCTCCTCTACTCTTCTTTTCACGCCCCTCCCACCGAGGCCGGAGACCGACGGACGTAGTTGCGTCGGCCTCCCCCTCCCTCGCTCTCAGCCAGTCGCTCGGGCTGCGCCTGACCGCGACCACCGGCCGTTTTTGTCTCCCGAGTTAGGTGGAGGATCAGATGAACGACACCGACACCCCCGAGTACAACCATCCGCCAGACGGACCGAACGACATCACTCCTGCCGACGAGGTCTACCGTCTCGGTGAGGAGGTGGTGATCGTCCACGGACCAGGCAGCGAGACCCGCGTCGACGCCGACGACTTCTACGGTGAGTCCTAAGAGCCCACCTCGAAAGCCCCTCGCCCTGTCGCGGCCGCTCGACGGCATATCCGCGCCTCTCCACACCGGTCGGCCCGGATAGGGGCCGGTCGAGGCGACCACGTAAACGCGACAGGGCGAGCCCCTTTCAGTCCCACCCACAACCGCGAGCCACCAGCACGCGCGTTCCTCGCACGCGACAGCTGGATCCAGAGCGACACGACGATCGGAGATAGTCGGTCACTCTCACCGCGCCGCACGTGGGTGATTCAGGCGCACGTCGTTTACGGCGGCTGATCTCCGGGACGCTGCTCTACGCGCGGTGGGCTACTGAACCCGCACGCCTCCGGCGAATCGCGTAGCTTTCGCCGGACGCGCACGGCTCAGTGCCCACCCCCCGAGAGCCGATGTTCACTGCGACCACCACAGCCGGGAACTGCGCGGCCCCGACCCGACTGACGCCGCCGGACCCTACCCGCGAGCGCAAGCCGCTCGCGGGTCCCTTCCACCGACCTCAGCCGCGTCGCGACACCGCTCGTAACCCGTCTGCGGCGGCCTTTGTTCACATCGGGTGATGCTATCACCAGGTTTCCTCGCTTCCTCGATTTCTGCGCTGGCGCGTGCAGTGGCGCGCGCCGCGCACTCGCCGCCCTGCCTACTCGACCCACCGACATCCGGCGGACCCACCCGCCCCTCCGGGCGGGTCCCGTCCACCGGATGACGGCGCGTCGACTGGCAGTGCCGCCGAGTCGAAACGGTTCCGAGAACGCGCCCTGGCTTGCCGCCCCCACCGAACCGCTTGCTCGCTGCGCGCTCGCATTCCGCGTCGTCGGAACGGCTCGCCGAGCCGGGCCGGGCCGAATCCGGCAGACAACTACCCGCGCAAACCGCGCGCGGGTCCCTTCTCCCGCAATTCGACCGGCTCGGCGGCCGTTCTCGCCGTCGGTCGTACTCGCTGGCCACTCTCCGAACCGCGAGCGGCCCTGAGCCGGATCACGATTTCTCACAGAAATCGACCGGCTCAGCGACCACGCTCGCGCTGGAGAGTGCCCGCTCGCAGCCGACGGCTCGCGCGGAATCCCGACCATATCCGCCCGATTCATCCGCGTTCATCCCACCGCGCACGGCTCACGATCTCGACGGACCCTACCCGCCTTCGGCGGGTCCCTTCCATCGAAATCGACCGTGCGCGCCAGGTTCACGTTGTTCATCGGGCGCATCTGACGGGTGACGCGGTTCGACGGCGGCGGCTGCCAGGCCACGTACCGGGAACCGCTCCGGCGGTGGGGACCGGCCGCCGGAGTCCGCGGAAACAGCACAATTTTCTTAGCACTTAACCGCTCGCGGTTCTGCGCCGGGCCTCTCCCCACCGTTCGGCCCGCCACAGAACCCAGTGGCGGTCGCGCTATCACACAGGCGCGACCACCACTGCTCCGGCAAGCTGCGGGCGCTGTCGCGGACGATTCCTGCCGGACTCCTTCCCGCTCTTCGAGCGGGTCCCTTCCGATTGAAATCGCCCGCGACAGCACTCCTCGCCGTGCCGGAAGGACCGGATAAGTGCTAACCACACCCCCCACTTGTCGGCGGTCAACCGGGCGGGTTGGGGAGACCACTTGTCGGTTCGTTCAGGCGCGTGCCCTCGTTGATATCGGCCGGATCACGCCGGACCCTACCCGCCTTCGGCGGGTCCCTTCCACCGTCTCCGACCGATTCAACGGGGCACCCACCTGTACGCTTCCAACTTGTGGCGGTGAAGTGGTCCTCGATACCGCCGGACCCACCCGCTCGGATCCGGTAGGTCCTCGCGGGTCCCGTCCAGCGGTATCGGCCACTTCACCGGCCAATCCCTCACGGTTCTGTCCGGGCCTCTCCACACCGCTCGGCCCGACCAGAACACAGCGAGGGTCGCGCCGACCACTAGCGCGACCCCCGCTGTTCCGACAGCTGCGGGCGCAGGCACACCCGATTCCTTCCGGACCCTTCCCGCTCTCCGAGCGGGACCCTTCCCTCGGAATCGACCGTGCCTGAGCTCCTCGCAGTGCCGGACGCCGCCCGGTTGCTTCCAACTGTTGAGGGGTGTTGAAAATCATAGTGAGGGTGAACCCAGAAGGGGTCGTGCCGGCTGTCGGCGGCGGTTGTGTGGGTTTTGTTCCACACGGGCTGCTCGCTGATACGCCAGAGAGTTTATATCACCCGGTCGGGGTGATGGGGCTCTCACAGAGGCCTCGTTGGGTTTGGAGTTGAATACAAATGCGTGACATCGACATCGGCGAGACGGGTTCGTACGGCATCAGTGACAACGACGTGAACATGCAGGGCGTGTGGTCGAATGAAGAGACTGGTCGACAGTCCTTCGGCGGGACGGGCGGGATCACGGTCGGCGCGGACGTGATGACGGTTGCGCTCGGTGACGCGAACGAGGCGGCGGGCGGGTTGAAGACGACTGACATGGGCATCGAAGGGCAGGTCAGTCGGCGTGAGTCGCGGCGTGCGCCTCGGGGCTTCGATGACCCGGAGATGGACCGTGAATCGTACACGTTAGCGGTCGAAGAGCGGATCAAGGGCGAAGCCGAGGCCGACAAGCGTTCGACGCACCTCGCAGAGCGGTTCGAGCGCGTTCGCGAACAGGCGGCGGCGAAAGGCGAAGTCATCGCCGATCGGGCCGAGCGGTGCAGAGTCGAGGTCATGGCTGACACGCACTACGCGCGGACGACGAGCGAGGAGGCACCCGAGGTCGAGACGAAGCCCGACCCGTGGGGCGAACTCGAGCAGTCGGAGGTCGCGGCGGTCAACAAGTCGGCCCAGCGGTTGGCCGAGCATTTCGGACACGAGACGTACATGGGACGCGCGTCGATAGCGCGCTGTCTCGCCGTGCGACTCGCGGAGGGACAGCATATCACGAATGCGACGATCGGGCTCAAAGAGAGCATCGAGCAGTTCCCGGACGTGAAACAGCCGATTGCGTCCATCGATCCATTCCATCAGTACCAGACGACAATCGAAGCGACGGTTGACGTGCTCTGGTCCCCGCGTGGAACGGGCCAGCGGCAGGTCGGGCTGCTCTCGGACGACAACGACGACACGGTAAAAGTGGTCATCTGGCAGAAGTCCGGTCGCAAGCCGACGCTCAAAGAGGGCGACCGAGTGCGTATCGAGCGCGGAAAGGTCAACGCCTACCAGCGAAACGGGGAGTGGGAAACATCGATTGCGGTGGACGCAGAAGCCGAAATCCGGCATCTCGAACACGGCGATGGGCCGGGCACTCGTCGCAAGATGTCCGGTGAGCCGCCGTCACCGCCCGCGTGGAGCATGGAAGCAAAGAGCCACCAGTGGTTGATGGAGATGGACGCCGACGGGTCGAAAGCCGGCGAGCACAAGATCTCATCCGAGCGGATCGAAGCGACGAACGACTGGCTGATGGGCCGAATCTCCGACGAGGAGTTCGACGCGGGTCGCGAGGAGTAACACCGGGCCATCGTCGTCTTTTTTTGCTGCGGTGCGAGCGCGCTGAATCCCGAACGGAGGTGACCGCTCCCTCCGTTCGGTCACGATCCGGACAGCGACGGGGCGATGCGTCCCCTTCGGGGACACGTTCCACCGTGCCTGCCTGCGGTAGCGGGCGGGCGCGGTCCCCGCTCCGAAATGGCGACTGCATCAAGACCGATCAGCGACGCGCAGAGAGTTTCTATCCCTCGGTTGAGGTAGAAGGAAACATGAATGCTCACTCTCCCACTCTTGATCGAACCGACTTCGAGGCGATCACTCCCGAACGACTGGTCGGGATCGTCGACTACGACATTTTCGACCAGCTCGTCGATTTCGAACACCGTGGCTGTCGGTGCAAGGTCGACCGACTGCTCTCGTATCTCGGAGCCGCCATCGAGAACCGCGCTATCGTGAACGGCGAGACGTCCGAGCCCGGATCGATGTCCGAACTCGAAGCCGTCAACGTCGCGACCGCAGCCCTCTCCGGACGCTTTCCCACGTGGTTCGGCGACCCCGACGAGCTCGCCGACCTCAACATGGCGACGTCCGACCGACACCTCTCGGAAGCCGATATTCGCGAGGATTATTGGCAGGACGAGTTCGTCGGCACCGAAATCGACACCACCGACTGGACGAGCATCAAGCAGGTCATCGTCCCGCTCACCGCGATCGCACTCGAGGGCGTCGACGCCCAGAAGGTGGCCGACGAGCAGTTCGGAACCGACTCCGCCCAGGAAGCGATTCGCCGGACCGTCATGAAGGAAGCGTTCCAGCACAGCCTCTCCGATGAGGACATCGACGAGGCCGTCCAAGACGCCAAGCGAACGCTCCAGAACCAGCACGGACGATGAGCGACTTCACCGAGGAGACGATCAGCGTACCCGGCCTTGGCGATGTTCCGAGCCCGTCCGAACTCGCCGCGCGCAACCGCTCGAAGTACGAGACCGACCACGTCGCTGTTCCAGACAGCTGTCCCGTCGAAGGCTGTACGGCGAACGGCTTCCACACGTTCGCGCAGCTTCGTGGCCACTTCGGTAGCGCAGGCGACCGTGCCCACCGCGCCTACGATCTGTCGATCGACGACTACCGCGAGGAGGACGAGTGAATCGACGCCCACCGGCCTGAATACACTCGCTCCAGAGCGAGTTTTTATCCACCGATGGGGGTAGAGTGAATTCTGATATGGGATGGACCAAACCACCGAAAGAGACGACCAAAGCGTACGCAACCCCCGTGGACACTCCAACCGACACCACCGTCGAGCCGATCGGCGAGCGCACAGACGAGCCCCGGTCGACGTTCCGACCCGTCTACACCGCGTTCGACGAGGACCTCGAAGTCGAAATCGTCGAGCGTGTTCCGGCCGCCAAGAGCCCACACCCGTACGGCCACGTCGTCATCGACCGGCCCGACTGGGACACCACGCGGAAGGCACTCCCGCAGAACGTCCGGGTCGACGTCGTCGACGCCACGGAGGAGTGACCATGGAGAAACACGTCGGCTACCCGATCGCCGCCGGCTGCTTCCTGTCCAGTGCGCTCGTCACCACCGCGATCTTCGTCTCGCTGCTCGGGTGACACCCGGCTGTTCGTTTTTTTCGTCTGCCCTCCCCCGACGCCCGGAGGGTCGAACCGCAACGCACCACCTCCCTCCCCTCCTCCCCTCCTCGACGCTCTCTCAACACCGCCCGAGCGTCTCGGCTGCGCCGGGGACCTGTCTGTGGGGACCGGGCGAATCAGAGCTCACAGAAGAGGGGGACGCCCCGCAGAGAGTTTCTACCCTCCGGTTGAAGCGGAGAGAGATACAAAATGTGTAGGCCGTACCACGACCAGCCAGAAGCAGCGCAAGCCGCGCGAGAAAGCGCCGACCACGGCACCTTCGAAGTCGTCGTGTCCGGTCCCGACGGCGAGGCCCTCGGGACGCTCAACGAGACCTTCGGCAACGACTTCGACGCGAGCGTGGCCGTCCAAGAAACCGAGATCCCCGACGTGGGCATCTCCGCGTCGATCCGCGACGTCTCCGGGCGGAGCGAGTAACAGAACATGTCTTGTCAAGCAATTCGAACGGGAACGGTCGATGCGATTGACAAGACACCACTGCGTGTCTCCGACAGGCTGGACGGCCAGCTCGACGCCCCGCTGGGGAGTTTTTACTCCTCGATGGAGGTACAGGAGATGATTCGAAAGCAGGCACTCGGGGGAGATTCCAGTCTCGACTCGCGGCGAGTTGAGCGTGAGTGTCCCGCCTGGCCCCTGTCCAGCAGTCCGTCCCAGCGAGGTTTGTATTCCTCGGGGATGGGCGAAGGGGAACTCGAATTCTCTTCACTCAACGGTGTTCGTGTTGTCATCCACGGTGAGGATGACAGCGAGCGCCGCCGCGCACTGTCTGTCCAGGTGCGTGGGTTGGGGAATTTATATACCCAATTTGGGGTAGGGGGAGAAGAAATCGAGGCAGTCCAGACAGATTGTCTCGGTGCGAATCCCCAAACGGCAGATACGGTTGCAGTTTCGGTCAAACAATTCCAGTGATTACAATGTCGACAGAAGCATCCCAGAACGGCGGTAGCATGGCCAGTACGAACACCAACGACGACCTCAACGTCTTCGTCGCGGCACTCGGGCTGACGGGCAACGACCGGTACGTCCGAGACATGGAGGCGCTCGCGGACCGCGCTGAGGAAGGCATCAAGAAGATCGCGGCGATGGCCGACCAGCGTGTCGACAACGTCGTGGTTCGCGAGAACTACGCGCTCTCGCAGCTCCTCGAAGAGCGATTCGACGCCGATGTCCTCCCGAGCGTGGAATATTACAGCATGGATTGGAGAATGTTCCTCGACGACCCCGCGGAGGACGGCGACAACTACTCCGTGGAGGGCGTGATGATGGACGACGATGTCCCGGTCGGCCAGCTGATGGCTGCGGAGCACGGCGTCGACGCGAGTGCGTTCGACCTGAGCGATCGCGATGATCGCAACGATATCGACTACAGTCTCCTCGAGCAGTCGCGGATCAACCGCGCGAAGGCCAAGGCCCGTGGAAAGACGGACGAGCGTGTGTACAACGACTACTTCGACACCGTGACGACGGCGACGCACGCCGTCTTCCTCCACGACGGCACCGACCGGGGGATGGAGGCGATCACGACGGCTCGCGGCACGAACCCGTGGGTCAAATTCGCGACGGAACTCAGCGGCGATTACATCGACCTCTCGGCCAACAAGGAGGGCGATCAGATCCTCGACTGGGCGCGCTACCTCGTGGAGAGCTCGCGCAGCGACGTCGAGGTCGAGGACCTGACGGACGGGCAGGTGGCGGACCTGCGTGCCCGGCTGTCGGCCGACGACCTGGAGTACCCCGGACTGGAGCCGCAGGCGGCCCCGGAGACGGAACCGGAGCCGGACGCGGCTGTGGCGGCGGAGGCCAGCGAGGTCTCCCCGGCGCAGGCGGACTGAACGCTCCACTCGGCACCAGTCTCTCCAACCCATCCCTGGAGGGGATCACCCCTCCGCCATTCATCGGGTCGATACGACCCACCAACGACACCCACCACACACCGTTTTTCCAGTGTTTTTCATGCCACTGCCTCACATGTTCCCCCACACCGTTTTTCCAGTGTTCTTCTCGGCGACGATCGCCCACCCGAACGGGTGCTCTGTAGCGGACACAGCCCCGCTACCGGTACAGCCCACCCCGACAGCCCCGCCTGAGCACCTCAGAGAGTTTCTACCCTCCGAGGGGCGGCGAGGAGGTCAAGATGAACATTCCACCACTCACGAGAGGAGCCTAGCATGGGAGAACAACCACCAGTAATCGGGATCCACGATCCCGATCCGACGACAGAGCTCTGTACGACGGAGACGGACATTTTCGTCTGCTACGACCCGGAGGACCCGGACTCGACACTGCTCCAAGGCGGCGGCCTTCACGCACCGGGGCCGTCGATCCGGTAGTGCCAGGCCCAGCCCAACAGCGAGTCGCTGTTGCCACGACCGCGCGTTCGGGCCACACGGCCATACGGAGCCGCAGATCAACACCGACAGCGAGGAGCGCGATGCGACTGCCAGTTGGGGCTCGGGTGCCCTCAACAACCGGGTGCCCTCAACAACCAGCGTCGCTTGAGTTTTGGTGCCCGCAACAACCGAGATACGAGGGGCTCCGGTGCCCTCTCCTGCCCGGTGCCCTCAACAGCCCGTAGCCAGCCAGACTCGCAGAGCGAGCCAGGAACGCAGTGCGTAGTGTGGGCGATGCCGGTGCCCCCCGTTGCCCGGTGCCCTCAACTGCCCGGTGCCCCTCGCTGCCTACGGAACGACCAAAGATCAGCCGCTTACACCCTCCTACGAACTGGTCCACCCCCGCAACCACCTTTATCATCTCAGGCTTCTCAACACTTGAGTAGGCAACCAGACGGCCGCCGAAACACATGAAACACGAGCAACTATTACCCACGAACTACCGCAGTACAGGAGCTGACTCCCCATGAGCGAGAGCGAGGCCATGATCAAGTAACCGCCCCGAACATGGTTCATCTACCACTCTCTACTGGCGTCTATCGTCGGTATGGCGGGGGCGGTGACCGTCGTCCACACGCAGGACACGCTACAATTTTCACAACCCCACGCCCTTGCGAGTGGGATCTTGATGTCGATCTCCGTCGCTGTAGTCTTCTACGGGCTACTTTTGGCCGCTATCGAAGAGCAGGCGGGTCTGATCGGGCGGTAGCGCCCCAGAGTTTTCTTCTGTTAGTCGATAGCGTGAGACGCTATTTTCCCGCCTACGGTTGCGTACAACAGCGAGTCATTCGCTACGATTGGGCTACTCCCCACCCCCAACCCTTCTGATTCGATCTCCCACAGGACCTCCCCTTCCTTCGAGATGGCTGAAAGTCCACCTGGAGTGGAGTCGTCCTGTGTGTGTTTGCCTACGATGATCTTATCTTGCGATATGAGTGGCGAACTTCCAGATTCGACTGCGCCAGTAGTTGCTCTCCACTTTTTCCTTCCATCAGACCGTGCCAGTGCGATGACACCCGATGGACCAACTGCTCCAATATATACGGTGTCAGCATCGACTGCCGGAGAACTGGTGAAATACCTGCTCGCTGTGTCCTTTTCCCATATTGTTTCGCCTGTGGCTGCATCTACTTTGAAGACCGTACCAGACATATCTGCGATATATAGCGACCCATTGACCAAAACAGGGCTTGCCCACACCCAGTCGTTTGCGGCATACTCCCAAACTTTATCGCCAGTGTCCCGATCAATAGCAATTACATTCTTATTTGTGCTGCCGATGTACACTGTTGACTCACTAACCGATGGTGTGCTAACAACACCTGCGCCTGTTTCGTAGCCCCACAGTTTTTCTCCCATCTCTAAATCGAGAGCCACCACCTCTCCGATCTCCGGCCAGTCTTCATCTGAATGGTTATATTCGCAGGCCAGCTTTTGACAGTGAGTTCCGAGGTACACGGTTCCGTCGACGATCGCCGGAGAGCCCCTGATTATGCCGCCGATTGTGTATCTCCATTCGACCTCGCCGTTTGATTTATTCAATCCAAGGAACTCCCCGCCGTGAGTGCCACAGCAGACTATATTTTCACCCACACCCGGTGAGCCGTCTATTATCGCACCCGTATCTACTTTCCAGTCTAGATCGCCAGATTGCGCGTCGATTGCGTAAATATACCCATCGTACGACGGGCAATACACCCGTTCACTGTCAGCTACTGGACTTCCCCAAATGTCACCCTCTGTTTCGAACGTCCAGTCGCTCTCACGTTGTATGTTTATAAGCCGGTCTACATACCCGGTGTTAAACCGATTTCTCCGAAACGTTGGCCACTGCGTGGTGCTGTCATCAACTAACGAACCAGCAGACTGGGAATCCCTCCCTACACATCCCGCAAATGCGCCCGCGGCACCAACCGTGCCCATTGTACAGATCATCTTTCTCCGCGTTAGAGATGTTCTCCTACGCATACCCTCCATTATCTGCGACCCTATATATCAGTATCTCATAAGGTGTCTTCGGGTAGCTGGCATCGAATCTGTCCAAGTCTGTTCGCCATCCAACTGTCCCATCCCGACCATGACGCCTGTATTGGTGACAGCCCCAACGATCCATTTCACAACGAGTTCTGGACAACTTAACAGACTAGTAGGCACCGCTATAGCCTGAAAGAGGGTTTATATACCCCATTTGAGGTAGAGGAATTCGATAATGCCCATCACCCCACCAGATTTCCTGACGATCGTCGCGACGACAGCACCGCCCGCCATCGCCGCCGCCATCCTACTGACCATTCTGGCGGTCCTCGGGTGGCTCGAAGCCGGCGCATCTCCCTCCACGCCGCACGTGAGGTCGTGGCGATGAGCACCCCGCCGAAGGCTGGCAACACCGACACTCTCCCACCGATGTCGACACAGAGTGCGTTCACCGACATCCAGCTCCGACCCATCTGCCGGATCGCCGTTCGAGCAGCCGCCGACGCCATCGTCTGGCTCGGGAAGGTGTTCCTGTTCTTCGCAACAGTGGCCTTCGTCAGCGTCGCCGTCGCGATGCTCGCGACGACAGCGGTGGGTGGCGGAGCATTGATTATCTCCGCGATGTTCTACCTCCGATACGTACCCATCCGCCCGACGCCGATGCTGTCCCACCACCAGTGAACTCATCCATGGACGCCACCCACCGCGCCGACGCCGACACACCCACCCCAGCAAATCGTACCCTCGAGATCGGGTACCTCCCCGACGAGTTCGGCATCCTGTTACCCGACAGTTCCGGATTTTCCGTCCAGAAGCAAACCGGGATGAGCTGTCGGAAACTCCAACTCGACGGCCAGTTCCTCCCGCTCAAACGACCGCAGATCAACCGGGGCTTCCCCGACTGGTTCCCGCAGGACGACGGCGCGCTCCCACCGGGCGACTCCCACCCGGTGACCAAGTACGACCTTGAGACCATCCCCGAGCGGGATTACCGCACCCTCTCCGACTGGGTAAAAGCGCGCCCGCTCGTTGCGTTCCACAACTTCGAGGAGTTCTCCTACTGGGTAGACTCCGTGTGGTTCTACGGCCGCAACGACCTCATCGAGGAGGTCCGTAAGTGGAACTACGACCCGTCTGGCCATCTCCTCGACCGGACGATGACCGAGACGTGGGACAGCCTCGACGACATCTGGGCCGCCATCGAAGCGGAACTCGCCTTCACGTTCGACGAGTTCGACTACTTCGACCATGTCACCAGCTCAAAGAGCGACACCGACCTCCCGCTCGATCCCGACGTCCACCAGACCCCGTGTGAGGGAGTCAAATGGATCACTCTCACCGGAAGCAAATACTACGACGACAAGCCTCTCTGCCCGTGGGCCGAGGAACTCAAAGGCGAGACGGTCATGCTACTCTACCCCAACTGCGAATAACCGTCTAAGCGTCGCACACCTCTGTTTAGAGGTGGCCGGGAGGTATTTATAGACCTCGTCGGAGGTAGTAGGTGAACCATGACCCAGAGCAAGATAAGCCTCGTCCGTGTGAGTCGCTACGTTCCGATTATTGTCGCGATTGCGCTTCTCGCGACGATCGGCCTCGCGATGACCGCCACCCCTGCGTCCGCCGCCAACTACAGCGACGAACTCAACGCTAGCGAAGAAGAGATGCTCGCGAGCACCAACGACACTCTCGACAACCACTCCGAACTGTCCGCTGAAGCGACCACCGAGCCCCTGACGGGCTGTTTCGCCGGTAGCGGCCACGCTCTCGACATCGGAAACAGATCGGCGACGATCGACGGCCTCGTTCACGCTTCTATCCTCACCGACCCGACCAACGGTAACGAGTTCGGCGTTGAACTCGCCGGCCAGATCAACGATTACGAGATCATCTCTCTCGCGGCTGGCGTCCGTCTGAGCCGCAGTGGTCTTCTCGAAGACGGCGTCAACCCGTTTGCCGCATTCGACCTTCTATACAACTACAATTTCCAACTCCCGATGTTCACAGGCATGATCGACCAGTCGGCCTACACCGAGACCACGCCCCCGCTCACCTCCGCCGCTGGTGAAGTCGAGTGTTAGTTTGCTCGATACCCTATATGGGGTACAGTAGTAGGCCCCCAGTAGCGTTATATCGGCGCGCTTCGACTGCCACAATAATGCAGGTGCGTAGCCAGGCCCCATGACGGAATCACAAGAAGATAAGTCTGAAGCTGAACGGTGGGACGCCACGCTCACCGAGTCGAATCTGAGGATGCGAGCCGATATGGCCTGGAGTGTGGATTCGCAGCTTAACAAGGCCGCCGAAGAGTTCTCGGAGTTTTCGGCAGCGATCAATCGAGCCCTCAACGAACAACAAGAGCGAGACGAGCTCCTCCAGGAACTCGTCGACGCCCGGCTGATGCTCTGGCAGTTGGAATTGCGATTCACCGACGAGGAGCTCGCTGAGGAACTGGAAACTGCCCTCGAGGACTTAGAGCACCGACTGGAGTTGTTCAGCTAACATGCCCGACCGAGACATCGATCGCGACAGTCCACCCGAGATGCCAGATCCACCCGACCACCCCGAGTGGGACGATGTTGAAACGTGGTCGAAAGCCAACCTTCGATACCCAGTCCCCGGTGGCTGGGATATCGATGACCACGGCAAGTTCCACACCACGTGGGTTCACGAAGATGGCGCGAAACTAGTTCGCTCCTCAAAGCCCACCCCCGGTCAGAAGGATACCTTCGCATTCAAACTCGACGGGACGGAAGTCCACCGCGTCGATACTGGCCCCAAGCGAAGCGAACTGCGAGAACAGACCGTCTGGCTGTTGACCTTCTACGACGAGGAGGAGGACATCGACGCACCAGAAGCGTTCGAGCAGCGAGTCCGCGAGAAACAAAACCGATCGCTGGGTGACTTCGCATGAGCAACGAGCCCGCAGAGGCCAACGGCGTCACCATCCACACAACCAACGGCGAAACACTCGACGTCCAACACGTGGTCCGGCACTTCGAGAAAGACTGGGCGTACGCGAGTCGGATCACCAACGATGACACTGTCGAGACCAACCGCCTCGTCATCAGGACCGAGAACATCGTCGCGATCGACGCAAAGCACATCATGCGGACAACAGCCCCCAAGATCCGCATTCACCACTCAGGCAACGGGGAGGATTTCGACCACGAGGACGGCAACCTCGCGTTCGAACTCGATCCCGACGAGTAATGCCCCCGAGGCTGCGCCGGCACGCCCACACCACTCCCGCGTGAAGCTCCAGAGGGGGTTTTTAACCCCCGTCTGGGAGCGAGGGATATTCTCAAAAATGGATTCGAAACCCACCCAGTCCACCGACCGAGCCGCCCCAGCCAGCCTTGAAACCCAGTCCTCACTTCGAAACTGAATGGCCGAGCCAGCCCAACGAGTCACCCCCCACGTGGACCCGATGTTCACGCTCGCGGTCATCCCCACCGGCATCCTCGCGAACCCCCGCTGTATCTCCGACCCAGAACAGCTCGCAAAGCACATCTGTAACGCGGCTGCGCCGGTCGACCGCCGGCTTCGCATCGCTGGCGAGAAGATCAAACATGTGGTCGTCGCCGGCCCCGCCTGTATCGCGACCGCCATCGACGAGATCACTCCTGCCTACGTTGAGGTGAGCTACAACCACGTTTCGTTCCGCCGCCACCTCGACGACGCTGGGGAGTCTGGAGACGGATTTCACATCCCGTCCGTTGTCGGCGACGACCCGGTGGTCGGCGAGTACCTCGCCGGTCTCAACAAGCTCTCACGCGACTCCATTGACGACCTCGACCTGAGCGACTACGAGGACCGAGCTCGGATCACCCCCGATGTCGTCCGCCATCTTGAGGCTGACCGCTTCTGTCGAGCCAACCAGAAAGCCGAGAGCAAGCGGTTCGAACAGATCACCAACGACTGGTTCGATATTCCGACCGCGAAGCACGCGCTCATCCTCGGCGACGGCGTGAACCCCCACGAACACATCGTCGATCACGCCAACGGCTCGAACAAGTGGATCAAGTACCCCACCGGCTGTGAGGGGATGGTCATCGACGAGACCATCGACGGATCTGGCAACGACGGACTCAGCTGGGTCCAAGCGGCCGTGTTCGATCCGCGATTCCAGAAGCAGGTCGTCTACACCCGCCTCTCCGACAGGCAAAAACGCGAGATCCACCAGTGGCTAACCGAGGCTGGCCGCCAGCACCTCTCATTCCCGCAGTCCACCTCGACGCCCACACACGCGAGCGCCACCGACGGGACCGCGTCTCCGACCGCCGAGACGGCCTGACCGCGAGGAGAGTTTGTACGCCCCGACTGAAGTAGAGGGAGATATCCAATGAGAAGTCCACACGGAGACGGCCTCAGTCCCGGCGATATTGGTGATCCGGTCGCAGATGCGATCCGGAACGAACAGGCACACGCCGCGATGCCGAGCGCAGACGAGCGGCATCGGACGCCCGAGTGCGATAACTGCGACGTCCAGAACGAGACCGTTGCGCGACGAGCTCTGATCGCCCCTGACTGTCTCGCGCTCCAGCAGCCGGATGTCCCACACCGACTCCTCTGTGAGGACTGTGACGACGAGCGACCATCCCTGCGCGAGAAACACCGCCAGCAGGCCCAGAAGCGAGTCGAGATCGACTACCATGAGGACCCGGTCGCGATCGCGAGATACGAGTGTGGCCGTGCGGTGTTCATCACTGACGAGACCGACGATAACCACCCCTCGCAGATGCGAAGCCCTCCGGAGGCCCCCGTCCAGTGTGTCTGCGGCGAGCCGCTGGCTGGTGTCGAGCTCGCCGACGAGGACGGACAGTTCGTCGACGCCGCCTAGAACGACCAGAGCGTCCCGCGGGAGATTTTATAGCCCCCGATGGGGGCGAAGGGAGAGATAAAATGAGTACACAAGACCCAACCGCAACGACCGCAGATACGACCGCAGACGCCAGCCACATCGACATCGTCGTCCCCGAGGGGTACACTTGGTTTTTTGTCCAAAACGCCAGCACGGTCGTCGACAAGCTCCTCGAAGATGAACTCGCGTGGCGCGACCCGAACGCGCAGTACACCGACCGCTACAAGAACGGATCGTGGGACGGCTTTCACCACATCTACAACAGCGAGCACAGCGGTGCTCCGATTGGCCTGCTCGGCCGGGCCGTTCAGTTCTTGGAGGCGGAAGGCTACACCGTCGAGACGACCATCGAAGGCGACCGCTCTGGGGCGTCAATCGCGACCGAGTGGAACTTCCCGCACTCGCTCCGTGCGTACCAGCAGGAGGCCGTCGAAGCGAGTCTCGACAAGCAGATGGGCGTTATCTCCATCCCGACGGGCGGCGGCAAGACCGTCGTCGCGCTCAACGTCATCCACAACGTCGAACAGCAGGCGATCGTCTTCGTCCACACCACGAACCTCCTGTACCAATGGGCCGACCAGATCGAATCCGTCCTCGGCGTCGAGCCGGGGGTCATCGGCGACGGCGAGTGGTCGGAAGGCCCGGTCACGGTTGCGACGATCCAGAGTCTCCTGTCGAACGACATCAGCGACCTTGACGGCCACTACGGCATCGCTATTTTCGACGAGTGTCACACAACCTCCGGCGCGAAGAAAATGCAACAAGTCGGCCTCGAGTTCGACACCGAGTACCGGATCGGCCTATCGGCCACCCCGTGGCGTGCGACGCCCGGCGAGGAACTCGAAATCGAAGCTGCGGTCGGTGAGTGCATCAGCGTTATCGACGCTGAACAGCTCATCGACGACGGGCATCTCGCGAAACCGGAGTTCCGGTTCGTCGACGCCGAGGGCCAGCGGACGGCAAAGCCGGGCGAAGACTATCACGACGTGGTTCGTCGCTGCCGTGAACTCGCGCCCGTCCGAAACAGCACGGTCGCCGCGACCGCCGCCGACCTCGCCGACGAGGGCTATACTGTCCATGTTAGCGTCGACCGGATCAACCAAGGCAAACTGCTCGAGTACGCTCTCGATGCGTCGACGACCGCGGCCGACGTTCGCGAGGACATCATCGGCGACGGCGACGACACCCAGGCCCGTGCCGAGAAAGACGCCGCGATCGACAACCTCGACGCTATCAGCGAGTACAACGCCGTGTTCCTCCACGGGAGCGACATCAACGACGTCCGCCAGGAGGCGTTCGACCAGTTCCAAGCCGGCGAAATCGACATCCTGATCAGCACACTCCTGAAGGAGGGCGTGGACATCCCCGAGATCAGCGCGATCGTCCACGCAGAGGGCGGAAAATCCGAAATCGAGCGCATCCAGCGCGCCGGCCGTGCGCTTCGCCCGAGCAACGGTGACCACGCCGTCATCGCCGACGTTCGCGACCAAGGCAAGTACCTCGCCGACCACTTCGAGGAGCGCGTCGATATCCTCGACCAATACTACGGGGCGTATGGGCCGACCGGCGGGATCGATGAACGGATCGAGACGGTGGAAGCGTATCTCGAGGACAAGGGCGTCTTCACGGATCCGTGTTCGTTCTCCGTCCGTGAGGATGGGGCCGTCGAGATCGAACTAGACGGCTACATGCCAGGCAACGAGTTCAACACCTTCCGGAACGCCGTCCAGAACGCTTCCGGCATCCGCTACAACGGTGACGCGAACGTCGCCGCCCCGGACTGGGTCGCACAGCTGCCGACGCCGAACGCGGCCTAACTACCAAGTCCCGACCTTGAACGTCCAGCGGAGCAGCCCGAACAGAATATCGTAGCCGTAGTACAACAGCAACAAGAATCCGCCACCGGTCCCAATCGCATAACCCAGAAGCGAACGGTCACCCCGGCGCGAGCCAAGAAAGCTGAGCACCACTCCGATCATTAGGGCACTCAGTCCGACGTAGAACACCGTCACATGGACGATCTCGAAGAGGTTGCCCATCAGATCATCGAGGACTGTCCCGTACGAATCCACCCGAGCGGCAAACGCCAAGTCGGCACCTGAGAGGACAACGCCCGAGGTAGCTGCTGCGCCCCCAGCGAACGCCCCCACGCCGACACAGGCCATCCCCACGAAAAGCAGCAGACGAACCGCCAGCGTACGCTTTTCGGGGGGTCGCATACCTGTACTCACTCGGATCTGGCTCTTGGGTCTTTCGGTCAATTCTAATGTCCAATCTTAGCAACTTTCCAATCTGAACATCTATCCGAATCTGGAAAACCGCTTATATCCCCTTCGTCCGACGCTCTATTCAGTGATGAACCACCACACGTCGCAGGAGAATTTGTATTCTCCGTTTGAAATGAGAGGTAAAGATACTAATGTTCGAAATCGCACTAGCAGCCGTCAGCACCGTAGTCAAACCCATCCGTAGCCTTGGAGACTCGTCCGAATCGCTCGACGATGTCGAAGAGCGAACCACGCTCCGTGACGTGATCACTCCGAGCGAGATCGCCCACCAGTTCGAAGGTGGCTGGGACGTCACGTTCGAGATCACGCAGGGGCGTTCGGGCAGTCTCAACCAGGTCGCGACGATCACCCACAATCAACTCCCGACCGAGTACCGGCTCGAACCGACCGACACGTTCGACCCGAACGGAGAAGTGGCGGTCACCCGTCGCCAGTCTCCGTCCAGCGGTCGCGACGTTCTCAACACGACCGAGACCCTCGGCGATGCGATCACGCTCCTCAGCCAGCGCCTCCGGGCCACGACGGTCCCGTCGCCGGTCGAGCAGCCCCAGGCGGCCGAGCCCGCCACGCCGACCACCGCACCGAGTCTATAACCAGCGAGGAGGGGCCGGCCCACCTCGTCCGATTGCTGCGAGCCGATACAGAACCCACAGAGCCGCGCGCAGACCCATCCAGACATGAGCCAATACCCACTCAGCAAAACCGACGCTCGCGCTGTCAGAAGCGTCTCCCTGACCGAATCGCACCACGGGCGGCGACCCGCTCGTGAAGCACCGCTGGCCGCCGCTCACACCGACAACGGCACCTTGGCGCTCCACGTTGGAGCCCACCCCGGCGAGACACCACCACTCGCCGACGTCGACCTGGAGACCGTATTCAACATCCAACTGGTTGACACCGACGGTGAGCCACTGACGAACCCGGAGTACCTCCTCGGCGTCGATCCCGTCTCTGAGGGGCATCTCCACCTGTTCACCGATAGCACGCTGTAACCACTACGCCATCTACACCATTCTCTCCTCTTATGGACGTACCTCACGCACCCCAAGCATCGAACCATGTTCAGCTCCAGTGGTGGAGTCGGAACCCGAACCGAGATATCGATATCCAAACTGCATGGCGACTCAGCGTCCCGATCGGCGCACCCGACTATCACTACGATAACGCTCGACTCATCCGTCTTTAGTTAAGCGAGAAACCGCGTGACAGCGGCGGCTTATCGAGGCATCTTTCGGAAGGAATGAGGAAGTCGTGTCTGTGTACAACGACGACTCCTCAACTCGAATTATGCGTCGGCTCACTACACTGTTTCCTTCTGAGTTCCTCGAAGAGCACGCCGAGGAACTCGGCGTGGTTGAACGCGACCGCAAGCTCCAGATCCCTGCCTTCGTCTGGGCATTCGTGTTCGGCTTCGCCGCAGGCGAAAGCCGAACACTCGCCGGATTTAGACGCTGTTACAACTCTACTGCCGATGAGACGATCTCTCCAAGTGGATTCTATCAGCGGTTGACTCCGACGCTTGCGAAGTACTTCCGCGACCTCGTCGAGACCGCGCTCGACGAGGTCGCTGTTCCTAACGCTTCTGACGCTGATGTCGACCGATTTAGAGATGTGATGATCGCTGATGGAACGGTGTTGCGGTTACACGAATTTCTCTCAGACCAGTTCGAAGCCCGCCATGAGGAGCAGGCTGGAGCGAAGCTCCACCTGCTCCACAATGCCACAGAGCAGACGATTGAACGGCTCGATACTGCTAATGAAAAAACGCACGACAGCACCCTGTTCAAAACAGGGCCGTGGCTTGAGAACCGGCTCGTGTTGTTCGATCTCGCCTATTTCAAGTACCGCCGGTTTGCGCTGATCGACGAGAACGACGGTTACTTCGTGAGTCGGATGAAGCAGAACGCAAATCCGGTGATTACGGCAGAATTACGGGAATGGCGCGGCCGCGCCATTCCCTTAGAGGGCAAGCAGCTCCGAGATGTTCTCGACGATCTCGACCGGAAGTACATCGATGTAGAGGTCGAAGTAGAGTTCAAACGAGGGCCGTACAACGGGACACGATCGCTGGATACGAAGCAATTTCGCGTCGTCGGCGTCCGCGACGAGGACGCCGACGACCACCACCTGTACATGACGAATTTGGCGAGAGAGGAGTTCTTTCCGGCAGATTTAGCGGAGATCTACCGCTGTCGGTGGGAAGTTGAGTTGCTGTTCCGCGAGCTGAAGACGCAGTACGAACTGGATGAGTTTGACACGAGCGACGAACACGTGGTGAGGATCTTACTGTACGCAGCGTTGCTCTCGCTGCTTGTGAGCCGTGATCTGTTGGATCTCGTCACCGAGCAGGCGGATGATGAGCTTGTCTTTCCGACAGAGCGCTGGGCGGCGACCTTCCGGTCGCACGCCCAGCTCATTCTCCACGAACTCGGTGAGTACCTCGGCTACTCACCACCGCCGCTGCTCGAACGACTAATAGAAGACGCTCAAAAGATCCACAAGCAGCGACCGATCTTACAAGAGACACTCGCTACCGCTACACAACCGAGGTGTGAGGCTTAACTAAAGACGGATGACGCTCGACTACACGAGCCCAGCGGGATCATCATCCTCTCGCGAAATGATCGACTTGTCACCGTCATCTACGCCGAGAACATCCGCGTTCGCGATAGCCACCTCGAATCCTGTACTGACTGTGGTCACCGATACGACCCAGAGCGCGACGACGGCGACTGCCACTGGTGTTCCGGTCCAGATCAGGCAATCATGTCCGCCGCGCAACCCGCAATGGCCTGACGGCCGGCGTCGACCAACAACATCTGGAGTCGCCCCTCCGAAAATCAACCGTCTACCACCAGCGAGCTGGTGGTTTTCTATCTCCCGAGTGAGATAGAGGAATTCAGAAAAATGCCAACATCCATCACCACCGGCTGCGCGTCTTGTGGAACCGACATCGAGACCAAAATCGACGAAGACGGCACTGTCGACGCCTGCTTCGGAAACACGATCGTCGCTGACGAAGAGCTCGTCCTCGACGATGCTGTGGGCGTCGGCGAACACCTCGACCGGTCCATTCCAGAGGGTCATATCGCGATCGTCTACGCAGAATGCCCGGACTGCTGCCCGAACTGTGGTAGTAGCACCTCGAAGACAGCGACTCCGGCCTGACCCGTACACTCAAATACCATGTCCGCGAATACCGAATCTACAGCCCGGTCCAGCAGCCACACCACTATGGGAACATCAAACCGATCGCGCCCAGCATCTGGGACAGCCGACGCACAGCCTGAGGTACCTCTCCGGCTGGATACCTTCCGAACCCAAGACATCGATCTCACACCCCAGCAGGGAGAGGAAATCCTGCTTGAGATCTGGCGGATGACTCGAAACACTCGACTCATCGAAATCGAGTACGCCCACCGTGGCGGCGTCCAAGCGGATCTTCAGTTGTCGACTCACGCTTCGGAGGCGAACCAGAAGCGGCTGAAGCCGGCGACGGCCGCGGCCAAGTCGTTCATCAAGACCGTCCGGAAAGACCACCCGCTCAAACTCGCCTGCGGTCCCTGCGGTGAAGACCGGAAATAGCGCCACTCGCGACGTCGAGCGAACCGCCCCTGAATTCTACACCCAATCCGGGTGACAAAGCATGACAACCACTGATAGCGGCGAGATCATCGACACCAACGACACGGATCGGCGTCAAGCCGACTTACCGACTCCAGAAGTTCTGGAGACGCAATCACAACAATACCCAGAAGGCGCGATCGACGCAGTGCTGTACTGTCTCGGCTTTCAGGTATGGACCGAGCCAACCTCTCCAACTGAACAGGCCGAACAGGCTACGAAAGTGACCACGGGCATCTACGCAATAGTCTGTCTCACGAACGCACAGTTCGAAGAGCGACATCCGCTTAGTCCGTCTCCGAACTGGGCACAGATCCGAAGTCACCGCGAACTCATCTTCGCTACCTGCTTCAATTGTCCCGAACTCTTCGAGACTCTGGAGTACGACACCCCAGACGACATGTTCGATGCTGTCGAAATCGGTCTCGAAGCGACTGGTTTCCTGGATGCGGAATCTCCCCCGCGAGAGGCCCAGTTCGTCACCGAACTAGCGTTCCATCAGGACATTTCACGGCATAACTTCGAGTAGCTCCGTTCGCCGATGGGGACGAGAAAGCGTCTAAGCCCCATCAAGATATCTGAATAACAGAAGCGGAAACTCTTTTCATAGATGGCAGAGAAGATGTGCCTGTAAGCAAGCCACGCCGCGGGGTCGTAGCTCAAACGGCAGAGCACTCGGGGGGCAGTACGGCTCGTGCTCCACTTGGCTCGTGCGTACGGACGTGCGCCGCGCCCCGAGCGGTTCTGGGTTCAAGTCCCAGCGACCCTGTAACCGGTCTTCGCTCAGGCCACACGACCAAGCGGCGGGGAATACCAACCAAGAGAGCGCAGTGCGACCGGATTTGGATATTTAGACCATCTCTGTTTAGGTGCCCTCAACTGCCCGGTGCCCCCTACTGCCCAGACGGTCCAAGCTCGGGTGCCCTCAACAGCCGGTACCGTCTGAATTCCGGTGCCCCCTACTGCCCGGTGCCCTCAACTGCCTAGTATGCCTCAACTCCGGTGCCCTCAACTGCCCGGTGCCCCCCGTTGCCCGGTGCCCTCAACTGCCCGGTGCCCCCTACTGCCTAATAACAGCCCAATAACCCTTAGACCGCCTCAGAGATTGAATACCATCTTTACTATTTCAAAAATTTTATCAGTCATCCGACTAACATTCGCTCTGTAACATTATGTATGACCTCACTGGCTTTCAACGCGATCTGTTGTACGTGACTGCTGGCCTCGAGGAGCCTCACGGACTGGCTATCAAGGAGGAGCTTGAGGACTACTATGAAAAAGACATCCACCACGGTCGGCTGTACCCCAACCTGGACACCCTCGTCGAGAAAGGACTTATCGAAAAGTCCGAGAAGGACAAACGGACCAATATGTATTCGCTCACCCGACGGGGCCAGCGAGAAATTGAGGCCCGACAAGAATGGGCTGACAACTATCTGAACCAAGGGGAGAATCCCACCCCTTAGACGGACGCAGATACCATCCAACACGGTGAAAGGAATTCGATAGGGGCAGCGGCAACTATTTGTGAGTTAGATTTGAACGTTGACATAGGGATTTCAAATAAGATAGCTCCTGCCCGTAGGAGTTTATCCCAGTGATCACAGATGCCACCCACACAAGCCACAAACAAGCCTAGGTCCCCCACACACCGTCTCTTCACCCTCTCACTCATCATCCTAGTCACCTCCAGCGTTTTAGTAGGAACCGTCAGTCCAGCTCTGGCAGCAGCACAGTTCTCACCAGAGACCACAGAGGCGACCACCGCTATCAGCTCAGACACGCCCAGCCACCCACCACTGAGCAATTCAGATAGTGCGGTCAACAGCAAGGCAGTCGTTGTGAACGAAGACGGCAACATAGTTAGTGGACAACACGTCTCATATGGTGAACCACAAGGCCGACTGATCAGAGAATACACCGTCAATGGCCTCGAAAAAAGCGAACCACTCGAGATCAGTGGAAACACCATCCGTTCGAGCAGCGGACATAGAATTGTCGTAGACGGTGAAGGGGTAGTCAGGGTATTCGAAGAGTCGCCCATCGTCCGAGCCCGGTATGAAAACGGAACTGTCGAGAAACTCATCGCTAACGGAAGCAATATTGAAACTGCCAGTGGAAATAACATTGTCACTAGCGATGGAGAAAACATCGGAGTCGATCGGGGTGCGTTCACCGAATCCAAATTCGCCGCTGAAATCCTTAGCACTGGGCAAGTGGGCGAAGGAAGCATTCTAAATGTAACCGCGAAGATCAGAAATGTTGGTCACGTAACCGAGCAAAAGAGAATTGGGCTGGTCGTTGACGATCGGGAGTACAACTCCAAGCTCCTCCGATTAGAACCCGGCGAGAGTGACAAAGTCAAATTGCGGTATCGAACCCGACCCGGTGACGCGCCGGAAATAGAATTAGCAGTGAAAACACCGGACGCTAAGCAGGTCACTACCGTCGAGGTCGCGAAGCCTCGGTTCCGGCTTGACGTTCCAAAGACCAGTCTGGCTGTGGCAGCAGGAGAAACAATCTCAGTCCCCTTCGAGGTTGCTCGAACAGGGGGGACTTCTGAGGACACGTACGCAACCGATCTGGTAATCAATGGGACTGTTGTCGATACAAAACTGATAACATTGCGCCCCGAGAGCAGTGACAGTACCACGTTCAGCTACGAAACCACTGAAGACGACACCCCCTCGGTCCGGGCGACAGTTGTTGGTCCAAATAATACCAACATAACGTTTGAGATCCCGGTCCAAAAACCAATACTTGGCGTTAACCAGATCGTCACTCCTGAGAACGTTACTGAGTACGAATCAACAAATGCCACAGCGACTCTCGAGAACTTCGGCACAACGAAAAAGAATCAGACTGTCCAGCTGATCGCCACCCACAATCATACTGGCAAAGAAACCACCATAGCAGAAAAACAGGTCACACTCGCCAACCGTAGTACGAAAACGGTCACTTTCGGCTACCATACGGACCCTGAATATCACCCATGGCACTCACTCATCGTGCGAACCGAGGACGACGAAAAAATCTACAACTCCAGCAGCCTCCCAGCAAGCGTCTTCCAGATCTCCCCGGCCCCAGCAAGAAACCAGACCTCGGAAGCAGGCAGCCAGCACACACTATCACCAGTGATCGAGAACATCGGCCATAAGCAAGGGATCGCGAACATCACGCACCGAGTGAATGGCACTGTTGAAAAGACCCAGAACCTATCTATTCCTGCTGGTGGGTCGGTGTCAAGTGAACTCAATATAACCACCCCAGCAAACGGCACAGTCACATACGAAACAACCACTCAGCATGATGCTATCAACGGATCCGTCACCGTCGGCAACACAACTGATGCGGCAGACACACCCACCGAACAAAGCAAAACGGCCGCTGGACAGGCTGTTGTCGAAAAATCCGGAGGGCTACTCTCGGGGATCTCTTTACCGTCTCTTCCCGTAGTCATAGGAGTTGTAATTTGCTGCTTGGTAGTCTTCCTAATCGCACAACTCGCTGTTTAATCTACCACTCCTTTTCCGATCGCGGCTGGAATGGCCTAACCGTGTTTCACGCCCCACCCCATGAATATCCAAAACTGTACGTTTAGATAACTAAGTGGCCCTTTGCCATACAATACTTTGACACATAGGTCGAATTTTCAGTATTTGAGGAAAATGTTTATATCCCCTGTCTGTGGAGTGGGTAGTACGTGGTTTAGAACCACGAGAAAACAACCAACTATGAACCGACGCAACTTCGTTATTGGTGCTGGCGGCGCTATCACCGCGGGAACAGTCGGCTCGCTTGCGTTCACGCAGGCGACCGTCGAGCGCAACCTGGACGTCCAGGTTGTCACGGACGACTCGGCCGACGCGGCCCTCCGGTTCCAGTCCAACGACGGCACGACGATCACGGAAGACGGACAACTCGCAATCAACGGCATCTCGGAGCACAACGGCGGCGGCGACGCCTTCCTCACCCCGAACGGTGAGTTCACCTTCGGCGACGCCTCGAGCCCCTCGACGAACAACGCCTTCACGATGACCAACCAGCTCACCTCCGAGCGCACCTTCGACATCTCGATCGCGAACCTCGCGTCGACCGACGTCGACTTCGTCATCAAGCTGTTCGACGACACGGGAGCAGAACTCGGCCAGGTCAACGGCGAGACCGATCTCACGGGCATGGCCCTTACCTCGGGCCAGACTGTCTACGGTGTCATCGAGATCCATACCGGACCCGACGACTCCAACGTCACTGGCGACGTGACGATCTCGGCCTCCGCGTAATCCAACTCGGAACTGGTCTAGAGTCACTACTAATCACCCGCCACACCCTCACAAAATATAGGATGAAATGAACCGACGAAATTTCTTACTCGGCTCAGCAGGCGCTCTCGGAACCGTTACCGTCGGGTCCGTCGCGTATACGTCTGCAACGGCGACGCGCACTGTCGATGTCCGTGTCGAAGCGGATGACAGCGCAAGCGCAGCCCTGCGGCTTGAGCCGGGTCCAGCAGGAGGCACCGACATTCGCGGGTCGCAATTAGTTGTGACCGGCGAAACAGACGATAAGTACACAACTCCGGACGGATCGTTCGTCTTCGGTGATGGGACCGACCCAACAAACGTGTACGCATTCCGGATGACAAACAACCTCACAGAACAGCGTGAGTACGCCCTCACGTCCTACGTCGAGCCCGAGACCGCCGGTGTAGGCGTGAGCCTCTTCGACATCAACGGGAACGAACTCGGGTCTTCTGCTGGAGCGATCACCGCAGTCAGCTCGGACCTGATCGTCATGGAGACCACGGCGTCCCTTCCGGGGAATACCGGAATCGACATCACCGTCTATGAAGATACCGACCCAAACGATGACGCCGCCCCGGTCAACGAAGAACTTGTTGCGCTTGATGACGGTACCAACACCTACGAGCTCCAAAACATCGACTTCGACGACGGAAACGAACTCTGGTTCGAAGCTGAGTTCACAACCGACGACACCATCGAAGAAGACCCCTCCCTCAGCGAAGTAACCCTTCGCAACGACGGAGGCGATGAAATCCAGTCTGTCGACAACACTGGTGAGGTCGTTGTTCTTGACCCCGGCCAGGTCGCATACGCGATCCTAGCCATCGAGACGTCAACCGATGATACGGATATCTCCGGAATCGTCGAGATCTCGTCATCGGCGAACGAAGACTTCAGCTAGACGGTCTTACAATGGGACGTGTAGAATCGGCGCTGACCGGTTTCGCGCTCCTATTCCTACTCATAACCACACTTAGCCTCGTAGCCCCAGCTGGGACCATGCCCGTCGTCTTCACGTCGCCCATCAGCGACAGCATGACCCCGACAATCACCCAAGACGACTTCCTCGTTGTGACTGCCGGGGATGTCGAAGTCGGTGATGCGATCCTGTTCGAAACGTCACAGCATAACCGCAACGTCCTCCACCGGATCGTCGACACTACCGAGGACGGTCAGTACATCACCCAAGGCGACGCTAACGATCTCACGGATCAGCAAGATGGGTTCGAACCGGTTAGTGACGACGACATCTACGGTTCGGTCATGACGCTTGGAGGGTCAACAACTGTATCAGTACCAATCATCGGTGCGATCCTCTCGAACCCCACCACGGTCATCTCGATGTGGGTTGTAATTTCGCTCATCGGCTTCGCGCCCACCATCTTCGGAGATAACCAACGGACTTCCCTATCTGTCCCCGTTGAACGGGGCTCATCAGACCGGAAGATCGTCATCGGCGTCGCCATCTGTACGATGCTTCTACTCCCGGTCGCAATACTGGGGACTCCCGTTACCGAGGGTGCAACCATCATCTCATCCGAATCGGTCAACCCAGAAGACGATACCCAGCGAACAGCTGCTATCGGCCACTCAACGACCCAGGAGGTGATTCTCACCAGCGACTCCCTCGTCGGGATGACCCAATCTGCTCACTTAGAAGGCGATCTCCGTCTAGAGGAAGTCCAAAGCTCACCAATACGACCGGAGACAACAGTCTTCGTCAGCAACCCACCCCGGAAAAGCCCAACAGCGGACATCGCTCAGATCACCCTCTATGCGTACCCGAGCACACTCCCACAATCGACCTTACAGACGCTCGCGAACACCCACCCAGTTCTCGCAGCGTTAGCAAGCAGCGGCGTGATTGCTTTCATCCTCTCAGCGTCCGCCTTCATATTCATCAATCCACACCGGATCACCCGGCAGAAGAAGGCCACCATCTATGAAAACAGACGCTGACACTACAGAACTGACAAGCAGGTTTATGACCCGCTCCTGTGACCACTTTGATAGTCGACTAGAGACATGAGCGAGCATCCATATCACCTCAAATGTAAATGGGCGATCGCAGCCCACGCACGAGCCATCATCGCAGTGAGCATCCTTATCTGCGTCCTCACAAGTCTCATCGTCCTCACCGGCTTTGTGACCCCGGCCAGTGCATACAGCCCAGCAACACTCCTTGCTGAAGAAGAGCCAGAGCCCCCGGAAATCGACCACTTGGTCGATCAAACTCAGGAGGTTTCGACGACGGTCGACACGTCCACCTCCGCATACACCGAGGGAGAACGACTCACCAATACGAACACGTATCCGATAGACGCAGCCGGAGACATACGGTTTACAGCGTCCGCTGTTGGGACCGAAACGACCCTCACCAAACACCGGGTGCTACTCCAATACGAAGCCACGGTCAACGGCGAAGAAGCCGCCTTCTGGACCGAGACCTCGACTCTTGAAGAGACCACCATCGATGACTACGAAGAAGGCGAGACCGCCTCCATTCGCTCGCTGATCGATATCGATGATGTCCACGAACAGATCCAGGAGTACGACAACGAACTCGGGCAGGATGCGTCCCTGAGTGTCTACACTATCATCGAAACGGACTACTCCTACGAGAGCTCAGAGTCCCGGATCAGCGACGACGAGCCCGTCATCGCCACCGCCACCGCGAAACACAAACAGGAGATCGTATTCGGAAATACCGTCTTCACGATCCCGACCTCCACAGACACTACCTCAACCACTACCGGCGGGCTCTCCCAGTCAACAGACTCTGAGGGCGGTCTCACGAACATCACATCGGCCTTCCTCTTTCTCATCAGCGGAGCGAGTGCCGGCTACTGCTACCGTCACAGAGACGATTACGACGCCGAGATACTCGAAATGAGACTCGAGGAAGTCCAAAACCAAAACTGGATCACGGTCGTCGACAAGTTCGACAGTTCGGACGCCAGATCGACATCCGCGGTCGGGTCTCTCAAAGACATCATCAACCTCGCGATCGACAAGGGAGACCGTGCCGTGTACTGCTACGATCAGCAACTGTTCGTCTTCGTCGACGGAGACACTGAGTATATCTACAGCCCCCCCGAACCACCTCTCGTCGCAGAGAACATCGATATCACCGAACTAGAATCTACCACGTCCCGAAGCCAAGCTCACAACGGGGAGGAAGACGGGGTGTTCATTTGGGAGGACAGCAGCACCGACACAGCCGAGGTGCCTCAAGAGGAAGCAGTCCCGCCCACAAACGGCCATGATGACCCGTCAGTCATCCCAGCGGGAAAGTCCAAGAACCCCACAGCGGACGCCATCGACGAGATCTGGATTAAGAAATGAACCGGAGACAGGCCGACTCGAAGACTAGCCCACACATCTACATCAGCGTATTCGCACTCCTGACCGGCGCTCTCCTCTTTGGGCTCATCGGGGCTGAAGCGATGACAACGTCTGATATCACCCGCCAGTCGGAGGTAAACCTAGTCCAAACTGACAGCCAAGACGCCATCATCGGCATCTCTCCACAGACTTCGATCCAGGAGAACACGACCAACCAAGAGTTCGCCACGATCTCGAATCACCAATCCACGGCCGGTGACTACACCATTACCCTCGACCCAGCTGTGGCTGAGAGCGTCTCATTCCGCTCTACGCTCGCGACCAGCGTTTCACCCGATGGATCCACAGCCACAACCACCCTCAGCAGCGGCGAAGCGGTGACTCTCTACGTCGACGTAGAACCAACCGCGTCTCAGGACATCGCCACCGCGAGCTTCACAGTAGACGGTGTCGGTGACGGGAAGAATCTCAAGCTCTCAGTCACCAACGACGGCCCAACCGTCACCACCGCGTGACCTCCCACGCGATATCACCTGCCCCACCTCTGTCAAATTCAGTACACACCACACCCGAGAGAAACGGCTTTAACAGAGTGTTGAGTCGGAATTCGTATGGCGGAAGATCTACCGTGGATGAGGAGCAACCCGAAGGCCGTAACCGGCGACGAAGAGGTGCTCTTCCGAGAAGAACAGGAAGAATGGGACGCCTCTATCGAGGAATCGAGATACCTCTTCTTCTTCGACCAAATCGCAACGACGATCGGCCCTCCTGTCAAGACGAAGACCGAGACTCTCGACGTCGTCGGTCAACAGGAAGGCGGCCCGATGATTCTCATGGGACTCGACTCAGAGCAGGAACCAAACAACAGCAACCACGGCCCACCGGAGGAACACGCTTCGATGGTCGCGTCGATGCTTGAAAACGTCACCAACGGCAACGACGGGATCATCGTTCTCGGAGCTGCTGACAACGGCGACGACGTCGTCAAATACTGGCGGGGCGACGTGGGCAATGACCCACAGGTCGACGAAGAGGTCACCTTCATCTCTGGGGCCGACAACATCCGAAATGTCGACTTCACCGACTACGCGATGATCGGTATCCCGAGCAGCAATAACCAAATCAATGGAGGCACCGCCCTAACGAGTTCAGAGAACCGCGCACTCATCGATCGCCAATTCGACATCGCCATGTTTGTGAACGAAGGCGGCGCGCTCCTGGGAAAAACCCAACACGGCTTCTCAGACAGCGAATCGTGGGAGTACATCAGCCCACTCGCAGACATCAGTGCCAGTCAAGACAGTTTCGACAGTATCACCGTCACGGACGCAGGCAAAGAACTCGGCCTCTCCCAAAACGGCATGGACGGCTGGTGCTGTTACCATGAGCGTCTCCATGAGGACAGCATCCCGGACTTCCTC